>NZ_JBKFAX010000027.1:0-72930 GCF_053345865.1 Mycobacterium sp. C31M | reverse complement strand
TCAGCCATCCGCGCCAGCGCGAACCGGCCCGCCGCCAGAATCTTGGCCGCCACGGCGACCCGTTCGGTGCGCAGCTGATCGCGCGCGGTATCGAGGTGGCCAACCACCACCGCTCCCGACGCTTCGAACTGGTGTTCGATCACCTCTCCGAGGTTACTCCGCACCTCTGACAACAGAATCAGGTCCGACCCATCAGCGTGCGGCCGATGATGCCGGCCGCCTCGGCCAACCGGTCCGGCGGATGTGCGGCGTATCCGATGACCAGCCCCGGCGGCCCGGGTAGCCGGCGGTGCAACGACAGCGGCTGGACTACCACCCCGGCCTCGCGTAATCGGTCGGCGATGGCCACATCGTCGACCCCACGACCGGGCAGCGTGATCAACAGGTGCAGCCCCGCCGCCACTCCCAACACCCGCGCCTCGGGCAACCACGACAACAGCCCCTTCAGCAGCGCGTCGCGGCGGCCCTCGGCACCGGCCGGGCCGGCCTGCTCACCGGTATCGCCCCGGTGGCGGCCGCGATGATCGGGATTCCCCTCACGGGAGCCGTTCCCGGTGCGCCGGTGTGGCTGGGTATCACGCTGATCGCGGCCGGACTCGCGGTCGGGTTGCAGACCGCCCCGCGAGTCCGGCGGCGATCACACCCGACCGGGGCCTGCGCCAGCGTCGACCGAGACCAGCTCGTTCGGTCGCGGGCGCAGCGGTCCGGTCTTGCCGTGGGTGGCATAGATGACCAGCCCGACGAAGGCCAGGCCGCCGACGAGATTACCCAACACGGTGGGGATCTCGTTCCAGATCAGGTAATCCATGATGGTGAACTCACCACCGAGCATCAACCCTGACGGGAACAGGAACATGTTGACGATCGAGTGCTCGAAGCCCAGGTAGAAGAACACCATGATCGGCATCCACATGGCAATCACCTTGCCCGGCAGGCTGTCCGACATCATCGCACCGACCACCCCCATCGACACCATCCAGTTGCACATGACTCCACGCAGGAACAGCGTCAGCATGCCGGCGGCGCCGTGGTCGGCGTAACCGACGGTCCGACCGGCCCCGATCTCACCGATCGCCTGCCCCACCGCATCCGGCGCCACGCTGAACCCGTAGGTGAAGTACACCGCCATGAACACCGCGACGGTCAGCGCACCCAACAGGTTTCCGACGAACACCAGACCCCAGTTACGCAGCATGGGCCGCAGTGTCACACCCGGCCGCTTGTCCAGCCAGGCCAACGGCACCAGCGTGAAAACCGCTGTCAAAAGGTCGAATCCGAGCAGATGCAACATGCAGAAGCCGACCGGAAACAGCACCGCACCCAGTAGCGGCTCGCCCGTCTTTGTCGAGATGGTGATCGCAAACGCTGCGGCAAGCGCCAGGATGGCGCCGGCCATATACGCGCGGATCAGCGTGTCCCGGGTGGACATGAAAACCTTCGACTCTCCGGCATCGATGATCCGGGTGGCCAGTTCGGCGGGTTTGACGTATGACATGTCAGCCCCCGCTACCAGTGGTACGGCAGGAATTTGCCGTCGATGGTCACGACCACCCGGTCACCGTCGGGATCGGCCTTGCGCTCAAAGGTCATGTTGCAGTTGATCGCGCTCATGATGCCGTCGCCGAACTCCTCGTGAATCAGCGCCTTGAACGTCGGACCGTACACGTTGATCAACTCGACGAAGCGGTAGATGGTCGGATCGGTCAGCAACGCCGGATCAGCGGTGCGATAGGGCTGACGTTGCAGCGCTGCAACGGTTCCCGCACTGAGATCGAGCAGCTCACCGGCGGCGGTGGCTTCGGCGGCGGGCATCGGGTGACTGCCGAGCATGGCGGCCACCGTCCACACCAACGGTCGTTCGATGTGATCGGCCAGCTTCTGCCAGCTGATCCCGGTCTCCGAACGGCGTTGTTCGATCTCGGTGATGACGGGTGAAGCGGGGTCGTACGCCATACTCGGGCTCCTTGTGCAGATCGATGTTGACGTCCATATCACCGGTTCGGTACGCCCGTGCCCATGGCAGAAGGCGCAGGGAATCCGGCATTTTGCGCAGCACCGCCCCACCGGGACGCCGTTTAACCACCCCGTAACCGGAAGCGAAACATGCCCGAAACGGCCCCGGCCTAGCGTCGGTGACACCAGAGCAAGCCAGGGGAGATCGTGTTCAACCAGCCCGCACTCGATGCCGGCACGTTGTCGGCGGTGATCGACGTCGCGCCGACCCCGCTGTGGGTCATCGGCCCGGACGGCACCGTCGTGCTGGCCAATCAGGCCGCGCTGAGCATGCTCGGGTACCGGTCCGATGACGACATCATCGGTGCACCCAGCCATGACACCTTGCACGAGTGGCACCCCGACGGGTCGCGCTACCCGTCGCACTCCTGCCCGATCCTCGACGGTTGCGGCTCCCCCGCCCTCACCGCGCACGAATGGTTCATCACCCGCGCCGGACAACCGATTCCGGTGACCTGGTCGGCCAAACCGCTGGGAACTGAGGGCACCCGACTGCTGGCCTTCGCCGACGCGACCGAACGACTCGCCGCCACCGCGCGCCCGGGTGGTCGCGCCATCACCGAGGTGGCTTCGTCGCGCACCGAACTGCGCACCCGCCTACTCGAGCATGTCCGCACGCGGTTCCGTGATCCCGATTTCACCGCCGCCAGACTGGCCGCCGAGTTCCATCTCTCCCTTCGCACGGTCCAGCAACTGCTCGCCGAGGACGGTCGTTCACCGGCATCGGAGATCCGGCTCCGGCGCCTCGATCTCGCGAGTTCTCTGATATCCCAGGGATCCTCGGTGAGCCAGGCCTGCCGCGCCAGCGGCTTCACCGACCCGGGCACCTTCAATCGGGCCTTCCGACGCCACTTCGGCGTACCCCCGAGCGAATGGGCACGCCGCGCCGGCTGACGCCCTACGCGTCGACCTCATCCCAGAACCGTCCGGCCCGCTCGGCGACCTCCTCGGGATACTCTCCCGTCAGCGCGTGCGAGGCCTGTTCCCACACCTCGACCTGGCCGTGCCGCAGTTCCTCCCGCGCCGTAGCCGCCGCCCGCTGCGCCTCGTGGATGACACTGCGACCGGCGATCAGCGTCAGCACCGGAATGTCCAGCGCGCCCAACTGTTCCGGAGAGAACCGGGTGGGCGCCGGTTGGTGCAATTCGAAATCAGCCGTGCCGGAATCGATCAGCTGTAGAACCGGCTCGGATTCGTCGACATCGGCGCCCCCGGAGATCCACCGCAGGATCCGGCGGCGCAGTACATCGGACACCCGGGGCAGTCCCATCGGGATGAACGCCACCATGGTGCGTAGCGGTATCGGCGCGAATGTCAACACCGGATCCAACAACACCAGCGACGCCGCGCGCCCGGGATAGTGCACGGCATGGTTCACCGCACTCCAGCCACCGAACGACACCCCGGCCAGGTGCACGGATTCCAACCCGAGCCCGGCGAGCAGTTCGTCGAGCCAGCACGCCTGATCTGCGGCCGCGGTGATCGGCGCGGTCTGCACCGACATACCCGGCTCCCCCAGCAGGTCTAGGCAATACACGCTGCGGTGCGCGAGCAGGCCGGGCAGGTTGTCCGCCCACATCGGGGTCGAGGCGTTACGCCCGGGCAGCAGCACCCCCGGACGCCCGGGCGCACCGTCGAATCGGTACACCCGCACGGTACCGAATGTCGTCGTCACATCGCGGGTCTCGGCGATCGGCGGCAGTCCCGCCAGCGCGGCGTCGTACACCGCCGCGAAGTGGGCGCGGGCCGACTCGCTGCGCCAGCGCCCGACACCCACCGCGCTCCTACTCGACGGTGACCGACTTGGCCAGGTTGCGCGGCTTGTCCACGTCGTACCCGCGGGCCTGGGCCACCCCGGCGGCGAACACCTGCATTGGGATCGTCGACAGCAGTGGCTGGAAAAGCGTTGACACCGCGGGGATCTCGATCAGGTAATCGGCGTACGGCGCCACGGTGTCGTCGCCCTCCTCGGCGATGACGACGGTGACCGCACCG
Organism: Mycobacterium sp. C31M; assembly: GCF_053345865.1. NCBI lineage: Bacteria > Bacillati > Actinomycetota > Actinomycetes > Mycobacteriales > Mycobacteriaceae > Mycobacterium > Mycobacterium sp. C31M. The sequence continues at coordinate 68,922 of NZ_JBKFAX010000027.1, read as the reverse complement.
CGGGCCTGGATCTCCCGGATGTTGCTCAGCAGCTTGGCGTGCAGTGTCGCCGCACTCTTGGGCGACGGCATGACCACGATGACCGGCAGATCGTCCTCGATCAACGCGATGGGTCCGTGCTTGAGCTCACCGGCCGCGAAGCCTTCGGCGTGCATGTAGGCCAGTTCCTTGAGCTTGAGCGCGCCCTCCAGCGCCACCGGGTATCCGACATGGCGGCCCAGGAACAGCACGGCCGAGGAGTTGGCGAACTTGTGGGCCAGCTCGGTCACCGGGTCCATGCAGGCCAGCACCCGGGACACCTGATCGGCCATGGCCTCCAGGTCGTGGTATTCGCGGGCCACCTCGTCGGCGTACTTGGTGCCGCGGGCCTGCGCCAATGCCAGCCCCACCAAGTAGTTCGCGGTCAGCTGGGCCAGGAACGTCTTGGTCGAGGCGACGCCGATCTCCGGTCCGGCGCGGGTGTAGAGCACCGCGTCGGCCTCCCGCGGGATCTGGCTGCCGTTGGTGTTGCAGATGGCCAACACCTTGGCCTTCTGCTCCTTGGCGTGCCGGACCGCCTCCAGGGTGTCGGCCGTCTCACCGGACTGCGAGATCGCGATGACCAGGGTGCTGCGATCCAAAACCGGGTCGCGGTACCGGAATTCGCTGGCGAGCTCCACCTCGACCGGCAGCCGGGTCCAGTGCTCGATGGCGTATTTGGCCAACATGCCGGAGTGATAGGCGGTGCCACAGGCGACGATGAAAACCTTGTCGACCTCGCGCAACTCCTGATCGGACAGCCGCTGCTCGTCGAGCACGATCCGGCCGTCCACAAAATGTCCGAGCAGTGTCTCGGCGACGGCGACCGGCTGCTCGGCGATCTCCTTGAGCATGAAGAACTCGTAGCCGCCCTTCTCGGCGGCGCTCAGGTCCCAGTCGATATGAAAACGCCGGGCGGGTGCGTTGTTCCCGGCGAAGTCGGTGACCTTGTAGCCGTCGGCGGTGATCACCACGGCCTGGTCCTGGCCCAGTTCGACGGCCTCGCGGGTGTACTCGATGAAGGCAGCGACATCGGAACCGATGAACATCTCGCCGTCGCCGACGCCGACCACCAGCGGGGTGGACCGGCGCGCCGCGACGATGGTGCCGGGTTCGTCGGCAAAGGCGAACACCAGGGTGAAGTGGCCTTCCAGGCGCTGCAGCACCGCCAGCACGGAGCCGACGAAATCGCCGGCGGTCGCGCCGGAGCGGTACGCCTGGGCCACCAGGTGCACGGCGACCTCTGAGTCGGTATCGCTGGCGAACTCGACACCGGCGCCTTCCAACTCGGCGCGCAACACCGCGAAGTTCTCGATGATGCCGTTGTGCACCACTGCGAACTTGCCGCTGCCATCGCGGTGCGGGTGGGCATTACGGTCGGTCGGACGCCCGTGGGTGGCCCACCGGGTATGTCCCATACCGCTCGTCCCACCCAGTTCACCGGCTGCCGCCAGCGCCTCTTCCAGATTGGCCAGCCGGCCGGCCTTCCGTTCCACGGTCAGGCCGCCGGAGCCGTCGAGCAGGGCCACACCCGATGAGTCGTATCCGCGGTACTCCATCCGGCGCAACGCATCGACGACGACCTCGCAGGCAGGGCGCTGCCCGACGTAGCCGACGATTCCACACATAGGGACCCAGGGTAGTGCAGTGCCGACCCACCGCCCGTCCACAGACGTCGACTAGGGTCTATGCGTGGCCAAGACGAAGAAACTCTTCGCTGCTCTGACGCGGCGCGGGCCGCATCGCGTCCTGCGCGGGGACCTTGCCTTCGCCGGTCAGCCCGGCATGGTCTATACCCCCGAGGCGGGGTTCAACCTGCCCGGGATCGCCTTCGGTCACGATTGGCTGACCGGCGCCGACCGCTATGCGGGGACGCTGGAGCACCTGGCGTCCTGGGGCATCGTCGCAGCGGCACCGGATACCGAGAAATCGTTCGCCCCGTCGGCGCTGAACCTGGCGGTCGACCTGGGCACCACCCTCGACATCATCGCCGGGGTACGACTGGGCCCGGGCGAGATCAGCGTGCATCCGGGCAAGCTCGGGGTTGTCGGGCACGGTTTCGGCGGGTCGGCCGCGGTGTTCGCGGCCGCCGGGATGGGATCGCGACTCAAGGCGGCCGCCGCACTGTTTCCCGCGGTCAGCAGCCCGCCCGCCGAACAACCGGCGGCCTCTCTGCAGTTGCCCGGGCTGATCCTGCGGGCGATGTCGGATGACAGTTCGATCCGCTCCAACGCCGACACGCTGGCGAAGGTGTGGCCGACCGCCACCCTGCGGATCGTGGCCAAGGCCGAGGCCGGCGGTCTGATCGAGGGGCGCCGGCTTGCCAAGGCCGTCGGCCTGCCGGGCGCCGACAACGGCACCCAGAAGGCGGTGCGGGCGCTGCTCACCGGATATCTGCTGTTCACCCTGACCGATGACAAGACCTACCGCGATTTCGCCGATCCCGAGGTGGTGCTGCCGAAAACGGTCGCCATCGACCCGGAAACGGCCCAGCCGACGCTGGAGGACAAGGTCGTCGCCCTCCTGAAGGCCTGAGCTTCTCCCAACCAACCGGTTGGTGATATAAACACTGGCATGCGGACCGGAATCTTCCTCGGCTATGCGGGCGGCTTCAAGGAGGCGGCCGAGCAGGTCGTCAAACTGGAGAAGGCCGGTGCGGATATCGCGCTGGTGGCCGAGGCGTACTCGTACGACGCCATCAGCCAGCTCGGCTACCTGGCCGCCAAGACCTCGACGATCGAACTGGGCACCGGCGTCGTCCCCATCTATGTACGCACCCCCACCCTGCTGGCGATGACGGCCGCGGGACTGGACTACGTGTCCGACGGCCGGTTCCGGCTCGGCATCGGGACCTCGGGTCCGCAGGTGATGGAGGGGTTCCACGGGGTGCCGTTCGAGGCGCCGATGGGCCGCACCCGCGAGGTCGTCGACATCTGCCGCCAGGTCTGGCGCCGCGAGAAGGTGTCCTATGAGGGCAAGCACTACCAGATCCCGCTGCCGGAAGGCCGCGGCACCGGCCTGGGCAAACCGCTACGGCTGATCAATCACCCTGTGCGCGAAGATATCCCGATCACCATCGCCGCACTCGGGCCGAAGAACGTGGAGTTGACCGCGGAGATCGCGCAGGGCTGGCAGCCGGTGTTCTTCTACCCGGAGAAGGCCGACGACGTCTGGGGTGAATCGCTGCGGGCCGGTTACGCCAAACGCGACCCGGCCTTGGGCCCGCTGGACATCATGGTCAGCGCCAGCCTTGCCATCGGCGACGACGTCGACGACCGGCTGGCCTGGGCGAAACCGCAACTGGCGCTGTACATCGGCGGCATGGGTGCCCGCGGCCAGAACTTCTATCACAAGCTGGCCACCCGGTACGGCTTCGGCGAGGTCGCCGACCACATCCAGGATCTGTTCCTGGCCGGCAAGAAGGAAGAGGCGATCGCGGCTGTGCCCGACGACCTGGTGCGCCACGTGTCGCTGGTCGGACCGCGCGGTTTCGTCAAGGAACGGCTGGCCGCCTACGCCGAGGCCGGGGTGACCACCATGCTGGTGCACCCGCTGGCCGTCGATGACACCGAGGCGCTGCGCTACACCGAGCAACTGGTGGAACTCACCAGGTCGCTGTAGTCCCCGGGTGATGCACGCCTCAAAATTGGGGTAGGTGCGTCCCATTGGGTATCGTTGGCCCCAGCGGCATCGTCTGTTCTGCCTTTTGCCGCTTCGCCAGGGCGAATCTCTACGTCCTGCTCGATCGTCACACCGAGCGCCGCGGGAACATCCGCGCCGGGCAGGACGACCGCACACTATTCACTGGAGCTCTTACGTGCCCACCTTTGCCGACCTCGGCCTGCCCGAGGCCGTCGTCACCACGCTCGCTGCCAACGGCATCGAGTCCCCCTTTCCCATCCAGGCAGCGACGCTGCCCGATTCGCTGGCCGGCCGCGATGTGCTCGGCCGCGGCAAGACCGGATCCGGCAAGACCTACGCCTTCCTGCTGCCGGTCGTCGGACGACTGACCGCCAGCCCCGCGCCGCGGCGCTCCGGTAAGTTCCGGGCGCTCATCCTGGCACCGACCCGCGAACTGGCCACCCAGATCGACGCCTCGCTGGCACCGCTGGCAAAGGCCACCGGCCTGCGCTCGGTCACCATCTTCGGTGGTGTCGGCGCACAGCCACAGATCCAGGCGCTGCGCGACGGTGTCGATATCGTCATAGCCTGCCCCGGCCGGCTCGAAGACCACGTCAAGTCCGGCCATGCCGACCTGTCGGCTGTGGAGATCACCGTTCTCGACGAGGCCGACCACATGGCGGATCTCGGCTTCCTGCCCCCGGTCAAGCGCCTGCTCGACCGCACCCCGGCGGACGGCCAGCGCCTGCTGTTCTCGGCCACCCTGGACAACGGTATCGACGTACTGGTGCAGCGCTACCTGCAGGATCCCGTGGTACACAGCGTGGACTCCGAGCAGTCCCCGGTCTCGGCGATGGTGCATCACGTGCTGCACGTCGACCACGACGCCCGCTTCGATGTGCTGGCCGACCTGGCCGCCTCGCCGGGCCGGACCATCGTGTTCGCCCGTACCAAGTACGGCGCCAAAGGCCTGGCCCGCAAGCTGAATTCGCGCGGCGTGCCGGCGGTTGAGCTGCACGGCAACCTGTCCCAGAACGCCCGTACCCGCAATCTGGGCGCCTTCTCCGAAGGCGCGGCCACCGTGCTGGTCGCCACTGATATCGCCGCGCGCGGTATCCACGTCGACGATGTCAACCTCGTCGTGCACGCCGACCCGCCGGTCGAGCACAAGGCCTATCTGCACCGCTCGGGCCGCACCGCCCGCGCCGGCAGCGAGGGCACGGTGGTGACGCTGATGCTGGACAGCCAGGTCTCCGATGTGCGGGTGCTGACCCGTAAGGCCGGCGTCAAGCCGACGGTGACCAAGTTCAGCGGTGCCTCACATCCGGTGCTGCAGGAGATCGCCCCGGGCGAGCGGACCTTCAGCGGAGCGATCGTGCTCGACGTCCCGGAGCAGCCCGCCGCACGGCCCGCCGGACAGGGCAACCGTCGGCGTAAGCCGCAGCGACGCAGCGGTTCCGGTGCTTCCCATGGCGCCGGTTCCGCTGGCGGCGGCAACGGCCAGGCCCGCCGCGGTGGCGGTCGCCCGCGCCGTAGTGGCGCCGGTTCCCCGCGCTGACCCTTCCCTGCCGAGCAGACTGATGTTGCCCCCTAGAATCACGGTTCTAGGGGGGAACACATGTGTCTTCGCGGGATCGTCGGAGCACTGCTCACCGCCGGTGCGGTGCTCACCGCACCGCCCGCCCATGCCGCACCCGAGATCACGGTGACCCTGGTGCGTCATGCGCAATCGGCAGGCAACACCTCGGGGTTCGAGGCGGGCGTCTGCGAAGGCCGCCCCCGAGGCGACGCTGGCCGTCGAGCCGCTGCAGAACACCGGATACTTTGTGGTGCGCGGTAATCCGACCGCGGCCGGTCGCTGGTCACCTCACGCACCCGCCTGGGGTAGCGCGTCGGCGGCGATCTCACACGGGGTCGCCGGCGGCTCGGGTTCGGTGACGGGAACCGCCATGGGCTCGGCTTCCGGTGCCGCTTCCGCAACAGGTTCGGGCACCGGTGTCGGTGCCGGTGTCAGTTCCTCCGGAGGTGGTTGCTCCTGATCCTCGCTCTCGTCGGCATCCGGATCGTCGAGCTCTTCCTCCTCCGATTCGTCGCCTTGTTCCTCTGAGTCGTCGACCTCCTCGGAGTCGTCGGGCTCCTCCTCCTCCGCCGGGAACGGATCGTCGAGGTCGAGATCTTCGGCTGCCGAACCACTTCCGGTACCCGCCGAGTCGAACAGCCCACCGAGCAGATCCGCGACCGGCTGGCCCAGCCCGGACAGCCCCGACCCGGCCGACGGCATACCGCCGAACCCACCGGCCGGCATCGGCGCCGGTGCCGGTGCCGGTGCCGGTACGACCGGATCCGGCTGCATCGCAACGGGTGTCGGGGGCACCGCCGGTCCGGCGTAGTCGAATACGGGCGGTGGCGGTGCTGCCGCCCCGGCCGCCGCACCGTAGGCCTGCCGGACGGCATCCTCGGTCGCCCGCATCGATGACATCCAGTCCGCACCGATGTCGCCGGCCACGAACGGGGCCACCCGCAGGTCGACGAGCTCACTGGCCCCGGACTGGTCCCCGGCGCCAGTTGTCACCGTGCGCGCCGCGGTGAGCCATTCCCCCCGCGCGCCGCGCGCCTCGATCTCCAGGGTGGCGGTCACCTTGGCCGCCACCAGTTGCTGCAACCCGTCCGCCAGATCGGCCAATGCCGCGGCGGTGCAATGTAATCCGTCGACCGTCTGCGCGCAGGATCCAGCGTGCCCACGCAGGGACTCGGTGGCCACCGCCCCACCCGCACCCTGCCAGGCGGCGTCGACCGCACGGCAGGCGCCGTCCTGCCACTGCAGCGCCTCGTCGGCAGCGGCCGCGAGTTCGGCGACGGCCCGACCGTCGGCGGCCAACGCCGCCAGATCCATCTCGGCCTCGGTGGAGTACGCGGCCTGCAGCGCGGTCGGATCGGGGCCGCTGTGCCCGAGTTGCCGACAGGCCCGGGCATACTCCGACAACACCTCGACGGCAGGCCGGGCATCCTCGAGCATCAGCCGATCCGCCGTGCGGCACGGGCGTCGATATCGGCGTAGTCGGCGGCCGAAACCCGCAGACCGTCGGCGATCTGCTGGTTGGCCGTGGCCCAGGACCGCACCCTGGCGACGGTGTCGGCGACAGCACGGCGCACGTCGTCACCGCAGTCGGTGTATCCCCGGCCGGCGGCTCTGCCGTCGAAGGTCAGCGATGCCTGGCACCGTCGGGTGGCGTCCTCGAGCATGGCGGCGATGGCCTCGAAGCGCTGCGCGGCGGCCAGCAGTGCAGCGCCGTCCACCCGGGCCGAGTCGATGTATCCCATACCCGAATTGGACGCAGCAGCGCCCGATTCGGTTCCCTCGAATTTTCTCCGCTAGTGGTGGTCGCTCACCGATTCGGCCACCCGCACCGCGAGTCGGCGGGCGGTATCGGCATCGGCGGCCTCGACCATGACCCGGACCACCTGCTCGGTTCCGGAGGGCCGCAACAGGATTCGGCCGGTGTCGCCGAGCACCGCCTCGGCCTCGGCGACCGCGGTCTGCACCGAGACCGCCTCGGCGACGGTGACCTTGTCGGCGACCTGGACATTGATCAGCACCTGGGGCAGGGTCTGCATCGGCGCGCACAGCGCGGCCAGCGAGGACTGGGTCTGCGCCATCCGCGACATCAACCGCAGCCCGGTGACGATACCGTCGCCGGTGGTGCCGAAGCTCGGCAGCACGATATGCCCGGACTGCTCACCGCCGAGTGAGAACTCACCGGCGCGTAGCTCTTCGAGGACGTAACGGTCACCGACGGCAGTGGTGCGTACCTCGATACCGGCCGCCCGCATCGCGATATGCAGCCCTAGGTTGCTCATCACCGTCGTGACCAGGGTGTTCGATGCCAGCTCACCGGCCTCCTGCATGGCCAGCGCGAGCATCACCATGATCGCGTCACCGTCGATGATCCGGCCGTCGGCGGCGACCGCCAGACAACGGTCGGCATCCCCGTCGTGTGCCAATCCCAGGTCGGCGCCGTGCGCGACGACGGCTTGCGCCACGACCTCCATGTGCGTCGACCCGCAGCCGTCATTGATGTTGAGGCCGTTCGGTTCGGCGTGCAGGGTGATGACATTGGCACCGGCGGCCCGGTAGGCCTGTGGCGCGGCAACCGAGGCGGCGCCGTGCGCGCAGTCCACCACCACGGTGAGACCGTCGAGCCTGGTGGTGACGGCCTTGGCGGCATGGCGCAGGTAGCGGTCCAGAGCGTCCTCGGCGTCGACCACCCGGCCGATACCGGCGCCCACGGGGCGCTCTCCCGGACCGGAGCTCACCAGTTCCTCGACACGGTCCTCGGTGGCATCGTCGAGCTTGTGTCCACCGGGGCCGAAGATCTTGATGCCGTTATCGGGCATCGGATTGTGCGATGCGGAGATCATGATGCCGAAATCGGCGTCATATGCGCTGGTCAGATACGCCACCGCGGGTGTGGGCAAGATGCCGACGCGCAGCGCGTCGATGCCTTCGCTGGTCAGCCCCGCGATCACCGCGGCCTCCAGCATCTCACCGCTGGCCCGGGGGTCCCGCCCGACGACGGCGACCCGGCGTCCTGCAGTGGAGACCGAGCCGAGCCGTCGCGCAGCCGCCGAACCCAGTGCGACCGCCAATTCGGCGGTCAGATCCCGATTGGCGACTCCGCGCACGCCATCGGTGCCGAACAGTCGAGCCATGACGACAAATTTCTCATAGAAGGGGGCCAAAGAGCCAACTGACAAGCCCCGTGACCGGGTCGGTATGCAATCGAGACACCACCGCCCGCGCACATGACGCGGGCGGTGGCGGCATCATGCCTGGTTATCCGGCCGGAGCCTCTTCCGGAACCGTGGTCGTGGTGGTCACCGGGGCCTCGTCGGTGGAGCCCTCGGTGGTGCCGTCCTCGACCGTCGGGTCGGTCGGCTCGACCGGCTCCTCGGAGAACGAGGTGCCCTCGGCGGTGCCGGGCTCCTCGATCACGCCTTGCTGGTCAACGCCGTTCTGACGGAAGTCGACCGCACCCAGAGCGTTGGTGCACACGCTCTGCTGCGCCCCTGCCGTGTCCACGCTCTCGGCGGTCACGGTGATCTCGGCAAGCTCGCTCTTGCAGACGTCCGAAGCGATCTGCGAGGCCGCGTCGATGGGCACATCGGTCAGCACACCTGCGGTGCCGATCGCCAGGTCCACCCGGCCATCACCCGGCTGCGCGCTCGCAACGGCGGCGCCACCGAACAGCAGCAGCGCCCCGCTCATGGCGGCGCCGGCGGTCATACGCATCACAGTGTTGTTCTTCATCCATCATCCTTTCAGTCAGTGGAAGCGGTCCGGTCCCCCTCACGAGCTGACTGACTCGCACCGACGGCAGATTCGGTCTGCCTGGACGCGCGAAAGCGCCCCCGCCTCTCCGACACCCAAGGTTCACCAAAGCGCGCCGAGATGAAACCCGGCCGCCCCGGATCCGCGCCACAGCCGCCGTCATGGCAACACCCGCGACACGCGGGTCACCAGTACCGGCGTCGTCCGTGGGCAAAGAACATCACGATTACGAAGAAAACCGCCGGGTGTGGATTGCTCCACACCCGGCGGTCGACAGACGACAGATCAGCGCTTGCTGTACTGAGGCGCCTTACGGGCCTTCTTGAGGCCGTACTTCTTGCGCTCGATGGCACGCGGGTCGCGGGTCAGGAACCCGGCCTTCTTCAGTGCCGGACGATCCTCGGGCTGCACCAGGATCAGTGCACGCGCGATGGCCAGGCGCAGCGCGCCGGCCTGCCCGGACGGGCCGCCACCATCGAGGTGTGCGTAGATGTCGAAGCTCTCGACCCGATCGACGGTCACCAGCGGAGCCTTGATCAGCTGCTGGTGCACCTTGTTCGGGAAGTAGGCCTCCAACGAACGGCCATCCAGGTTGAACTTGCCGGTGCCGGGCACCAGGCGCACCCGGACCACGGCTTCCTTGCGGCGGCCCACGGTCTGGATCGGGCGGTCGATGAAGATCGGCTCACGCGGAGCGGCCTCTTCGACGTGGCCCTCTTCAACGTGGCCCTCTTCAACGACGCCCGACTCGACGAACGTCTCTTCGACGATCTCCCCGGCGGGGGTCTCGACGACCTCTTCGGTCACTTCGGTCACTTCGGCCTCGGTCACTGCGCCACCTGCTTGATCTCGAACGGAATCGGCTGCTGCGCGGCATGCGGATGATCCGGGCCGGCGTACACCTTCAGCTTCTTCTGCACCTGACGGCTCAGCTTGTTGTGCGGCAGCATCCCGACGATGGCGTTCTCGACGACACGGGTGGGGTGCTTCTCCAGCAGCTCGCCGATGGTGCGCTTACGCAGGCCGCCGGGGTAACCCGAGTGGCGGTAAGCGAACTTGTTGGTGAGCTTGTCGCCACTGATGGCGACCTTCTCGGCGTTGATGACGATGACAAAATCGCCACCATCGACATTGGGGGTGAACGTCGGCTTGTGCTTGCCGCGCAGCAGCTTTGCTGCTTCGACGGCGAGCCGGCCGAGCACCACGTCTTGGGCGTCGATGACGTACCACGAACGCGTGGTGTCACCCGCCTTCGGCGTGTAAGTAGGCATAGTGCTTACCTTCTCTTCTCGGGTTGGGTGCCGGTCAGGCGTGCGCATCAAAATTTCTCAGCGACCGACGTTGACCTGAGAATGACGTGCCCTTGCGGGCGGTGCATGCCAACGGAGGAGCTTACCGGTCGGTGTCACCCCAGGTCAAAACGCCCAAACCCGCGCCCACGACCTACCTGACTTCAGCCGCACCGAGGCAGACCGCCGGCCGGCTGAAACCAGGTAGGTTCTGGAGCCAAATCACCTACCTGACTTCAGCCAAACCGAGGTAAACGCCTGATCGGCTGAAACCAGGTAGGTTTCACGCGGCGAGAAGTACGTCAGGCGAGTTCGTCGACCTCGGATGCGCCCAGCACCGCCGCTCGCGAGGTGTCCTTGAGATCGACCCCGGAACGCCCGAGCGCCACGGCCCCGTCGACCAGACCCACCGCGACCCGGGCGGCCTCGGCGTAACCCAGGCCGTCGGGCGGGTGGATGTTGGAGATGCAGTTGCGATCGGCATCGGTGCGCCCGGGTCGCGGCAGGTGCGTCAGGTAGATGCCCAGGCTGTCCGCCACGCTGAGCCCGGGTCGCTCGCCGACGATCACCAGCAGGGTCCGCACACCCTGCGCGGCGGCGATGTGGTCACCGAGGGCCACCCGCGCCTGGGTGGCGATGACCGGCGGGGCCAGCGTATGGCGCTCCCCCAGCTGGGCCACCAGGGCGGCCAGCAGCTTGGCACCGTGATGGCTCAGCGCCGTCGGTGACAGCCCGTCGGCCAACACGAAGCCGATATCGGCAGGTTTGGCCGGGATGTCGAGATCCTCGGCGGGCAGCCGGCCCAGGTCGGGGCGGCGCAGGTATTCGTCACGGCTGGTGGCCCGGCTGGTCGCCAGCACCGGCTCGCCGATCCCGACAGCGCGCACCGCAGCCGACAACTCGTCGGTGTCCAGCGGGATGTGGACGGCATCGCGGGCCGCGGCGTGTGCGGCGGCCAGCTCCAGCACCTGCCGGGTGGGCAGCGCGGTGCCGGCGCGGCCCAGCCCGATCCGGGCCTGGGTGGTCTTGCGCAGGTCGGCCCAGAACTCCTGGACTGCGGGGTCACTACTCACAGCGCTCCTCATGGTGCAGAGGTCAGCGCACGCAACGGTGAGTGCGTCAGATCGAACGGGGTCAACCGGCCGGCGTCGTCGACCATGCCGACACGTTTGAGCCAGGCCTCGAACTCCGGTGCCGGCCGCAGCCCCAGCGTGCGCCGGGTGGTCAGCACGTCGTGAAAGGACAGGCTCTGGTAACCGAGCATCACGTCGTCAGCGCCGGGCACCGTGATGACAAACGCCGCACCGGCCGCCGCCAGCAGCGTCAGCAGGGTGTCCATATCGTTCTGGTCGGCCTCCGCATGGTTGGTGTAGCAGACGTCGACACCCATCGGCAGGCCGAGCAGCTTGCCGCAGAAGTGATCCTCCAGGCCCGCGCGGATGATCTGCTTCCCGTCGTACAGGTACTCCGGCCCGATGAAGCCCACGACGGTGTTGACCAACAGCGGTTGCAGGTCGCGCGCGACGGCATAGGCCCGGGTCTCCAGGGTCTGCTGGTCCACCGGCTTACCGCCGACACCCAGATGCGCCCCCGAGCTGAGCGCCGAACCCTGCCCGGTCTCCAGGTACATGACGTTGTCACCGACGGTGCCGCGGTGCAGGCTCATTGCGGCGGCACGGCCCTCGCGCAGCAGCGCGATGTCCACCCCGAACGCCGAATTGGCGCCCTCGGTGCCGGCGATCGACTGGAACACCAGATCGACCGGAGCGCCGTTCTCGATCAGACCGATGGTGGTGGTGATGTGCGAGAGCACACACGACTGCACCGGGATGTCGTAGCGGGTGCGGATCGAGTCCAGCAGGCCCAGCAGGTCAGCGGTGGCTTGCGGGGAGTCGGTGGCCGGGTTGATACCGATGACCGCGTCGCCGCAGCCCAGCAGCAACCCGTCCAGGACCGCGGCGGCGATGCCACGGGGATCGTCGGTCGGATGGTTGGGCTGCAGCCGGGTGGCCAGTGTGCCGGGCAGTCCGACGGTGGTGCGGAACGACGCGGTGACGGAGCTCGCCGCCGCCACCGCGATCAGATCCTGGTTACGCATGATCTTGCTGACCGCGGCGACCATCTCCGGGGTAAGCCCCGGAGAGATCGCCGCGATCCGCTCGGCGCTGTCGTCATGTGACGACGCATCCAGCAGCCAGTCCCGCAGGCCGCCCACCGTCAGGCTCGACACGGTCGAAAACGCCTGCCGGTCATGGCTGTCCATGATCAGTCGGGTGACCTCATCGGTCTCGTAGTCGACGATGTCGGTGTTCAGGAAGGTCTGCAGCGGCAGGTCGGCGAGCACCCACGCGGCGGCCGCGCGTTCGGCGTCGTGTTCGGCGGCACACCCGGCGAGTTGGTCGCCCGAGCGCAGTGGTGTGGCCTTGGCCATCACCTCTACAAGACCGTCGAAGGCGTAGTTCACGCCCGAGACCTGCTGCCGATAGATCATCTGAGCTCGCTCTCCGCCTTCGCCAGCATGGCGAACTCCTCGTCGGGTGAATTGGCCACCAGCTTGTGCCGGCTGTAAACAGCGAAATACACCATGAACAGTGCGAACACCCCAAGACACATACCTGCCGCGACCGGGTCCACCAGGAAGGTCGCGATGACGGCGAAGAGGCCGATGACCAGGGCAAAACCGGTGGTCACCACACCGCCCGGGGTGCGGTAGGGCCGCGGCATGTCCGGTTCCCGACGGCGCAGCACGATATGGCTGATCATCATCAGCACATAGCTCAGCGCGGCCCCGAAGACCGCCATGTTCAGCAGCAACGCACCCTGGCCGATCAGCGACAGACAGAATCCGATGATGCCCGGCACGATGAGCGCCAGCGTGGGTGTCTTGCGGGAGTTGGTCACCGACAACGCCTTCGGCAGGTAGCCGGCCCTCGACAACGCGAACAACTGGCGCGAGTAGGCGTAGATGATCGAGAAGAAGCTGGCGATCAGGCCGGCCAGACCGATGTAGTTGACGACGGTGGCCGCGGTGCCGTCACCGAGCGCCTCGACCAGCGGGTTGCCCGAATCCTTCATCTCGTCCGCACCACCGGCTCCTGTTGTCAGGATCAGCACGGCGGCGCAGGTGACCAGCAGGACACCCATGCCGGCGATGATGCCGCGCGGCACGTTGCGCTCGGGGTTGGCGGTCTCCTCGGCGGCCAGCGGCACACCCTCGATGGCCAGGAAGAACCAGATGGCGAACGGGAAGGCCGCCCAGATACCCAGGTAGCCGTTGGGCAGCCAGGACGAAGCTCCCGCGGCGGTCTCGTCGACCGCCATATTGGTCAGGTTGGCGACGTCGAAGTGTCCGATCGCCGCGATCGCGAACACGATGAGCCCGACCAGGGCGATCGCGGTGATCACGAACATCACCTTCAGCGCCTCGCCGACACCGGCCAGATGGATACCGATGAACAAGGCGTACGCGGCCAGGTAGACCCACCAGCCGTCGGTGATCCCGAACAGTCCGAGCGATTCGACGTAGGCGCCGATGAAGGTGGCGATGGCCGCGGGCGCGATGGCGTATTCGATGAGAATTGCTGTGCCGGTGGCGAATCCGCCCCACGGGCCCATGGCGCGTCGGGCGAAGGTGTAGCCGCCGCCGGCCGCGGGCAGCGCCGAGGACAGTTCGGCCATACCCAGCACCAGCGCCAGGTACATGCCGGCGATGATGACGGCAGCGATCGCCAGACCGCCGAAACCGCCCTGCTCCAACCCGAAGTTCCATCCCGAGTAGTCGCCGGAAATGACATAGCTGACGCCGAGACCGGCCAACAGCAACCAGCCCGCGGTGCCCGATTTGAGCTGACGTTTCTGCAGATAGTCTGCGCTCTCGAGGTGTTCTTCGACACCGGCCACTTCAAAACTCCTTCATTGACAGTGCAATTGCGGTCGATCGACATTGATCGGGGACGCCGCCTGCGTCTCCGCATCTGCCAGCCACGGGCTGACCGGATAGCGTTCGGCTGCCACATGCATGCTGCCTAAAGGTCGGCTATCCGACCTTTGATAGGAAGTATCGCCCCATCCCGGCGTGGTGTCCAGCCCAACATGGCCTCCGGCGGGGCGGAATTCAGTCGGTGGCGAGCGTTCGCAGCGGCAGACCCGCCACCATGCGGGCGGCGTTGTGTCCCAGGGTGCGCATCAGGATGGGTGCCGCACCGGCAGTCAGCTCGAAAACCGGCTGCTCAAGCTTGGCATGGCAGACACTCACCTCACCCGCGGCACCGATGCCCACCCCGACCTGCAGCGGCGACTGTCCGGCCGCCCGGATCGCCAACTCCGCGGCCCCCGCCGGATCGGTGACGATATGCGCCTCCCGCGGGACGCCCTCTTCCTCGATACCGGCCAGCACTTCCCGCACCACCTGATCGGCGCCGCCGCTGAACACGATGATCGCCGGCCGGGCGGGCGCCCCGCCGCGCAGCCGGAACCCCCCGCCGCTCCCCTCAGCCACCGGCACCCGGTCTCACGGCGTGCGCGGCCACCAGCCCGGTGGCGACGGCATTACGCGGCCCCTCGGTGCCGCGCACATTTCCTGTACCGCAGACGATCCCGTACGGCGCCAGCGCGTCGGCGATCTGATCGGGGATCTCAAAATCGAGGGCACACCCGCCGAGCAGCACCACGAACCCGATCTGGCGCAGATCGCCGCCGGGTGCGACGGACCGCAGTGCACGCAGCGCGTTCACCACGAAGATGCGCTCCTTGGCGGTGCGGCGCACCATCGCGATGCGCTCCATCGACTGGCGGCCCGGAATCGGGTTCAGCACCGACCCTTCCAGGGTGACCACTCGGGCAAATGCCGTTGCCGGTAGCGGCTTTTCGAAGAACTGGACGGTGCCGTTCTCCAACCGGACATGGAAGAAACTCTCGGCCTTGCCGAGTGGGAACCGTTTGATGTCCTCGGCCAGTTCCAGGTTGTCCAGGCCCAGTTCGGCGTCGATGAGTTTGGTCACCAGGTCCCCCGCACCGGCCAGGTGCACGGCATCGATCGAACCGTCGGGCTCCAGCAGCGCGGCGTCGGTGGATCCCCCACCAAGATCGAGCACCACCAGCGGTTTGTCGGTGCCGGGGGTGGTCAGCGCGCCAAGCACCGCCATCTCGGCCTCCACCCCACCGACAACCACCTGGACCGATTCGGCGCCGGCGGCGCGCAGCCGGTCGGCGACGGCGGTGGCCACCGCCTGCATACCGCTCTCCCGGGTGCGCACCATGGCGGCCAGCGCCACGGCGTTCTCCAGTGCCACCTCACCGGCCACCCCGCCGCGAACCTCTTGCGGCACAAAGGTGTCGACCGCCAGCAGGTCCTTGATATGGACGTCGGCGACGGCATGGTGGGACAGTTCGGCCATGCTCTGGCGCACGTTGGCGATCATGCCGCCGGTGTTGGTGCCTGCCTCACCGTTGACATCGGCCAGCGGGCTGACCCGCTCGACGGCGGCCATGATCTCCACGGCCCCGCGCGAGACGTCGACGGTGGCGCGCCGGCTCTCGCCGTTGAGCTCCAGCGAACCCGCCGGGATGGTGCGGTCGGCGACATCGCCGGCCGGCGTGCGGACCACCACCGCGGATCGGTTACCGGTCAACGCCCGGGCCACCGGGGACACCACCCTGGTGGCGGCCGCATCGAGATCGAAGATCGTCGCCAGGCCGTAGGCGTTGGACAGGGTGCGGATCGACTGGGCGGGTCCGGCCACCTCGACCGCGGCGAGCATGTCCAGCGGTACGGCATCGATGCGCGACACCTCGTCGATCACCGGGATCACCGCATCGAGCCGGTTGACCACCAGCACCGCGTCATCGTTGGCCAGGATCGCCCCGGCGACCGCGACCCCGCGCCGGGTCGCGGCGTTGATGGCGGCGGCGACCTCGTCGAAGTCCACACCCTTGGGCACGACCACGATGATCGGTTGTGTCCCGGCAATTTCCGGCAGCGCAGCGAAGGCGACGGTTCTGCCGACACCGAGACCACGCCCGCCGGGGGTGCGCGGGTCGTGCCCGATCATCGTCGACTCGGTGATGATGGTCTCGGTGATGGTCTCCATCGCCATCCCACTGATCACCGGGGTGGCCTCGTTGAGCAGCACGATGTCCAGATCCCCGATGCCGATACCGGCCAGCCGCAAACAGCGTTCGACGACGTCGGCGACACCGTCGACATTGCGCGGGGTGCCCTTGACCCCGGTGGTGGGAGCCAGGGCCGCCCCGCAGAACTGCACCGAGCCGTCGGCGCCGACGGTCGCCGCGCTGGCCTCCGTCGTCGAGTTGCCGATGTCGACACCGACAACGTTCTTCATCGGGCGTTCTTCATCGGCGTGCCGGCCATCAGGTCGCCAGCGCCTGCTCGAACTGCGGTACCACCTCGACCGGCTTGGCTCCCTTGACGATCTGCTCGGTCTCCTTCAGGTGCAGCAGCGCCGCCTTGGCCTGCCAGCGCGGGCGGGCCATCTGGTCGTTGAGCGTCGGAACCGGTTCCGGTGACTCACCTTTGGCGTACTGCGCAGCATTCGAGCCGACCTGACGGTAGGTCTCCAGCGTCATCAGCGGGCACTGCGGGAACAGCTCCAGGCTGGACAGCCGCGGCAGGTCACGCTGGTGGATCATGGTGGTGCCGCGCGAGAGCAGGCCGATCGCGATACCGGAGCCCGACAGCTTGGCCGCGGTGTGCGCGACGACGGCGAGGTCACTGCTGTGCCGGATCCGCACGACACGGGCCGACACCTCCTGCTCCTCGATACCGGCCAGGATCTGGCGGATCACGTCGGCATGTGAGAGCCCGGTGATGGTCTGGCTGAAGAAGTCGGCGAACGCCGGCGAGACCCCGACGAGCACCTCGTCGGTGCGCTTGCCCGGTTCGGCTTGCTTCTCCTGCGCGAATGTGAGTGTTCTGTCCGACATTTCAGTCCACCTCTACTTCCGGGTTCTCCGCGCTGGTGACGTGCCGCAGGCGTTTCATCTCTTCCCACCGCGCCCCCGACGGCCGGTAACCGGTGCCCGGGCCCGCGTAGTCGTTGCGATCGTTGACCGCCGACAGCGGCTGCAGATCGCGCGTCATGATCGCCGAGGTCTGCAGCAGGTCACCCGAAACACGCTGGCGCAGAACGGTCAACAGGTTCTCGGCGATATCACCGAATCCGGTCGACTCCAGCGCCTTGACCAGGTCCAGGCCGGTGACATTACGGTCCATCACCTGCTGGGCACCCTTGAGGTCTTCGAGCACATCGCGCGGAATCAGCTCGCGGCTGCCGTGCGCGTACACCGCCGCCTCGATCTCGGCATCGGAGATCGTCGGCAACTCCAGGTACCGGAACACCGCCTGCAGTGCCTTGCCCGCGCGGTGCCGGGCGGCCAGGATGTCGACCTCCTTCACGTGCTGCAGACCACCGTCGATCTGCAGGTCACGCTGGATGGTGTTGAAGTCGTCGAAGTCCTCGGCGTCCACATTGGATCCGGCGAACATGTTGTCGTAGTTGGGCGTTGCCGAGTACCCCGAGGTGATGAAGTCGGTGCCGGGCATGAGCTGCGGCAGCAGCCGCGCGACGCGGCGCATCGGCGAATGCGAGAACGACTGGTCGTTACCGGAGGCGCACTCCAGGTCCACCGCCGAGGCGATCAGGTTCTCGGCGGCCACCGCGCGGATACCCGCGGGTACCGCACCGGGAACGCCGATACAGGAGATCGAGCCGTTCTGCAGACCCTGCACACCCGCGCCCTTGGTGACCAGGATGCAGCGGATCTCCAGGTAGAGCATCGATCGGCCCTCGGCATTACCCATCTGCACCTCCGAGCCGGTGCCCGAGGTGAACCTCATCTTGATACCGCGCGACGCATAGGCCGCGGCCAGGAACGCCTTCGAGTACGGGGTGTCGTCACCGTCGACGAACACCGACTCGGTTCCGTAGACGGAGATCGTCTCGGCGTAGGCGGTGATACCGCGCATGCCCAGTTCCAGCTCGGTGGCCTCTTCCAGCGCACACTGGGTGAGCCGGCCGCCGGTGCCGACCTGGCTGCCGATCTGCAGCGCCATGGCGACCAGCGGGGCGTAACGCACGACGCCGAGGGTGGTTTCGACCTCGGAGAATCCACGCAGCGACGCCTCGGCGGCCTCGCAGGCGACCTGCAGCGGGTTGTCCCGGGCGCTGGTGCAATGCGCCTGGTTGGCCGGTGTCCGGCGGGCCCGCATCTTCTGCATGCCCATCATGATCTCGACGATGTTCATCGTCTTGACGATCTCGAGCAGTTTGGCCGGGGTCAGACCACGGGTCACCGCGATCACCTCGTCGCGGGTGACCCGGGGGTCGACCAGCATGGCGGCGATCTCCTGAGCCGGAATCGCCATCGACGCCTCGGTGGTTTCCACCTCGATGGCGTGGTCCGCGATGAATTGGTCGAGGAAGTCGAAATCGGCACGGGCGCGGCCGTCCATCTCGACGATCACCCCGTCGACGACCTTGACGCTGGGCTCCGGGTCGAACTCGCTGTCGAGGGCGACCATGCCGACCTCGGGCCATTCCTGGACGAATCCGTCGAGGTTGACCGGGCGCGCCTCGAGCACCTTGGTGCGCTCGGACTGTCGCTTCTCGGTGGGGTTGTGCGCCGCTGCTGCAGTCATCGCCTGTCTCCTAAACGCTCTCGGCCAAAATGTCGCGACGCTCGTAGACGTCGGCGGCTTCACGGACGAGACCGGCCAGCATGTCGGCCCCGTACTGGGTTTCGAGTTCCTCGGCGATGGCGTCGAGCTCCGCCTTGGTGGATGCGTTGGGACGCAAAGCGTTATAGATCTGCAGCACCCGCTCGTCGCTGATCGCGGTCATCTCGGCCGCTCGGCGCAGGTTGGAACCCAATTGGTTACGGCCGGACTTCTCGGCGATCTGCGCCTGCAGGCGCAGCGTCTGCGGGGTGATCCGCAGATCCGAGGCCGTGACGTCGCCCGACATCACCGCCTCCATGGTGATGTCGGCAATGGGTTTTCCGTTGGGGGTGAACAGCAGATCCTGCCGGTTCAGGCTCAACGGGTAGTCCACCGTCGGATCGAGGGTCGGTTCTGTCATACACAGCTCCCAGGTGAGGGATGACCACAGGCGAGGTCACCTGACTTCGGTGTCGCGGGGTTGCCGCGGTCCAGCCATTGTGGCTCGCGTCACGTTGCAACAACGTTGCAGCGCCGGTCGCGCGGTGGCGCACCGGCCAGTGGCCGCCCCCACCGTTCGGCGAGAGCCGGACTAGCCCGTCGATCAGTTCCGGTCGCCGGTCTGCCTGTCCGGTCGTCGAGGCCCACCGAACCCGATTAACCTGCAGACATCATGAACAACAGCCCGTCATCGACCACCGGCCGACTGGCCGAGCTGTCGAGCCTGGGCGGTTATTTCGCACTCACCGTCGACGTACCCGGGCAATCACGCTCTCTGACAGAGTTTTTCACCGACACCGTGCTCGACGGCCATATCGCCGCGACCCGCGCGGCGATCGCCCGGTCCGCCGACGCCCCCCCGGACCGCATCCCGATCCGGATGGCGGCCTCGTCGTTTCAGCTGGGTGTCGCCGCCCGCCTGCTCTCACCGGTGATCGGGGCCGCCGTCTGCCTCGGCGCCGCTCCGGTGCTCGACCTCGGGTCGGTTCGCTGGGTGCCGTCCGACGGGCATGCCCCCCAGTTCGCCGTGTGCTCGCCGGCCTGGGTCGATGTGGGCGCCGCGACGGCCGCACCGTTCATCGTCGACACGGTGGTCGGAGCCCTACTCGAGCTCGGCGACCGGCTACACACGCTGGTGGGGCTCTCGTCCCAGGTCACGCTGGGCAATCTCACCTCGGCCGCCAACGGGGCGGTGACGGTGCTGGCGATGTCGCATCCGGCATACGAATCCGCAGGCCGGGCGCTCATCCGCGCACTACTGGACACCGAACCGCTCTCCGGGACAGGCGCGTTCACAGCCGCCGGCTTCCGCCGCAACAGCTGCTGCCTGTACTACCAGGGCCCGGGCGGCGGATTGTGCGGCGACTGCGTGCTGATTCCGCAGACCTCGCCGTAACCCGCCGTTGCAACGTCCGTGCAACGCTCACCGCGCTAACATTCGCCGCTCAGCAGCAGGACGGAGTTGACCATGGGCTGGCCACAGACCCGCGACGCACCGACCCAGCGGGATGGCAGCGCCGCCGAGGACGATCATTCGATCGAAACAATCAGCAGGCCAATATCTTTCATCGAAGCCGCCGCATTGCGGATGGTCTTCGTGATGACCGACGAGCTCCTCCGGCACGGGCTGATCCATGTGATGTCCACCGAGCCCGGGGTCCGGCTGGTCGGTGATCTTGCGCACGGTCCGGGCCTGGCCGATGTGCTGGCACCCATGCGGCCGCAGCTGCTGGTCGTCGGAGCCGAGGCGGGGTCGGATCTGTCGATATGGCTGTCGGCCCTGGATCCCACCCCCAAGGTGCTGGCCGTCATCGACGGCGAGGACCCCCGGGAACGTGCGCTGCCGCTGATCTGGGCCGGCGCCGACGCGGTGGTCGACCGGCGCTCGTCCTCGGCGGAGCTGCATGCTGCCGTGGCGCGAATGCTGGAGGGTCACCGCACCCTGGACGTCCGCAGCGCCGAAACCGTCATCGACGAGCTCCGCGAACAGGCCGACCCGGGGCACACCGGATCACTCACCCGGCGCGAGCGGGAGGTTCTCGACCTGCTGGTCGACGGTCTGGACAACCGTGCGATCGCCGGTGCGCTGTTCATCTCGGAGGCCACCGTGAAGTTCCACCTGCACAACATCAAGAGCAAGTTCGGGGTACACAGTCGCGCGGCACTGGTCGCCACGGTGTTGCGTGCGCGCGACCATGGCTGACGGGGTCGCCGTCCGGCTACCCGTCCGTGGCCGCGCGGTGGCCGTCGTGGGCTCTTCGGAGCGGGCCCCGACGATTGTCGGCGCCCTGCTGAACGCCGGAGCGGCGGTCACCCTGTTCGCCGACCAGCCGACCGGCTATCTGATCGACCTGGCCCAACGTGGCCTGATCACATTGCGGCCACGCGCTTTCCGGGCCGACGAACTCGGCGCAGGCACGGTGCTGTTCAACTGTGCAGAGTTGACCGCCGACGAGCGTGCCGCAGTCGATGGACACAGATTGTTCTGCATCGAACCGGACGGCCCGACGGTCCGCCCAAACACCGGATCCGGCCGGGTGATCATCGTCGGCGGCGGGCCGGGCGACCCCGGTCTGCTCACCCTCGCCGGTCGTGATGCGATCGCCCGGGCCGACGTCATCGTCACCGACCGCCTCGCCCCGGTCGGCGCGCTGGGTGAGATCGCCCCGCGGGCACGCATCATCGATGTCGCCAAGATCCCCGGTGGCCGGCGCACCGAGCAGTGCGATATCAACGCCATGCTGATCGAAAACGCCCGCGCGGGCCGCACCGTGGTGCGCCTCAAGGGTGGGGACGGTTTCGTCTTCGGCCGCGGCGGCGAGGAGATCGACGAGTGTGTGCGGGCCGGTATCGCGGTCGAGGTGATCCCAGGTGTCAGTTCGTCCATCGCCGCACCGGCATCCGCGCTGATCCCGGTCACCCATCGGGGCCTGACCCAGGGTTTCACCGTTGTCTCAGGCCATGTTCCGCCCGGTCACCCCGAGTGCACGGTCAACTATGCGGCGCTGGCACTGGCCAACACCACCATCGTGCTGATGATGGCCGTCGCCAACCTGGAGCCGATCTCACGCGCCCTGATCGAGGCCGGGATGCCGGCCGATACCCCGGCGGCGGTGATCGCCGACGGCACACTCGCCGGTCAGCAGGAGATCCGGGCCGATCTGGTCGGCATCGCCGAGGCCGCCGCGAACGCCGGGATCCGGCCGCCGGCCACCACGGTGATCGGGGCGGTAGCCGGGTTCGTACCGGGCCGGGCGATCACCCAGAAGGTGGCGCGAGCGACCGTGTCCTGACGCAGACACGCCGCCGAGGGTGACCCTTTGGGGTCGCTCGCGGCGGCGGTGCCCGGTGCCACTTATCAGGCGGGCAACACCTGCACCAGCCCGGCGGCCAGGCCCGCACCGATCAGCGGTGCCACCACAGGCACCCAGGCGTAACCCCAGTCGGCCTTCGCCTTACCCGGGATGGGCAGGATGGCGTAGGCGATCCGCGGCCCGAGATCGCGGGCCGGGTTGATGGCGTAGCCGGTCGGCCCGCCGAGACCGAAACCGATGGTGATGATGACAAACGACACCGCCGCATAACCCAGGGTCGTGTTGATCTCCGGGTTGGTCAGGATCCAGAGGATCAGCACGAAGGTGGCGATCACCTCCGTGATGATGTTCCACGGCGTGTTCTTCACCGCGGGTGAGGTGCAGAAGATGCCGCGGGTACCGGAGTTGTCGTCCATCTTGTCGAACTGCAGTTTGAACGCCGCCCAGGCCAGCGAGGCGCCGACGAAGGCACCCAGGAACTGCGCCGCCCAGTAGACCGGCACACTCGCCCACGGCACACCGCCGGACAGTGCCACCGCGAACGTCACCGCCGGGTTGATATGTGCGCCCGCCGGTGCGGCGATGCTGGCGCCGGTGAACACGGCGAACCCCCAGCCGAGCACGATGACGATCCAATCACCGCCGCCGCCATGGGAGAACGAGTTCTTCAGGACCACCGCGGCGACAGAACCGCTGCCCAGCAGACACAGCACCGCCGTGCCGAGGAACTCCCAAACGAAGATGTCGATGTTCGCCACTGATCCACCTAACTCATTCGGCAAAAGACGCTGCTGCACAGTCTTTGTGGCTGTGGGCGTTACTGCGGGACATCGGGTGGATCCCGGTTGGACACTCGCCGGAGGTGTTGGCGTGTCACGACTTTGGGTGAGTTTTTGGTCAGGTTCTACCGGCGGCGGCAAACACCTGTTGTGCCGTCTGGAATCCGATTATGATCGATACCGCGGCAGTACACCCCCGCGATTGTCAAAATTCGTTGCGGGAAAACCTATTCGAGAGGTTCGTCCATGAGTGCCATCAGCCTGTCCAGCGCAACCAAGGTCGTCAATGCGGCCATCGAGAAGGCCGGCGCGATCGGTCAGCCGATGAACATCGCGGTCGTCGACGACGGCGGTCATCTGGTGGCATTCGCCCGCATGGACGGCGCCATCAAGGCGAGCATCGACATCTCGATCAGCAAGGCGCGCACGTCAATTCTGATGAATGCCCCCACCAGCGCGTTGATGCCACTGGCGCAGCCGGGTGCCGAGCTCTACGGCCTGGAGCAGACCTGCGGCGGCCTGGTCATCTTCGGCGGCGGCATCCCGCTGGAGGTCGACGGTGTGGTTGTGGGTGCCATCGGGGTCAGCGCGGGCAGCGTCGAGCAGGATGTCTCCGTCGCCGAGGCCGGTGTCGCGGCACTCTAGCTGCGTAGGCTCGCACACGAAAACCGTTCCCGCCCCGCGGCTCTCCTTCCGCAGGGCGGGAACGGTGCTATCTAGGAGACGTCGACCCAGTCCAGCGTGCGCTGCACGGCCTTCTGCCAACCGGCATAACCGTCGGTGCGCTTGTCGTCATCCCACTGCGCCGACCAGCGCCGGCCTTCCTGCCAGTTCTCGCGCAGGTCATCGGGACTGTCCCAGTACCCCACCGCCAGCCCGGCCGCGTACGCCGCGCCCAACGCGGTGGTCTCGGCGACGACCGGCTTGACGACGTCGACACCGAGCACATCGGCCTGGATCTGCATGCACAGTGCGTTGGCGGTGATCCCGCCGTCCACCTTCAAAACCTCAAGGTGCACACCGGAATCGGCTTCCATCGCATCGACCACGTCGCGGCTCTGGTAGCAGATCGCCTCCAGCGTCGCGCGCGCCACGTGGGCGTTGGTGTTGAACCGGCTGAGCCCGACGATGGCGCCGCGGGCATCGGAGCGCCAGTAGGGCGCGAACAGTCCGGAGAACGCCGGCACGAAGTACACCCCGCCGTTGTCCTCGACCTGCCGCGCCAACGACTCGCTCTGCGCCGCACCGCTGATGATGCCCAGTTGGTCGCGCAGCCATTGCACCGCCGAGCCGGTGACCGCGATCGAACCCTCCAGCGCGTACACCGGTTTGGCATCCCCGAACTGATAGCACACCGTGGTCAGCAGGCCGTTCTCAGACCGGACGATCTTCTCTCCGGTGTTGAGCAGCAAGAAGTTTCCGGTTCCGTAGGTGTTCTTGGCCTCGCCGGCCTTCAGACACACCTGGCCGACCATGGCCGCCTGCTGATCGCCCAGGATGCCGGTCACCGGAACCTCACCGCCCATCGGTCCGGTGGCCAGGGTGGTCCCGTACGGTTCCGGCGATGACGACGGCCGGATCTGCGGCAGCATCTGGCGCGGAATCCCGAAGAAGGACAACAACTCGTCGTCCCAGTCCAGGGTTTCCAGGTTCATCAGCATGGTGCGGCTGGCGTTGGTGACATCGGTGACGTGCACCCCGCCGCGCGGGCCGCCGGTGAGGTTCCACACCACCCAGGAGTCGCTGTTGCCGAAGATCGCATCACCGGCCTCGGCGGCTTCCCGTACACCGTCGACGTTCTCCAGGATCCACTGGATCTTGCCGCCGGAGAAGTAGGTGGCCGGCGGTAGACCCGCCTTGCGCCGGATCACGTCGCCGCGGCGGTCGCGGTCCAGCGCCGAGGCGATCCGGTCGGTGCGGGTGTCCTGCCACACGATGGCGTTGTAGTACGGCCGCCCGGTATGCCGGTTCCAGACCAGGGTCGTCTCGCGCTGATTCGTGATCCCCAGGGCCACAATGTCATCGGACCCGAGATTGGTGTTGTTGAGCACCGAGGTCAGCACCGAGGAGGTGCGTTCCCAGATCTCGACGGGGTTGTGCTCCACCCAGCCTGCCTGCGGCATGATCTGCTCGTGTTCGAGCTGGTGGCGCCCCACCTCCGCGCCTGCGTGATCGAAGATCATCGCTCGGGTGCTGGTGGTGCCTTGGTCTATGGCCGCGACGAATTTGGGCAACGCTGCTCCTGACGCCGAGAGGGGTTCTTTTCAGTTGAGGGTAGAGGGGCCGCGGACGTGAGCTTGAGCCGGAGATCGGGGGGAGTTTCGTCCCAAGCTCACGTCCGCGGAGATCAGAAAGGGATCAGAAGAAGCCCTGCGCCTTGTTGCTGTAGGACACCAGTAGGTTCTTGGTCTGCTGGTAGTGGTCGAGCATCATCAGGTGGTTCTCCCGACCGATACCTGACTGCTTGTAACCACCGAAGGCGGCGTGCGCCGGGTACTGGTGGTAGCAGTTGGTCCACACGCGGCCGGCCTTGATATCGCGACCCGCACGGTAGGCGGTGTTGCCGTCGCGGCTCCAGACCCCGGCACCCAGGCCGTAGAGGGTGTCGTTGGCCAGGTCGATGGCGTCGTCGTAATCCTTGAATGACGTCACCGCGACCACCGGTCCGAAGATCTCCTCCTGGAAGATGCGCATCTTGTTGTTGCCGGTGAAGATCGTCGGCGCCACGTAGTAGCCACCGCTGAGATCGCCACCCAGTTCGGCACGCTCACCACCGGTGACGACCTGGGCGCCCTCACTCTTGCCGATCTCGATGTAGGACAGGATCTTCTCCAGCTGATCGTTGGAGGCCTGCGCACCGATCATCGTCTCGGTATCCAGCGGATCGCCCTGGCGCACCGCCTTGGTGCGGATGGCGGCCATGGCGAGGAACTCGTCGAAGATGTCGGCCTGCACCAGGCTGCGCGACGGGCAGGTGCACACCTCGCCCTGGTTGAGGGCGAACATGGTGAAGCCCTCGAGCGCCTTGTCCTGGTAGTCGTCGTTGGCGGCCAGCACATCGTTGAAGAAGATGTTGGGGCTCTTGCCACCGAGTTCCAGCGTCACCGGGATCAGGTTCTGGCTGGCGTACTGCATGATCAGCCGGCCGGTGGTGGTCTCACCGGTGAAGGCGATCTTGGCGATCCGGTTGGACGAGGCCAGCGGCTTGCCCGCCTCGACACCGAAACCGTTGACGACGTTGACCACACCGGCGGGCAGCAGGTCACCGATCACCTTGAACAGGTAGAGCACCGAGACCGGGGTCTGCTCGGCCGGCTTGAGGACGATGGCGTTTCCGGCAGCGAGCGCCGGGGCCAGCTTCCACACGGCCATCAGGATCGGGAAGTTCCACGGGATGATCTGGCCGACGACGCCGAGGGGCTCATGGAAGTGGTAGGCGACCGTGTCGTTGTCGATCTCCGACAGCGAACCTTCCTGGGCGCGGATCGCGCCGGCGTAGTAGCGGAAGTGGTCGACGGCCAGCGGGATGTCGGCGTTCAGCGTCTCGCGGATCGGCTTGCCGTTGTCCCACGACTCGGCCAGCGCGATGGACTCGAGGTTCTCCTCGATGCGGTCGGCGATCTTGTTGAGGATCAGCGCGCGCTCGGTGGCCGAGGTCTTGCCCCAGGCCGGTGCGGCGGCATGCGCGGCGTCGAGAGCCTTCTCGATATCGGATTCGTCGGAGCGGGCGACCTCGCAGAACACCTCACCGGTGACGGGAGTGCGGTTCTCGAAGTACCGGCCGGCGTTCGGGGCAACCCACTCGCCGCCGATGTAGTTGTCATAGCGGGCGTCGAACGACATCAAGGCGCCGTCGGCACCCGGCCGTGCGTAAACAGTCATGAGAATCTCCTGCGTTCGGACACATGGGTGTGTCGGCCGTCACTCAATTTAGGTGTTGCAACGTTGCATGACGGTTGCACCTGTTCGGCCGAACAGAGAACAATCACCCCCATCGGCACCACACGCAGGAGTCCACGGCAGGCCAGGTCGATCCAGACGCTGGCCGTTCTGGTGGAGGCCGCCGCGCAGATGTTCTCCCGGGAGGGCCTGGCCGCCACCACCAACCGGATCGCCGAGCGCGCCGGCGTCTCCATCGGCACGCTGTACCAGTACTTTCCGGACAAGAACGCGCTGCTGCACGCGGTGGCCGCCCGCCATGTCGCCGAGGCCGATACCCGGCTGACGGCACTGTTCGGCCGGTTGCGCGCCACCGCGCCACCCTTCGACGAGACGATGGACGCGGTGCTGGCCGAACTGGTGGATCTACACGCCGGTCAGCCCCGGCTGCACGCCGTACTGCACCGGGTGGCGATGACGGCCGCCGACCTCGACGAGATGCGGTTGTTCGAGGACCGGGTGTCCGCCGAGGTGGCCTTTCACCTGAAGCGCTGCGACCGGGGCGCACCGGATGTGGACCCCGAGCTGACCGCCCGCACCCTGGTACACACCATCGACGCGCAGCTGCACCGGGTGATGCCCGAGCACGGCTACAGCATGGAGCAGCTGCGGCTCACCGTGGCTCGGCTCGCTCCGCAGCGCTCCCCGAAACCAGGCTCCTGACGATGTCGCGGCCGACGGTTTCCAGTTGGGTCAGGCCCGGTTCCTCGATCGGGTAGTGCCCGCAGTTCTCCAGTAGGACGGTCCGGGTGGGGCCCGAAATCCGCTGCAGGAAACGCTGACTCAGCTCCGCCGGGGTCCAGGCGTCGGCGGCCGGGGCGACCAGCGTCACCGGCGCGCCGCGGTAGGCCTCGGGCGGGGTGTGCCGGTGGTTGAACCACGTCGACAGGAATCCGATCGGCACCCGCGACCCGCCGCCACGCGGGTCGGTGGCGCACAGCCGCGTCAGGCCCGGGTCGTTGCTCATCGCCGACATGTCCGCCAGCCACTTCACCGGCACCCGCAGCCGGCCGAACGCGGGTGCGGCGGCACGCAGCGCGACCGCACTGGGCCGGCCGAGCATCTTGAAGCGCGACGCGGCGCGCCGGGCCGCGGTGTCGGCAGGGTCCAGCAGACAGGTCGCGAGCACGGCGTCCACCGCGCCGGTCCGATGAGCCACCTCATAGGCCATCAGGCCGCCCATGCTGGCGCCGAACAGGATGATGGGCCGCTCGTCACGGGCCCGTTCGGCGGCGACGATATCGCTGAGCAGGTCCAGCCAGTCCTGGTAGCGCACACCCGCCGGATCGGGTTCCACGGTGTAGCCGTACAGCGGCATGTCCGGCGCGAGGATCTCCACACCGATGTCCTCCTGCGCACCGGCGACCAGCCCGGCCAGCGGCCAGAGTGCCCCGGAGTATCCGCCGGCCCCGTGCACCAGGATGCCGCGCACCTGGGCATCCGCGTTGCCGCTGCGGGCGATGTGAACGCGGCGGCCGCGCCACGGCATCCAGTCCGACCGCGGCGCGGCGAAGGGCTGCGTGCGGCGCTCGGCGGGCAGGAAGGCGGCGTAACGCTCGATGACGGTGAGATCCATGCCTTGATGGTCGAACGTTCGGCAGGTGCTGACAACTCGCGTTCGGGTCGGGTATCAGACCAGTTCAGCGGGGGTGCCGCCGGGTTTGCTCAGGTTTTCAGCCGAGCTCGGAGTCCAGGCCGGCCAGATGGGCGCGGGCGCGGGCGCGTAACACCGGGTCGGCGGCGGCATGTTCGGCGAGCAGCTGCCAGCCGCGCCGGTCATCGCGGCCGTCGGGCAGCTGCAACCACCGCCGCAGCAGGGCGAGATTGCCGCGGGCCGCCTCGGCGAGCACCGCACCGCGCACGCTGGTGGTCAGCTCGGTGCGCAACCGGGCGATCGCCGGGGACACCGACTGCGGGAGCAGTGCCCCGGCATACGCCGATACGGCGCCGGCGACGTCACCGCTCTGCAGGGCGTCGAGCACATCACCCATATCGCTGGCGACCGGTCCGAGCAGTCGGTACGGGCGCGAGGCGATGTGGTCACCGCCGATCACCCGGCGCAGCCGCGACATCTCGGCGCGGATGGTCACGACGTCGAGGTCCTTGTCGTCGAGCAGCATCGCCAGGTGGTCGGCACTGAGCCCTTCGGGATGGCGGATGAGCAGCACCAGGATGTCGGCGTGCCGTCCGGTCAGGGCGACCGCGTTGGCCCCACCGACATGCCAGCGCGGCCGCTCGGCACCCAGCACCGACAGTTTGGTGGCCTCGTCGGTACCGGCGGCCGGGCCGGCCAGGCGCAACAGCGCGAGCTGGTTCTCCACCGCGACGGCGGTCGCGCGGACCAGCGCCAATGTCTGCGGGGTGGCGACCGCGGGACCGCCGGTCAGGTCGATGGCACCGAGCAGCGCACCGGTCGACGGATCGTGGACCGGGACGGCGGTGCAGTTCCACGGGTGGACGATGCGGGAGAAATGTTCGGTGCCGCGGATCTGCAGTTCCCGGTCCAGCGCCAGCGCGGTGCCCGGCGCGTTGGTGCCTGCGGTGTGCTCACTCCAGTCGGTGCCGGGCACGAAGTTCATGCCCTCGGCCTTGCGGATGGCACGCCGGTCCCCCTCGACCCACAGCAGGGTGCCGTCGGCGGCGGTGATGGCGACGACCACACCGGACTCGGTGGCGTCCTCGACCAGCAGCCGCCGGATCAGCGGCAGGGTCGGGGCCAGCGGGTGTGACCTGCGCAGTTCTTCGAGCGCCTTGGCGGCCTCGGTGGCCTGGCCGACGGTGTCGGGGTCGACGCCGGTGGCGAGGCTGCGCTGCCAGCTCTCGGCGACGATGCGACGCAGCGGGACCGAATCGAGATAGGAGGCGTCCACCTGACCAGCGACGAAGAGGTCGTGGACAGCACGAACCTGCGCAGGCGGCACCCGGCCGCCGGAGGTCTTGGACAACGCCACCATGCTCACACTCCCCGCGCTGCGCCAATCACCGGACGCATCGCATCTCGATGACCAGCGTAGTGGAACGCGTCACAGTGGATCACCGTTCGCCCGGGACGGGATCGTGCAACCCCGCCGAGCTCTCCTCTCGGCGGGGTTGCACAGGACCAGGCGGACGGTGTCAGCCCCAGGCGCCGGCTGCCCGACGGTCGGTGGCCGACACCTCGTCGGCGCCGTCGCGGACCGCGTTGCCGAGCCGCAGCAGGATGTCGTTGAGGGCCGCGGCCGACTGATTCCACCGCAGTTGTTCGGCGCGGTAGGCCTCGGCGGCCTGCGCGGTCCAGGTGTGCTGCAGCGGTGCGATCTGCGCGCGCAGGTCCGCCAGGGCGGCATTGAACCGTGCCGAGATGTTGTGGATCTCCTGGCGCACGGTGTGCTCGATCTCGTCGAAGTTGTAGGTCAACATCATGTCCATGTGCGGGTCCTCTACAGGTTGGTGGTGACGGCGGCGAGGTGCTGCGCATGCCCGTCGGCGGCATCGCGCAGGGTGGCCTCGTTGAGCCGGATGGTCTCGGCGATGCGTCCGAGCGAAGCGTGCAGGGCGATCGACTCGGTGTTCCAGCGGTCGACCACCTCACGGAACCGGACGGCCGCCGCGCCGCCCCACACCGAGGCCGGCACACTGCACATCCGTCCGATGAAGACCCCGAGCATGGCCCGGACCTCGTCGTTGCGGGCGTCGATCTGACCGGAGACGGTGTGCATGAGCTCCAGGTCGGTGTTCAGGGCTGTCATCGGTGTACTCCTCGCTGTGGTGTTGTGTGTTTAGACGCAGCAGACGCCGAATCGGTTCCATCACATTTTGATTCGGGTTTTCACACCGCCGCGCGGGCCGATCGGATCGCCTCGTCACACTCGGCGCGGATGATGTCGGGACGGTCGCCGGGCTGCTGACAACCGACGGCGATCCGCACACCTCCGTCGACAAAAACCGCCCAGTCGATATTGCGGCCGGGCCGGATCTCCCGGTAGCTCATCACATTCCGGCCGGCACGGTGGTCCTCGGCACGGAAGTCGACGAACACCCCGGGCGGTTGCCCGGCGAGAGCGGCAGCCAGCACCGCCGCCGGTTCCGGTCCCGCGGGCGACTGGGTGAGCAGGATAGCGGCCTGTCGATGCTCGGGTGAGATCACCTGCAGCCGAGCCGAACCCGGACCGTCGAGCACCTTGGCCACCGTCCAGTCGGCCGGTACCTGCACCGCCACCCGGCCTTCGGTGATCAGGGTGGGCGACGACGACTCCGGTGACCCGCGGCCGGTCGGCAGCAACGCCCCGGTGGCCAGCAATGCCCCGGCGGCCAGGGCCAGGCCCACCCGGCGACGCTGCGGCGGCCGGGCCCGCCGAGGTGCCGGCACGCTGCGCAGCAGCACGTGGTCGTCGACGATCGTGGCATCCCGGCCGCGGGCCCGAGTGCGCGCCGCGATCGCGGCGGCCAGGTCGGCTGCCCCGGACACTGCGACCGCGGCGTCGATCACGACCGGTCCACTGACGGTCAGCAGGCGGTCGACCTCGTCGGCGATCTGCGCGGCGGGTCCCAGTCTGGGTATCGCGGGGACTGGATGGCCGCCGAGACGCACCAACACAAAATCCTCGGTGATCTCGACGCTGCCATCGGCCGCCGGGTAGCAGGTATGTCGCTGCCGCAGCACATGTTCGGCACCGGCCGTGCGCCGAACCCGGTCGATGCGGGCCGGGCGCCACCAGCCGGGGCAGATGAGCACCAGCGGTGCGGCACCGCCCGTTGCTGCGCCCAACACGGTCCGCCACAGCGCGTCGACATCGACCACACGGTCCTCCACGACTGTCTGCCCGTCGTCGATCGCCGCGCATGCCGCCGCGGCGAGTTCACCGGGAACCGGCCGGGGTCCGTGCACGGTGCCGGGACCGACCACGACGACGGTCACGGCGGCTCGGTCCACGCGATCTGGATGCGTTGATCGGTGTGCCCCCGCCGGCTCAGGATGGCGCGGCCGGGTGGCATTCGGCTGGGGCGCACCGTACCGAGCAGCACGCCCTCCTCGGCGCCCGCGCTCATCATCAGACCGGCGGCACCGAGTTCGCGCAGCGTCGCGGGCACCGGATTGAACAATGCCCGCGCCGCTCCCCCGGCGCGCCTGGCGAGCACCACGTGCAGGCCGACATCACGGGCGTACGGCAGGAACTCCAGCAGCACCGTCAACGGGTCCGTTGTGCCGGAGAGCAACTCGAAGTCGTCGACGATGACGAAGATCTCCGGGCCGACCCACCAGGACCGGTCCCGCAGTTGCTGCTGGGTCACCGTGGCACCGGGCATCCGGACACGGAGGGTGTCCACCAGGGCCGGCAACTGATCGGCGAGGATGGCGGCCGAGATCGCGTACCCGGCCAGATGCCCGGTATCCACCGCACCGAGCAGAGTGCGCCGTGGATCGGCCAGATACAACTGCACCGCCTCCGGCGGGTTGGTATCGACCAGTTGGGCACACAGCGTGCGCAGGGTCGCGGTCTTGCCGCAGCCGGAGTCGCCGAGCACGATCAGATGACCGGATCCGGCGAAATCCACGGTGGCCAAACCGAGGTCGGTTTCTGCTATCCCGACGACCACCGTGCAGCCCGGAGCCGAGGCAGGCAGCGTGCGCCGGTCCAGCCGTACGGGCAGCAGCTGCACCGGCGGCGCAGTGATATCCGGGTGACGGGCTCGAAGCGCCGCGATCGTCGTGGCGTCGGTGGCCGGCAGAGCCAGCACCGACAGACCGCCGTCGCGGGTCAGGGCGGTTCCCGGTGGCTGGTCGGACAGCAGACGGGCGGCCCGGCGGTCCATCTCGGACTCACCGGGTTCGCCGAGCCGCAGTTCGATCCGGCTGCCGAGTTGGTCCTTGAGGGCGGGCCGCAGTTCGGCCCATCGGGACGCGGAGATGATCACGTGCACACCGTGTGCCAGCCCGTGCGCGGCGATCTCGGTGACGGCGTCGTCGAGTCCGTCACCGTGCTGGCGCAGCGACGCCCACCCGTCGATCACCAGGATGACCTCGCCGTGGTCATCGGGTCGGCGGGCCTGCCGGCGCGTGATCACCCCCTGCACGTGGGCGATGGTGCGCCGGATCAGTTCGTGGTCGTCGCGGCCGGCCACCACACCGACGTGCGGCACCTCGCGCAGTGCGGTCAACATGCCGCCGCCGAAGTCCAGGCAGTAGAACTGGACCTCGGCCGGGCTGTGCTGTGCCGCCAGCCCCATCACCACGGTGCACAGCAGCGTGGACTTACCGGATCGGGTGGCGCCGACCACCGCGACGTGTCCCCCGGCACCGGTCAGGTCGACGGTATGCAGATCGCGGCGCTGGGCAAAGGCGTTGTCCACCAGACCAATCGGGGTGCACAGCCGGGAACCGTCGTGGCACTCCAGGAGTGCGGCCAACATCGGCGGTGCGCTCAACGGTGGCAGCCAGATCCGGTGCGCCCGCGGGCCGTGCCCGGCCAGCCGGTGCAGGAACCGGCTCAGCACGGTCCCGGTCGATGGGGCCGCCGTCGCGGTGTCAGTAGCGTCCGCATCGGCGGTGAACAACCGGACCGTGGGGTGCGTCTGTGGCGGCGGATCCGCCGGTCCGGACACGAACGCCGTGCGAAAGCGCACCAGCGCACCGTCGGCGGTCTTGAGATATGCCGCTCCGGGTTCGGCGGGCAACTCATGGGCATCCGGAACTCCCAGCACGGCCCGGGATTCGCCCGCCGAGAACGTCTTGAGGCATATCCGGTAGGACAGGTGGGTCTCCAGACCGCGCAACCTGCCCTCGTCGAGTCGCTGGCTGGCGAGCAGCAGATGCATCCCCAACGACCGGCCCAGCCGGCCGACCGCGAGGAACAACTCCGCGAAATCGGGATGCTGGCTCAGCAGTTCGGAGAACTCGTCGATGACGATGAACAGCACCGGCAGATCGGTCCCGCGATACTCGGCGATACCGCCGACCCCGGCCGCGCGCAGCAACTGCTGGCGACGGTGGATCTCACCGGTCAACGCCTCGCGCATCCGGTCGACCAGATACGCCTCCTCGGCCAAGTTGGTGATGACCGCGGCGACATGGTGCAGCTGCTCGAAGCCGAGAAAGGTTGCCCCGCCTTTGAAATCGATCAACGCCAGGTTCAGCCGGTCGGACGGATGGGTGGCGACCATCCCGAGGACCAGGGTACGCAGGAACTCTGATTTCCCCGACCCGGTGGCGCCGATGCACAGGCCGTGCGGGCCCATCCCGCCCTGGGCCGCTTCCTTGATGTCCAGGTGGACCGGCACACCGTGGTCGTCCACCCCGATCGGCACCCGTAGGTGGGCGCCGGTATCGCCGATCAGCCGGGACCAGTCCGGGCTGTGGCCGGATCCGGCGGCCCCACCCGCCGACCATCGAGCCAACCTACGCGCGCACATCTGGGCCTGCGCGGCGGTCAACGCATCGGAGTCGGGACCGATCTGCAGCATCTGTTCCCCGATGCCGCCGATGACCAGCACGGCCAGCGCCGAACCGTCGGGAACCGGGCCGTCGTCGTCGACGATCAGCACCGTCCGGGAACGGGAGTGTTCGGCCCGGTGATGCGGCAGCCATTTCAGCCAGTCCCAGTGCCGCTCGCCGGGGCGGACCCGTGCCGCGATCGTGATATCGGCCGGGCTGTGCAGCATGGCGAGCTGACACACCATGGCGCGCACCAGATCACGGGCGGACTCGGGATCACCGGTGATGCCGAGCGAGCCGGTGAGTGCCACGGTGTCGGGCAACGCGGGTACCACGGCGCCGGCGGCCAGCAGATCATCGAGTGCGGTCTCGGTGACCGGATCTGGCTCGCCGGTCGGGTCACCATCGGCGATCACCACCTGCGTCGCCGGCGCGGCCGGGGCCAGGCCCACCCGAATCCGGCCGAAATCTGGATCGGCGCGGCGGCGTTCCCACATCCGCGGGCCGCCGGCCATCGCCCACAGCGTGCTCGGGGGCGGGTGTGTCCAGTGCAGACTGCGCCGCTGCGCGTCGGCCGTGTGTTCCAGATCCGCACGGATGGTGTCGAGGTAGCGCAGATACCCACGACGGGCGACGTCGAGTTCACCGCTGCGTCCCCGGACGCTGTTCGCCACCGTGCCCAGCACCGAGACGAGCATCATCAGCGGGAAGAACAGGTACATCGGGCTGCGGGTGGGCGACAGATCGGGCCCGCCGGTCAGGTACAGGATCGCCATGCCGCCGGCGGCCACCAGCATGACCAACGGCAGCAGTCGGGCCAGTGGATTGGTCGGCGACGAAGCGGGAACTTCGGGCGGACGACGCAGTCGCACCGTCCCCGACGGCATGGTCGGCGCCGGGATCCGGCTGGTGCACGGGAACTCCATTCTTGTATGGACGCAGCGCGACACCGTTCGGTTCCATTGAATTCTGGTGCGCACCAGTGGTCTGCGGGCCGGTTACGGTGAGGATGTGCTGGACGAGCCGTTGTGTCGGGTGACGATTCAACGTGCCTGGGACAACTGCTTTGTGGACCTGTCGGTACCGCGCCACGCTCCGCTGGGGCTGCTGCTACCGGATATCGCCGCACTGGTCACCGACGATGCCGTGGTGTCGGCGGACTGGCGACTAGACCGACTGGCGGGCGGCCGCTGCGACGAGGCGCTGAGCCTGCACGACAGCGGTGTCCACGATGGCGACGTGATCATGTTGTCGAGGCAGACCGACCCGGCGCCCGGCCCGGTACCCGTCGATATCGTCCGCGAGTTGATCACCGCCGACAGTGGTGGGCCACCGCGGGCCGGGACGCCGTCGGCCACCTGGTGGATCGCCGGGGCGAGTATCGCAGTTGCCCTTTGCCTTTCGGGCCGGGATCGGCCGATCGTCGGGATACTGCTCGCGCTCGGAAGCGCCGTCGGCTGCCTGTTCGTACACCGGCGCACCGGTCGCTCGCCGGCCGCGGCGCTGGGCATCGTGTTCCTCGGCGCCGCCGCATTCCAGGTACTTCCGGGGGTGCCGGGCCCGCCACAGCTGTTGTTGGCGACGGCAGTCTGCGCCACCGCCGCGGTGGCCGTGTTGCGGACCGGCGGTGATCCGCCGTTGTTCACCGCCATTGCCACGGTTTCGGCCCTGGCAACGGTGGCGACCGTGGCGGCGGTCGCGCTCGACCTCGACACTGCCGCGCACGGCGCGATCCTGGCCGGGGCGGCACTGGGTGTGCTCGGGATGTCGGGACGGTTGGCGCTGGGCATGAGCGGACTGCGCCCGGGATCGGTGTGCGGGGCG
This sequence comes from Mycobacterium sp. C31M, assembly GCF_053345865.1. NCBI lineage: Bacteria > Bacillati > Actinomycetota > Actinomycetes > Mycobacteriales > Mycobacteriaceae > Mycobacterium > Mycobacterium sp. C31M. The sequence goes on along the minus strand of NZ_JBKFAX010000027.1, from coordinate 32,724 downwards.
GACACCGCCCGGGATCGATTGGCCGGCTTGGTCTGCGGGAGTGCAGCGGCCGGCGCCGGTGCGACAGCACTGATCGCGGTGGGATGTGCGCGCGGTGCTGCTCCGTGGCCGCCCGGGGTTGCACTGACCGCGGTGATCGCCGGGGTGCTGCTGATACGCGGCCGACTGTATGCCGACCCGCGGTGTGGCGCCGCGGTCGGTTGGAGCGGGCTGGCGGGCGCTCTGGTGACGCTGGCGCTGATGTGTGTGGTGGCACCCGGGCACGCCGGGTGGCCCGCGGTGACGGTGTTCGCCGCAGCGGCCTGGTACCGCTTGCGCCCCGCAGTGGTCAGCCCCGCGTTGGCGCGCACCGTCGACGTGGTCGAATGCGTACTGCTGGCTGCCGCAATACCGTTGGCATGTTGGGTGGCCGGGGGTTACGACCTCGTGCAGTCGGCGAGTCCGGGATGAGCGCGATACTGCGTGCCGCGGTGGCGGTGTTGTTGGCCGCGGCCCCGGTGTCGGTATCGGCCCCGGCGGGCGCGGTGCGACCGCCGCCGGTGGACGGCACGCTGACCCCGCCACCCGGGCCCGCGTCACCGACGGTGCCGACACGCCAGGACGGGGTGTGCGCTTCCCCGCCACCGGCCACCGCACCGCATCTGGTGGCCCGCCCCGACCTGCACACGGTGTGGGCCCGCACCCGCGGCGCCGGCCAGATCGTCGCCGTGATCGACACCGGGGTGGCCCGGCACCGGTTGCTCCCCCGGCTGACCCCGGGTGGCGACTATGTGTCCACCGGGGACGGAACGGCCGACTGCGACGGACACGGCACCATCGTGGCCGGCATCATCGGCGCCCCACCCGATCCGGCATCCGGGTTCAGCGGTATCGCACCGGAGGCCGGCATCCTGGCGATCCGCCAGTCCAGCATGATGTTCCGCGCGGTGGATACCTCCGGTGGTGGCGGTGTCGGCGATGTCGAGACGCTGGCCGCCGCGGTGCGTAGCGCCGCGGATCAGGGCGCCACCGTCATCAACATCGCCTCCGTCGCCTGTCTGGATGCCTCGGCAGGTCTCGACGATCGGGTGCTCGGGGCAGCGCTCGCCTACGCCGTCGACGTCCGCAACGCGGTGGTGGTTGCCGCGGCGGGCAATGTCGGCGGCCACGGCACCTGCCCGGCACAGAATCCCGACAGCGGCGCCACCCCGGACTGGGAGCACGTGCGGGTGGTGGTGAGCCCGAGCTGGTACGACGACCTGGTGTTGACGGTCGGTTCGGTGACCGCCGATGGCCGACCATCGGATTTCACGCTGGCCGGCCCCTGGGTCGATGTCGCGGCCACCGGCGAGGCAGTCGTTTCACTGAGCCCGTCCGGCGAGGGGTTGATCGACTCGATGCCCGGTGTCGAAGGGCTGCAGCCGATCTCCGGTACCAGCTATGCCACGCCGGTGGTATCGGGAATCGTCGCGCTGCTGCGCGCGGTGGCTCCGCAGCTGACGGCGCGGCAGGTGATGCAGCGCATCGAGAGCACGGCCCGGCGGCCGGCCGCCGGATGGGACCCACTGATCGGACATGGGGTCGTCGACGTGGTCGCCGCCGTGGCGGGTCTGGGTGAGCCGGCACCGCCGACGGCCCGACGAGCGGGAGCACCGCCACCGACGGCATCGGGCGACAAGCACGGCCGGGTGGCGCTGATCGGCACCGCGGTGTGTGCCGGTCTGGCGGTCGCGGTGCTGCTCGCACCGCGGTCACGGCGCGGCGACAGTATCCCGGACGACAGTGGCTCGGGCGATGGACAATTCGGGGCCGCGCGGTAACAGCGCCAGCACCGGCCAGGGCGCATCCCCGGGTGCCGGCGGCAACCCCAGTGCATCGGCGGACTCGTCGTCGGGGATACCGAATGCGACACCCGATCCGGTGATGAGATGGCGGGGTCCGGTGGCCGCGCCGTCACCCGCCACTCCCGACGCGCGGGCGTAGACACTGCGACCGGGTGGCACGGACACCGCGTCGATATTCGGTCCGGCACCGTCCGCCGAGGCGAGCTGAACCGGTTTCGATTCGACCGGAACGGATTTCGTGCTGAACACCACGATATCGGGGGCCTGCCCGAGCCCCACCGACCGCCACCGCACACAGAGCACACCACCGACCTGTGCACCGTGCGGTGCCACGGTGTCCGGCTGTACCGGGTTCTGTTCCGGCAGCAGGTCCAGTAGCGGGCGCGACACCGACCGCGGGACGACACCGTCGAGCTGCAGCGCGGTGACGACGGCCCGATCCCGCAGGTCGACGGCGGCCCGCCGCCCGTCGTGCACCAGGTAGGTGCGGGCCGATTCGCGCGAGGTCACCAGCACCGGTGCCGCGGCGGCCTGCTCACCGGACGCGCCGATGATCAGGGTGCTACCGCGGTCCGCACCGTCACAGACCGTCCAGGCTGACCGGTCCGCCTCCAGCACCGGGTCCAGGGTAGCCGGTGCACCCGGAATACCCATCATGGGGCCATGTTCGGCGTCGGCGACCATCGCTGCGCTGACCAGTTGCGGCTGCGCGGGGGTCCGCGCGATCAGCCGAGCCGAGGCCAGGTTGAGTGCCGCGTGCACGGTGTCCCCGACCCGGACGTACACCGCACCGGATTCCCGAACCACGACGATGGGATCGTCACCGAGCGGGCCGTGTGGTCGCAGCAGAGCCAGCACGGCGCACACCGCCAGCACGATCGCGGTGATCGCGACACCGGCGGCCAGGGAACGTGACTGGACCCGGATCGGGTCGTCGAGCATTCGGACGTCCCGACACACCAGCGCGTATTCCATTCTGCGCGTGAGGAAGCGGTACCCGCTGACCTGCTGTGCACTGACCGAACGACGCCCCATCTGACCCCCATTCGACCCTAACCGATCGTCGGGCGGCCCGGGCGCGGGAGTTTCAGCGCCAGCGCGCCCACACGTAGGGCACCAGGGCGCGCAGGAAGTCCAGATCGGGTCCCGGCCGGGCGTCGGCGAAGGCCTGCTCGAAGTACTCCTCGGCGACCAGCAGGATGCCTTCGGCGTACTCGCGGGTGAAGTCGATGCTGCCGTACTCGTCCATCATCGAACGGATCCGGCGCACCATCTCCTCGGTCCGCTCGCTACGACTGCGGCGCAGATAGTCGCGCAGGGCGGCACGGTCGGCGCCGCGCGCGACATCCATCAAGTGCACCAACGTCAGAGTCCGCTTGCCCTCGTAGAGATCACCGAGGATCTCCTTGCCGTAGGTCTGTTCGTCGCCGATCAGATTGAGCAGGTCGTCGCGGATCTGGAAGGCCGCACCGAAGTGAAACCCGAAGCGCACCATGGGCCCCAGATCGGCCGTGCCGTTCGAGCCGATCAGTGCCCCGACCCGCAGCGGGTAGATGGTGGTGTACCAGCACGTCTTGTGCATGATCAGCTCGAGATAGTCCGCCGGTGCCAGGTTCTCGACATTGTCGAGCTGCCAGCCGACCTCGGTGGCTTGCCCCTCCAGGGTGCGCAGGGCCATCGTGTCGAACTCGGCCATCACCCGGTCGGCCAGGTCCCGATCCAACTGTCGGGTAGCGCGCCGCAGCACCTGGCTGGCGACGATCGCCAGGGCGTCGCCGGCGTTCAGCGCGGCGGCGAGTCCGTAGCCGGCCGAGAGCGTCGGCCGCCCGCGGCGCATCTCACTGCCATCGGCGATATCGTCGTGCACCAGAAAGGCGTTGTGCAACAACTCTATTGCCACCGCGATGCCCATCAGACCTGTCGAACTCGCCCCGAAACAGGCACCGGCAGACAGGCACAGCGCGGGACGCAGGGCCTTACCGGGCCGTGACGGATACTCGCGCATCGGCGCGTACAGCCATTGCACCGGTTCACCGTCGGGCATGGCGTCGAGCATCGCCCGGCGCACATCACGACCCACGAGCCGCAGTCGGCTCTCCACCTCTTCGACGAGCCCGGGCCGATCGGCCAGCGAGGTCACGCGGGCAGCTCCCGCACCGTCAGCGTGATCGGCAACCACAGCTCGGGGCGCCCCACGGTGAACAGGCTGCCCCGGTAGACACCGGGGGCGCACTCGGCACGGATCCGTAGATCGACTGCGCGACTGGATCGTCCGGGCATCTCGACGGTGTCGGGTAGCAGCGCCACATCGCCGGGGTTGCACACCTCGCCGGCGTCGGACTCCAATGCGCTCACCCGCAGCCGGACGGTGCCGACATCCCCGGCATCGCGGTTGCTCACCCAGATCTCGGTGGTCGTCACGGCCCCCACCAGCACCTCGACATCGAGTCGGCCGGCGGCGGTGTCGTCACCGAATTCCAGGGTGGGCGGTCCGGGGGTGCCGGCCGTCGGTGTACCACCGCGACCCAACTGATTCACCATGGCGAACCAGGATTTGAGCAGCGGCTCGATATCGGTGGCACCCCACAGGTCTGCCCGTTGATCGGGTGACAGGGCCGACCGCGAACCCATGGTGCCGCCGAGGGTGTTCACACTGTCGGAGGCGGCCGCGATGAAACGATCCACAAGTTTGCTGGCAGCGCGCAGACCTTCGGCCTGAATGGCCGTCAGGGCGCGCATGTTGGCGGTCGAGTCGAATACCGAGGCCCACGGAACCTCGTTGCCAACATTGTTGTCCATCGACGGTTTTGTCCCTTTACTCAGCCGCAAATAACATCGCTTGACGGTATGCTAGCTGCGCAAACACCGTGAGGAGGGGCGATGGTGGTGGGCAGGCAGGGAGTCCGGGAACTGCTCGGAATCTACGGTGCCCTCGACACCGCCGTCAGGCTTTCCGATCGCAACGAATTCCGTTCGGCCGTGGACAGTTTTCTGCCCGGGTATTCGACACACTGCGGGTGGCATACCGAGATCGAGCACGCGCTGTTCGAGGACCCGCGGGACCACACGGGCATCGAGGACTGTCTGACCCGAATCGTCGACTTCGACAACGACGGCCGACGACTGGCCCAGCCGCAGAAGGCACGTCTGCTGTTTGCGCTCGCGACCATCACCCGGCTCAACAAGCTCGACCCCGGTTGTCCGCTGCCCGAACTCACCGACGACGAGCACCGTGACCTCACCGTTCGGGCGCTCGCGGCCGCCGGTCCGGACAGCCGCGAGCACGCTGCACGCATCGACATCGCACACGCCCAACTCGACGATCTCGCCGACGGCGTGCGCCAGAACTTCGTCGGCCGCGGCGCCTTCTCCGCCGTCCGCAAGGTCGCACTGGACAAGAGCGTCATCGGCGAGCAGACCGCGCTGGCACCCATCTGTGACTCCGCGGTGGTGACCGTCAACGGGCTGGATTCCGTGGTCGTGGACTCGACGTTGCAGTCCGACCGTGTCTCGCTGACCAACCTCAAGGCGATCGTCAACCCGTACAACTGGGACGAGAACTATCCGCAGTTCTTCGTCGCGATGAAGGACTACCCCGGCAGCGAGATCTGTTCTGACGGCTGGCGCCGCGTACTCGAATCGGTGGCCTTCTTCGACGGGGTCGAGATCACGACACCGCTGAAGTATCTACCCATCGCCGACACCCGGTACTCGGCAATGCTGGAATACGACCTGGACATGTCCGAGTTCGACGCCGGCGACCGCCGGGTGCTGGTGGACCGCGGTTATATCAACATGACGGCGACGAATCAGGCCAGGGATCCGGACCAGAACGGCGTTCGGGTGCAGACCCGCAAGGTTGTGCACATCAGCGGTATCAGCCCGTTCGCGCAACAACGTCTGGTGTGTATCACCGGCTACGGCACCGCCTCCTCGGATTTCCTGCTCGGGCCGGCGGAGAAGCCGTCGAAGGAGGCCGAACCCTTCGAATTCCCGGTGAGCGAAGCCGCGGCGGATCAGGCCGATGTCGACGATCCGCCGGTGGCACTGCACCGGCACGCCGTGCCCGCGGCGGTCCAGGTATGGAACGACACGTTGATGGATGTCACCGGCCACTACGCCGATCTGGCCCAGAAGTGGTGGACCACCGGGGTGTCCGCGTCGGAACTCGCCGAGTTCGGCGGCCGGGTGGGCAGCCGGTTGGCTGCCGCGCCACTGACCTACCTGAACTCGATCAACCGGCCGCGATACCACGACAGTGGAGGTCCGTCGTGACCGATGCCGAGTGGATCCAGACCGGCGCCGGCGCCGTCCGCGGCTACCTGAGCCAGATCAATGCGATCGTCGAAAAGGCCGCCCGCACCGACGAAAAGGGGGTGTGGGGCGTCGATCCCTGGATCACCATCGTCCACGATCTGATCGACCTCCAGATCCGCACCGCCGCCCAGGGTGTGCAGTTGGGTCTGGCCGGTCCGTGGTGGCTCAAGCCGGTGGACCGCGAACCCGCGATCTCCAGCCCGATCGACGTGACTCCGGAGCCCTACCCACGCATCCTGTCGGTGGCACAGCCGTTCGAACGAGTCGGCCGCAAGGGCGCCAGACTGCCCGACGGCGCGCTGGCGTTCACGCCGCCGATCCTGCCCGCGGGCGCCACGAGTTTCCAGATCAAGCTGACCGATTACAACTACATCGGCGCCAATTACTCCGGAAAGGTCGGATTCCGCCGCGTGGACGCAAGCACGAATGTCGTGCCCCAGCCGTCGCTATCCGTCACCATAGGGCTGTGAGCGACGAGTACACCAAGCCGACCATCGAGGAGTTGCTCGACCGGGCAGTCGAGGCGCTCAACCGGCAGGACCACAGCACCGCCAAGTCTCTTGCCGGCCAGATCCTTGCCGTCGACCGCGACAATCTCGAAGCCGAAGAGGTGCTCGCGGCCTCCGACGACGGGTGTGTGGTCCAGCGGTTGACGTTGCTGTTCGTCGACCTGGTGGACTCCACCGGGCTGTCCACCCGGCTGGATCCCGAGACGTACCGCAATGTGATCCGGCGGTACCGCGACGAGGTGCAACGGATCGTCGGCTCGTATGAGGGCCACATCGGGTCCGCCCAGGGTGACGGTCTGCTGATCACCTTCGGTCACCCGACCCCGCATGAGAACGACGCACACCGCGCGGTATCGGCCGGGCTCGACCTGACCGCGGAGGTCGCCGCGCTGAGCCGACGATTCCGCCGCAGATTCGGTTTCGACGTGGCGATCCGGGTGGGTGTCCATCGCGGTGTGGTGACCATCGACCCGGTCCGTGACGAGGTGATCGGGGTCGGTGCCAACTTCGCCTCCCGGGTCTGCGATCTCGCCGAACCGGGCACGGTGGCGGTGTCCGAACCCGTCAAGCGGGTCCTGCGCGAGGACTTCACCCTGGAGGTGCGTCCGCCCCGTCCGGTCAAGGGATTCGACAAACCGTTGGAGCATTACCGGGTGCTCGCCGAGCGGACCGAGGCACCACTGCTCAGCGGGCCGCTGGTGGGCCGCGACGACGAACTGGCCTATCTGGAGCGTTGCTGGAGCGATGCGCTGACCGGGACGCTGGCCGTCTCCGGGATCGTCTTCAAGGGTGAGGGCGGCATCGGCAAGACCCGGTTGGCCGACGCGGCGATCGCGCTCGCCCGCCAGTCCGGGGCCGTCGTGCTGGGCATCTACGGTTCGCCCTTCCACACCGATGTCGGTCTGCGCCCGATCCGACGCATGCTGGAACGCACGAGCGGGATCGCCCGCGATGCCGATCCCGCCCAGGGACTGCGCCAGCTGCGCACCGAGGTGATCCGGCACGGCCTCGATCCGGATCAGACCGTGCCACTGCTCGCCCCGGTTCTCGGTATCGCACCGGGTGGTGGTTATCAGGTGCCGAATGCCAGCCCCGGCCGCCTCTACGACCAGATCGCCGAAACCGTGCACAACTATCTGCTCGCGGCCACCGGAACCGGCCCGGCGCTGGTCGTTTTCGAGGATGTGCACTGGTACGACGAGGACACCGTCGAGATCCTGCAGGCGCTGCTGGGCGCGGCGCCCGGCCGGCTGATGGTGGTCATCACCGGCCGGGAGGTGCCGCCGCTGGCCGGCTGCCACACCTTCGAGCTGAAACCGCTGGACGATCACGATTCCGAGATGCTGATCGCCGCACTGCATCCCGAACTCGATGACGGCGCACGCAGGGCCGTCACCGACCGATGTGACGGAATGCCGCTCTACATCGAAGAAGTCGTCGCCAAGATGCAGGCCGTCGCGAACGAGGCGATGCAGACCAGCGCGGTACCCGACACCCTGTACGAGGCACTTGTCGCCCGGCTGCGACTCGACGAGCGCTCCTGGCACGTGATCGAGGCGGCCGCGCTGATCGGCAGCCAGGTCGATCAGGGCCTGCTGGCGGCGGTCGTCGAACTGGACAGCCGGGCGATCAAGGACATCCTCGACGAGCTGACCCGCAACCGGGTCATGAAACCGTTCGGCAACGGCGGCTGGCGGTTCCGGCACGAGCTGCTGCGTGAGGTCGCGGCCGAGCTCCTGCCGTCGGGCGCGCGCAAGCGTCTGCACAACCGGATCGGCACAGCGCTGGTGAGCACCGCGGCCGACGGCACACCCGAATGGCCGCTGGTGGCACACCATTTCATGCGGGCCGAACAGTTCGAGGAAGCGTCCTCCAGCTACGAGAAGGCCGCCGCCGACGCCCGCCACCGCGGCGCCCTCAACGAATCGCGGTCACTGCTGACCCGCGCCCTGGACAGCATCGCCGCCATGCCCGCCGATGGGCACCGGCGCGACGAACGTGAAGTCGCGGTGCGACTGGAGCGTGGCTTCCTCTGCTTCGCCGCCAACGGGCACGCCAGCGTCGAGGCGGCCGCGGACTTCGAGCACTGCCTGCACATCATCGACAATCACCCCGGCGTGGAGATGTTCGCCACGTTCAGTGCGTTGTGGAGCTTCTTCGCCTCCCGCGGAGATCTGCGCCGCTCGGCTCAGCTGGTGGATGCGCTGCGCAGCAATATCGCCGATATGCCGCCGTGGTACCAGGCCGTCATGGACGCGGTGTCCGGCTCACTGGCCCTGTTCCGCGGTGAGCTCAACAGTGCACGGGAGCTGCTGGAGTCGGCTGCGGCGGCGATCGAGAACATGGAATCGCCTGAGATCGACGGTGATTGGTACGCCCCCAACGATCCGGTCGGCGGCATGTACGCCCTGCTGGGCCTGACCCGCTATCTACAGGGCGATCTGGACGGCGCGATCACTTCGTTCGCCGATATGGAAAAGCGTTGCCAGACGTTGATGTTCCCGCACGGACCGTTCACCGAATGTTACGGCCGGGTGCAAGAGGCCGTGGTCCGCACCGATGCCGGCCAATGCGGTCACGCCCTCGATCTGGCCAATCGGATCGCCGAGATCGCCACCCAGAACGGGCTCGACGAATGGGTGATGATCTCGGCCACCGCGGCGGCGAACGCGGGCACGAAGGCGGCGTTGGCCGCCGCCGATCAGCCGTCCCTGAACGAGGCCACCGAGGCTCTCACCGCGCTGGTGCAGGTCTGGCGGGATTTCGATCTGAAGGCCTTCTTATGCTGGTATGAAGCGGGTTTGGCCGCGGCCCTGCTCGGTGCGGGACGGGTGCAGGACGCACGGCTGCGCGTCGACATGGCCCTGGAGATGTCGGCCGACACCTCGTGGCAGCTGTTCGACGCCGAGCTCCTGCGCATCCGCGCGCACACCCAGGAGTCCACGCAAGACCGGGACACCGACCTGGCCCGAGCCGTCGAACTGGCCCGCCGGCAGGGCGCCCTCGCGTCTGAGCTGCGGGCCACCGCCGACCGGTTCGTGATCGACAACACACGCCACCGTGACGAGTTGGCCGATGTGCTGAGCCGTTTTCCCGCCGAACAGGAGTGGCCCGCCCTCGCCGCGGCCCGCGCACTCCTGCACTGATGCCGAGCCGGGGTAAGGTCGCCATTCTGGGCGGCGGTATGGCGGGGCTCAGTGCCGCCTGGCGGCTCAGCGAACCGGGCTGGCGGCAGCGCTTCGACTCGATCACCGTCTACCAACGCGGCTGGCGGCTCGGCGGCAAGGGCGCGTCGAGTCGCGGCGTGCACGACCGCATCGAGGAACACGGACTGCACATCTGGCTGGGCTCCTACGAGAACGCGTTCACCCTGCTGCGTGAGTGTTATGCCGAAATCGACCGCGGATCAACCGATCCCGATGCGCCGATCCGGTCCTGGGATCAGGCGTTGGCACCGGCCGACGAGCTCGGGATGGCCGACCGCTGGCGCGGCGAATGGTCGCTGTGGCCCGGCGCGTTTCCGCACAACCCGGAGCTGCCCGGCGAGCCGCACGCCGACGGCCGCGATATCACGGTGGTGGACTTCCTGATGCGGGTATTGGAACTCGTACGGGGTTTTGCCGACTCACTCGACGAGCAGCTGCCTGCAGAACCCAGCACGCATCGGCTGTTCCTGGACATCGTCGGACAGATCGATCGTGGCACCCGGGCCGCACTGGCCGAACCGGCCGGCTCCGCCGCGCTCGGCGATGTTCTCGACGATCCGCTCACTGCCATCCGCACGGCGCTCGACTACGAGCACCGCGCCGACCACCGCCGATTCTGGCTGCTGCTGTCGATGTTGACCGCGACCGCGCGCGGTTTGATCGCCGACAACCTGCTGACCGATCCGGCCGGGTTCCGGGCGATCAATGACGAGGAGTACGGCGACTGGCTGCGCCGCCACGGCGCCCACCCCGATGTACTGGATTTCGCGTTGGTGCGTGGGCTGTACGACATGGTGTTCGGCTACGCCGACGGTGATTGCGAAAAGCCCTCCTTTGCAGCGGGGTTGGCGGTCCTGCTGACCGGTATCGCACTGTTCCAGTACAAGGGCGCGTTCTTCTGGAAGATGACGGCCGGGATGGGTGATGTCGTGATCGCCCCGATGTATCAGGCACTGCGCCGGCGCGGTGTCGACTTCGAATTCTTCCACCGTGTCGATGCATTGCACCTCGACGACCGGCACACGCACATCGCCGCCATCACACTCGGTCGCCAGCTGGACCTGGCCGACGGTGTCGAGCACTACGATCCGCTGATCCGGGTCGGCGGTCTGCCGGTGTTCCCGCACGCACCGTTGAAAATCCAGATCGCCGATACCGACCGGCGGCTCGACGATCTGGAATCACATTTCGCCGAGCGCGATGACACCGAGCGCCGGGTGCTGCGGCACGGCACCGATTTCCATCAGGTCGTGCTGGCGACATCGGCTGCGATGGTGACGATGGTCTGCGCCGAGCTGATCGCCGACCGGCGCGAATGGCGGGACATGACCCGGCATGTGAAAACGGTGGCCACCCAGGCATTTCAGTTGTGGCTGGCACCCGATGAACCGACGCTCGGCTGGCCCCGACCCGGCGTGACCACCAGCGGGTACGTGGCACCATTCGACACCTGGGCCTCGATGCCACAGACACTGTGGGCCGAGAACTGGCCCCCGGCAGAGGAACCTAAGACGGTCGCGTACTTCTGCGGTGTCTTCGACGCCCCCTGGCCTCCCGATGCCGCCGACGCCGATTACGTGCGGCAATGCCGGCAACGGGTGCTCGCCACCGCGCGGGAACACCTGGACCGCCACATCGGCTTCTACCTTCCGGGCGCGGTCGACGACGACGGTTTCGCCTGGCACCTGCTCTGCGGATCGGACGGTCGCCGTGGCACGGACGCCCTGGAGACCCAGCATGTCAGTGTGAACATCGATCCGTCCGATAGGTATGTGCAGTCGGTACCCGGCTCGGACAAGTACCGGTTACGTTCCGACGAGAGCGGTTACGACAATCTGGTGCTCGCCGGGGACTGGACCGATTCCGGGATCAACGCCGGGTGCATCGAGGCCGCCGTGATGTCGGGCCTGCAGGCAGCCAACAGTCTGCTCGGCCGCAGCCGGTTTCACCGCATCCGCGGGTTCTACCTGCCATGAGGTCAGGGCAGGGCCGTCGTGGTGAGCGTGACGCCGTGTTCCGGCAGCCGGTCCAGCAGTAGATCTCCCATCGCCGATACCGGGGTCAACACACCGCGGAGATCCGTCAGCCGTTCCCGGTCGCGCACAAAAGCCAGCGCCGCGACACCGAGAAGTGTTGCGGTGGCGGTGTATCCGGGATCGCCGTCCTGCGCCATGGTCGCGACATAACGGCGCCCGGCACTGGTGGTGGTGTACGTTTCGACCCGGTATCGCCCCTGGGGGCCCTGGTCGTGGCCGGTATCGGAATCCGGCAGCATGCGGTCCACCACGTCCGGGCCGAGCATGCGCAGGTAGGCACCGCCCAGCCGAGAGGCGGCCGTGATGGTCAGCCCGCTCATCGTCGCCAACATGGGCGCCATCGGTGATGACCCGTAGCTCAGCGTCTCGGTGTAGCGCAGTTGACGGCCGTACGCCCAGCCCAGCAGCGCATTGGTGCGCCGCACACAGCGGGTGTTGTACAGCGCCATCAGGTAACCACCGGTCCACAGCCCGGTGAGCTCGGGGGCGATCTCCGCGCCGCTGAACGCCGGGACATCGGGCTGGGCACCCAGATCCGGTTCGCCGGCGCGGTCCGGGCTCAGACTGTAGGGGTCGTCCAGGATTTTGCGCAGCTGCGGATCGTCATGCGCACTGCGCATCAGATCGACCATGGTGCGCAATGAGCCACCGGAACAGCCACCCGAATAGGCGCGCAGCACGAAGGTGGTCCGGTCCAGGTCCCCGGTGTCATCGGCGATGGCCCGGCGGTGCAGGGCATAGACGGTGAGATCGGAAGGGATGGAATCGAATCCGCAGGAGTGCACCAGCCGCGCCCCACTGTCGGCCGCAATTCGGTGGCAGCGGTCGATGCTGGCGTGGACGAAAGGCACCTCGCCGGCCAGATCCAGATAGTCGGTGCCGGCGCGCGCACAGGCCTGCACCAGCGGCAGACCCACCGCCGAGTACGGCCCGACGGTGCTCACCAAGACCTGCGTCCGGGCGGCCAGCACCGCCAGATCTGCCGCGGAGTCCAGGTCGGCGGCGATCAGCGGCCAGTCCTGCGCCGCCGACCCCAACGAGGCGCGCAGCGCTTCCAGTCGAGCGGACGAGCGCCCGGCCAGCGCGATGCGCAGCCCGGCACCGTGGGACTCGAGAAAAGCGGCGACGAACCGTCCGACGAAGCCGGTCCCGCCGTAAAGGACGAGGTCCAGGTCACGCTGGGCGCGCATGCGGGCCAACGCTACCCGTCGCGGCCGCGCCGTTCCCGGTAAGCGGCGACATGCTGACGGTTGCCGCAGTTTCCGGTGTCGCAGAAGATCTTCGACCGGTTCCGGGAGATATCGAAAAGTACAGCACCACAATCCGGTGCGGCACACACCTTGAGCCGGCGCAGTTCCCCGCCGCGGACCAGATCGGCCAGCGCCATGGCCATCTCGGCGCCCATCCGCTGGGCCAGCGGGTCGTGGATGGAGGCCAGGTGCAGGTGCCACTCGGGCATCTCGGCGTGCCGGGTCAGCCAGGGCGAGGCGTTGGTATCGGCCAGCAGCGCATTGACCTGCCCGACGGTGCGTTCCTCGTCGTCGGCGCATTCCCAGAGCCGGCCGAGGCGTTCCCGCAGCCGATGCACCGCGGCCAACTCGGCGCCGTCGCGGTCGCGACGTCCGGTCCAGCCGAACTCGGCCAGGTAGGCGTCCAGACCGGCCAGCTCCGCGAAATCGTCACCGTCCACCCGATCGCTGTTGATCAGGACGCAGGCCGCCCGCAGTGTGAGCTCCGTGTCATGAGTGAAAATCATTTGACGCATGACTCCCGTCGTGCCTATTGTCATGAGCAATATCCATTTTACTCATTACACCCCGGAGTGCTTCATGACGGCGATCGACGCGCGCGCGACCAACAGGTTCCGACTCGGGCTGATGTTCGCGATCACCTCCGCGTTCACCTTCGGGATGTCCGGTCCGCTGGCCAAGGCCCTGATGGAGGCCGGCTGGACCCCGACCGCCGCGGTCACGGCCCGACTGGCCGGCGGTGCACTGGCGATGGCCGCCTTCGCCGGCTACGCGCGGCCAGCCTGGATCCGCGAGGCCCTGGCGCATCGCGGCACCGTGATCGCCTACGGCCTGATCCCGATCGCCGGCGCGCAGCTCTGCTACTACAACGCGGTCTCGCATCTGTCCGTGGGCGTGGCCCTGCTGCTGGAGTACACCGCCCCGATCCTGGTCGTCGGCTGGTTGTGGGCCACCACCCGGCGTCGCCCGGCCGTCATGACCCTGGCCGGCGCCGCACTGGCGATCCTCGGGATCATGCTGGTGCTCGATGTGTTCGCCGGTGCTCACATCAATTCGACGGGCGTGGCCTGGGGCCTGGCCGCCGCGATCTGCGCGGCCTGCTACTTCATGATGTCGGAGAAGGCCAGCTCGGACGGCACCGGGCTGAGCCCCATCACACTGGCTGCCGGCGGCCTGGTCGTCGGCGCCCTGGCCGTCGCGGCACTCGGCGTCTCGGGTGTGATGCCGCTGCGCTTCACCGCCGCGGACACCGTTGTCGCCGGGTTCACCGTGGCCTGGTACATCCCGGTCATCGCGCTGGCGCTGATCCCCACCGCGATCGCCTACACGCTGGGCATCATGGGCGTCGCCCGCCTGCGGCCCCGGTTCGCCTCCTTGGTCGGGCTGTCCGAGGTGCTGTTCGCGGTGCTCATCGCCTGGCTGGTGCTCGGCGAGGCCGTGTCGGTCACCCAGGCCGTCGGCGGCGCCGTCGTGCTGGCAGGTCTGGCGCTGGCCCGTCAGGGCGATCGCTCCGATCAGGTCGCGCAGGCGAATTGGCCGGATGTTCCGCCACCGGCAGAACGGCCGATTGCCCATACCTGAACTTGAAATGTGAAGATGTGCTCATGAAGTTGCGCACGATGGCGGCCCGCTCGGCCGCGCTGGGCTCGGCCCTGGTCTCCACACTTGCCGTACTTGCCGCCCCGGCACCATTGGCGTCGGCCGAGCCCGCCTGCTCGGATGTGGAGTTGATGTTCGCGCGCGGTACCAGCGAGGCCCCCGGCATCGGTCGGGTGGGCGTGGCGCTCGAGCAGGCGTTACGACCTCAGCTCGGCGGACGCACGCTGAGCACATACGGGATCAACTACCCGGCCACCTATGACTTCTTCCGCGCGGCCGACGGCGCGTACGACGCCGTCAACCGGATCACCTACCTGGCCCAGAACTGCCCCAACACCCGCGTGGTGCTCGGCGGCTACTCGCAGGGCGCGGCGATCGTGAACATGCTCGTGGGTCTGCCGCCGGTCGGTGACCGCATCGGCGATATCGGCTCCGCACCGCCGCTGCCGGGCAACCTGGCCGGCAATGTCGCGGCGATGGCGACGTTCGGCAATGCCGGGGCGAAGTTCAGCTACCCGATATCAACAGCTCCCCCGCCGTTCAGCGGGCGCGGTATCGACCTGTGCGAGGACGGTGACCCGATCTGCTCCCGCGGGCGGAACCCGTTCGCACACACCCGGTACGAGAACTCCGCGGCGATCGGGCAGGCAGCCGGTTTCATCGCGGCGCGTGTCTGACGGAATTTGATTAGCTCGACTTCGCGTTAAGCTTTGGTGTGGGCATCAAGCTGATCCGTCGTTGCACCCTGGTCCTTGCCGCCGCAATCACCGCGGCCGGCAGTCTGATCATCACCCCGGCAGCCCCGGCACAGGCCGAAGGTTGTCCCGATATCGAGGTCGTCTTCGCGCGCGGCACCAACGAGGACCCCGGGCTGGGCCGCATCGGCAATGCGTTCGTGAACTCACTGCGCGGCAAGGTCGGCGGTCGCTCGGTGGGCACCTACGCCGTGAACTATCCGGCCAGCTACGACTTCCTGGCCGCCGCCAACGGCGCCAACGACGCGAGCGCCCACATCCAATGGATGATCAACAACTGCCCCACCACCCGCCTGGTGCTGGGCGGCTACTCACAGGGCGCGGCCGTCATCGACGTCATCGCCGCAGTGCCGGTACCGGCCATCGGATTCAACGCCCCGCTTCCGCCCAACACCCCCGAGCACGTCGCCGCACTGGCGGTCTTCGGCAATCCGTCGGCCAAGGTGGGTCTGCCGCTGACGGTCAGCCCGGTGTGGGCTCCGCGCTCGATCGACCTGTGCAATCCGGGTGACCCGGTATGCACCGGTGGCGAGGACGTCGCAGCTCACCGGGCCTATGACGGTGGCCCGGCAGATCAGGCCGCCACCTTCGTGGCCGGCCTGCTCTGAGCAGCAACCTGAGTACAATTGCGCTGGTGTCCAGCCGAACCCTCTCAGCAAAGCGCCGTGGGCGTAAGTTCCTCGCGACCGTGGCCACGGTGGCGGCCGCCGTCGGTGGATTCATGGCGTCGGTCACCATCGTCCCCGCGGCACAGCTGTCGGTCGCGTCGGCCGAACCGTGCGCACCCGTCGAGGTGATCTTCGCCCGCGGCCGCAACGAGGCCCCCGGTGTCGGACGGCTCGGCAACAACTTCGTCGGCACGCTGAACGCCCGGCTGCCCCAGCCCGTCGGCGTCTACGGCGTCAACTACCCGGCCAACACCGAGATCGCCGCGGGCGCCAATGACATCAGCAACCGGATCCAGTACATGGCCGGGGCCTGCCCGGCCACCAGGCTGATCGTCGGCGGCTACTCGCTGGGCGCGGCCTCGGCGGTGCTCGCCCTGTCGGCCAACCAGTCGGGCCTGGGCTTCAACCGTCCACTGCCGCCCGGGATGGACTCCCATATCGCCGCAGTCGTGCTGGTCGGCAACTTCTCCAAGTCGATTCCTGGCCATCAAATCGCCGCGCAGTACCTTGAGCGCACCATCGATGTGTGTAATGCCGAGGACCCGGTCTGCTCGGGCAGCCTGCCCAACGACCTGAACGACCTGCAGCGGGTCTGGGGGGATCATCTGCAGGACGGCTACATCGGTTCCGGGTTGATCGACCAGGCCGCCGATTTCGCGGCCGCCCGGGTCCGTTAGCGGCAAACTTTCGCAGCGCGAGCGTCAATTCCGGCCGCTACAATCGGCACGGTGATCTTGATGTCGAGGGGTCGGATCCGCACGCGTGGGGTGCTTGTCGCAGCTGTGCTGCTTGTCCTGTCCACCCTCGCCCCACCGGCCATGCTGCCGGTCGCCACGGCGGCCTGTCCCGATGCCGAGTTGATCTTCGCGCGTGGGCGGATGGAGTCCCCCGGGGCCGGCCAGATCGGCAATGCGCTGGCCAGTGCGCTGCGCTCCAAGTCCGGCAAGAACGTCTCGCTGTACGCGGTGAAGTATCCGGCCGACACCCAGATCGACATCGGTGCCAACGATATGAGCGCGCGTGTGCAGCACATGGCGGCCACCTGCCCCGACACCCGCCTGGTGCTTGGCGGGTACTCGCTGGGCGCGGCGGTGACCGATGTGGTGCTCGCTGTTCCCTTCGGCGTGTTCGGCTTCCGGAATCCGTTGCCGCCGGGGCTGGATCAGAAGGTCACCGCGGTGGCCCTGTTCGGCAACGGCATCGCGTGGGTCGGGCCGATCTCCAATTTCAATCCGCTCTATCAGGAGCGCACCATCGAGTTGTGCCACGGCGACGACCCGATCTGCAATCCCACCGATCCCGAGAACTGGCAGGACTACTGGGCTGATCACCTCGCGCCGGCCTATATCGGCGCAGGCATGGTCAACCAGGCCGCCGACTTCGTCGCCCCGCGACTGTAACTCAGAGTGTGCGCAGGTCGCGGGTGATCTCGATCCGCGCCGCCAACTCCGCATCGGGCGGATAGTCGACACCGACCAGCGTCAGCCCGCGTGCCGGGGCGGCCGCGAAATCGCTGGACCGCCGCGCGGCGTCCAGCAGCGTGGCCGTCCAGTCCGGGTCACGGCGACCCTCCCCGACGGCCAGCAGCGCACCGACCAGAGAGCGCACCATCGACCAGCAGAACGCGTCGGCGGTGACGTACGCGGTGATCAGATCACCGTTGCGTGCCCAGTCCAGGCGCTGCAGATCCCGGATGGTGGTGGCACCCTCACGGTGCCGGCAGAAGGCGGCGAAATCGTGCAGCCCGATCAGATGCCGCGAGGCAGCAGCCATCGCGTCGACATCCAGCGCGCGCAGCCACGGGGTGACGAACCGGGCCTGCTGCGGCATCACCCCGTACGACGCTGTGCCGAGCCGGTATTCGTAGTGCCGGCGCAGCGCCGAGAACCGGGCGTCGAAACCGTCCGGCGCGCGTGTCACGTCCAGCACCCGGATCTCCTCGGGCACAAAGCGACTCAGCCGCCGAACCAGCGGCAGGAATTCGGGTTCGCCCGCCGGGCGGGTGGTGCGCGGGTAGGCATGGGCCAGTGCGTCGCCGGGCACGTCGACGTGGGCCACCTGTCCGGAGGCGTGCACACCGGCGTCGGTGCGGCCGGCGGCACGCAGCACCACCGGGGTGCGGAACACCGTCGACAGCGCCTCCTCGAGCACACCGGCCACGGTGCGTTGCCCGACATTGGTGGCCCACCCGGCGAAATCGGTGCCGTCGTAGGCTACGTCCAGGCGAAGACGAACAAACCCGCCACCTGTCGAAGTGGCGGGTTCGTTCACAGCTTGACTACTTGGTGTCGTCAGCCTTGGCTTCCTCAGCCGGAGCCTCCTCGGCAGCGGCTTCTTCAGCCGGGGCCTCGGTGGTCTCCTCGGTCACAGCCTCTTCCGCAACGGCTTCCTCGGCGGGAGCCTCGGTGGCTTGTTCGGCCTTGGCCTGCGAGGCGGCCGCACGACGTGCACGGTCGGCCTCGTTGGTCACGGTCTTCTCCCGCACCAGTTCGATGACCGCCATGGGAGCGTTGTCGCCCTTGCGGTTCTCGATCTTGATGATGCGGGTGTAGCCACCGTTGCGGTCGGCGAAGAAGGGTGCGATCTCCGCGAACAGGGTGTGTACCACATCCTTGTCGCGGATCTTCTTCATCACCTCACGGCGATTGTGCAGTTCACCCTTCTTGGCGTGGGTGATCAGCTTCTCGGCGTACGGACGCAACGCCCGTGCCTTCGGCTCGGTGGTCTTGATGCGGCCGTGCTCGAACAGCGAGGTGGCCAGGTTGGCCAGCAGCGCCTTCTGGTGCGAGGACGACCCGCCGAGGCGAGCACCCTTGGTGGGCTTGGGCATTACGACTATCTCCTTGTGGGGCCGGCCCCCGTATCAGGTAGGGCCGGGACGGTTGGTTCTTCGGGCGGGCGAAGCTGGGTGGGAATATGCCCTGTCAGAGCTGTTCGGTCTCGGCGAAGTCCTGGCCCTCGTCCAGGTCATAGCCGGTGTCGCCGGTCCAGGTGCCGGTGGCGACGTCGTAACCGGCAACCTCGGACGGATCGAAGGTGGCCGGGCTGTCCTTGAGCGACAGACCGAGCTGGTGCAGTTTGATCTTCACCTCGTCGATGGACTTCTGCCCGAAGTTACGGATGTCGAGCAGATCCGACTCGGTACGCGAGACCAGCTCGCCGACGGTGTGCACACCCTCGCGCTTGAGGCAGTTGTACGACCGCACGGTCAGGTCCAGATCGTCGATCGGCAGCGCGAAGCTGGCGATGTGATCGGCCTCGGCCGGCGACGGGCCGATCTCGATGTGCTCGGAATCGGTGTTCAGTTCCCTTGCCAGACCGAACAATTCGACCAGGGTGCCGCCGGCCGACGCCAAGGCGTCGCGCGGGCTGATCGAGTTCTTGGTCTCGACATCGAGGATCAGCTTGTCGAAGTCGGTGCGCTGCTCGACACGGGTGGCCTCGACCTTGTAGGTCACCTTCAGCACCGGGCTGTAGATGGAATCGACCGGGATACGGCCGATTTCGGCACCGGAGGCCTTGTTCTGCACGGCCGGAACGTAACCGCGGCCCCGCTCGACGACGAGCTCGACCTCGAGCTTGCCCTTGTCATTCAGCGCAGCGATGTGCAGATCCGTGTTGTGCACCGTCACACCGGCCGGCGGCACGATGTCACCGGCGGTGACCGCACCCGGGCCCTGCTTGCGCAGGTACATGGTGACCGGCTCGTCCTCCTCCGAGGACACGACCAGACCCTTCAGGTTCAGGATGATGTCGGTGACGTCTTCCTTCACCCCGGGAACGGTGGTGAACTCGTGCAGCACACCATCGATGCGGATGCTGGTGACCGCCGCGCCCGGGATGGACGACAGCAGCGTGCGCCGCAGCGAGTTGCCGAGGGTGTAACCGAAGCCGGGCTCCAGCGGTTCGATGGTGAACCGGGACCGGTTGTCGGCCAACGACTCCTCGGACAGGGTGGGACGCTGAGAAATCAGCATTTTTCTATCTCCTTCTCGGCACCCGCTATTTGATGCCGTCTGGGTGATTTCAGGCCGGTCGGCCCGAAATCATTACTTCGAGTAGAACTCGACGATGAGCTGTTCGGTCAGCGGCACCTGGATCTGCGCCCGCTCGGGGAGCTGGTGGACCAGGATGCGCTGACGCTCGCCCACGACCTGCAGCCAGGACGGGATCGGGCGCTCGCCGGCGGTCTGCCGGGAGACCTCGAACGGCAGGGTGTTCAGCGACTTGTCCTTGATGTCGATGATGTCGTACTGCGATACCCGGTAGCTCGGGATGTTCACCTTGACACCGTTGACGGTGAAGTGGCCGTGGCTGACCAGCTGGCGTGCCATCCGGCGGGTGCGGGCGAGCCCGGCTCGGTAGATGACGTTGTCCAGCCGGCTCTCCAGGATCTGGAGCAGGTTCTCGCCGGTCTTACCCGACTGCCGGTTGGCCTCTTCGTAGTACTTGCGGAACTGCTTCTCCATGACGCCGTAGGTGAAGCGAGCCTTCTGCTTCTCCTGCAGCTGGGTACGGTATTCGCTCTCCTTGATCCGCGCGCGGCCGTGCTGGCCGGGCGGGTAGGGGCGCTTCTCGAACGACTGATCGCCACCGACCAGGTCGACGCCGAGGCGGCGCGACTTGCGGGTTGCGGGTCCGGTATAACGAGCCATTTTCTAGATCCTCCCTAGACCCGGCGCCGCTTGGGCGGACGGCAGCCATTGTGCGGCTGCGGAGTGACATCGGAGATTGCGCCGACCTCGAGGCCGGCGGCCTGCAGGGAACGGATCGCGGTTTCGCGGCCGGAACCCGGGCCCTTCACGAACACGTCGACCTTCTTGACACCGTGCTCCTGCGCCTTGCGGGCAGCGTTCTCGGCGGCCAGCTGCGCGGCGAACGGGGTCGACTTGCGCGAACCCTTGAAGCCGACGTGACCCGACGAGGCCCAGGCGATGACGTTGCCCTGGGGATCGGTGATCGAGACGATCGTGTTGTTGAACGTGCTCTTGATGTGAGCGGCGCCGTGCGGGACGTTCTTCTTTTCCCTGCGGCGGGTCTTCTGACCCTTTTTGGCGGCGGTGCCGCCCTTCTTTGCCTGTGCCATCCGGGGTTACCTGGCCTTCTTCTTGCCGGCGATGGTGCGCTTGGGGCCCTTGCGGGTGCGCGCATTGGTCTTGGTGCGCTGTCCACGCACGGGCAGGCCACGACGGTGGCGCAGACCCTGGTAGCAGCCGATCTCGATCTTGCGACGGATGTCGGCCTGCACCTCGCGGCGCAGGTCACCCTCGACCTTGAGATTGGCTTCGATGTATTCGCGCAGGGTGGCGACCTGATCATCGGTCAGGTCCTTGGTGCGCTGGTCCCGGCTGATGCCGGTGGCGTCCAGGATCTCCTGGGAGCGGGTACGGCCGACGCCGTAGATGTAGGTCAGCGCGATCTCCATGCGCTTGTCGCGCGGGAGATCAACGCCCATGAGACGTGCCATCAGGCAGTGTTCCTTTTCGTTGCGGAGGTCTGTTCCCAGTCCGTTCCCCGTCTTGTTCGGGGTCCGGCCTCCGTGCCGGACGTGGTTGAGAGCCCTATGCCCTCAGTGGTACTGGGAGGTCTGCATTCAGTTGTGGGTGGTGCGTGTGACTCTTAACCCTGCCGCTGCTTGTGGCGGGGATCGGAGCAGATCACCATGACTCGCCGATGCCGGCGGATCACCCTGCACTTATCGCAGATCGGCTTGACGCTCGGGTTCACCTTCACGTTTCGCGATCCTGTTCTCTCGTCTGGTCTGGTGGTGGGCTGGTTACTTGTACCGGTACACGATGCGGCCCCGGGACAGGTCGTATGGAGAGAGCTCCACCACGACGCGGTCCTCGGGCAGGATGCGGATGTAGTGCTGCCGCATCTTGCCGCTGATGTGGGCCAGAACCTTGTGTCCGTTCTCCAGCTCAATGCGGAACATCGCATTGGGCAGGGGTTCGACTACGCGGCCCTCGACCTCGATGGCACCGTCTTTCTTGGCCATACTGTCTTAGCGATCCTTGCCTTCGTTTTCGTATCTCTGCGCCCCGGCACGACCGGGACACCGACTACATGACGTGAGCCGGATCCGAATCGCTAAGGTTCTTAGACGAGGCACGCAAAGAGTCGGCGCGCAAGTCGCACCGTTGGTCCATACTACCTGCCGGATGCCGTACCCCAAAATCACCGAAAGCGCAGCTCGAAAGCGGTGCGTCCGCGAGTGTGAATCGGTCGCGATCTCCGCGCGGTTTACTCGCAGCCGTTTCACACTCGGCGGTGAGCTATCCCTCGGCGGTCGCCTTGATGGCCGCGAGTGTCACCGGGATCCCGGAGAGCGCCGGCGCGGAACGCGCGGCGATCTGATTGTCGGCATCGTCGCCGAAGCGGCCGTGGAAGCCCTCGATGCCGAAATCCCAGCGGACCCAGCCGTCGTTGACCTCCCGCGAATTCGCGGCCGGGTTCGGCGGCCACCCACCTGGCTGCGGGTCTCCCAGGTGCGTTCGGGAAGCACGTTCCGCCCGGTGAACCAGGCCCCGGCCACCGCCCCGGCGTCGGGATCGTCCCACCAGCACACCTTGCAGACCGGACTCCACTCCCCATCAGGCCGATATCGGACACCAGCGCGTACATCGCTTCGGGGTCAAGGTCGACGTGGATCGAGTCGGAGAAATTCCAGAGCCGTCACAAAGCGCGAGCGTAGGCCCTTACGCCGTCAGCGATCTGACAGGGATAAGTAGTGGACCGTCGGCGCATAATCATCATTGATGTCTGACGCCGAGCGCCAACCCCGCAAACCAGTGATCCTCTCCGTTGATGACGACCCCGCCGTGTCCCGTGCCGTCGCGCGTGACCTGCGTCGTCATTACGGCGAGCGGTACCGCATCGTGCGCGCCGAATCCGGCCCCGACGCCCTGACCACCCTGCACGAACTCAAGCTGCGCGGGGACACCGTCGCGGTGTTCGTCGCCGACTACCGGATGCCGCAGATGAGCGGTATCGAGTTCCTCGAAGCCGCGATGGACCTCTATCCGATGGCCAGGCGGGTCCTGCTGACCGCGTACGCCGACACCACCGCGGCCATCGACGCGATCAACGTCGTCGACCTGGACCACTATCTGCTCAAGCCGTGGGATCCGCCGGAGGAGAAGCTCTACCCGGTGATCGACGGTCTGCTGGAGTCCTGGCATGCCGCCGGCGATCACGCCATTCCCTACACCAAGGTGATCGGCCACCAATGGAATCCGCGGTCCTGGGACGTGCGGCAGTTCCTGGCCCGCAACGGCTACCCGTTCAAGGCGTTCACCGCCGAGGAGCCCAAGGGCCGTCAGCTGTTGGAGGCCGCCGGCCTGGACGGCCGCCAGCTGCCGGTGGTGATCACCGAGGACGGCAAGCCCATGGTCGAGCCGACGGACACCGACCTGGCCAACATGCTGGGCCTGTCCACCGATCCGTCGCTGGAGATGTATGACCTGGCCGTCATCGGCGGCGGTCCGGCCGGCCTGGCCGCGGCGGTGTACGGCGCCTCCGAGGGACTGAACACCGTGCTGATCGAGCGTGCGACGACCGGCGGGCAGGCCGGGCGCAGCTCACGGATCGAGAACTACCTGGGTTTCGAGAACGGCATCTCCGGGATCGATCTGACGACCACTGCGCGACGGCAGGCCGAGCGGTTCGGCGCCGAGGTGATCACCACGCGCAAGGCCGTGCATCTGCAGGCCGGCGAGGTCGGCACGGCCCGCACCATCACATTCTCCGATGACAACGACGGCACCCGCACCATCGGCGCCCGTGCGGTCATCCTGGCCACCGGCGTCGACTACCGCGAGCTGTCGGTCGGTGGCTGTTCGGCGGCCGAGGAGTCCAATCTGATCGGGCGGGGTGTCTACTACGGCGCATCGGTGTCGGACGCCGCTGAATGCGCCGGCGAAGAGGTCTACATCGTCGGCGGGGCCAACTCGGCGGGCCAGGCCGCGATGTTCATGTCGAAGACGGCCAAGAACGTCACGATGCTGGTGCGCGGGCCCTCGCTGGAGGCATCGATGTCCTACTACCTGATCCAGCAGATCGAGGCGACCGAGAACATCCACGTCCGCACCTGCACCGAGGTGGTGGGCACCGCGGCCGAGGACGATCATCTGGTCGGGCTCACGCTGGCCGACCGACAGTCCGGACAGACGGAGGAAGTTCCGGCCAACCGGCTGTGTTGTTTCATCGGGGCGACGCCGCGCACCGACTGGCTCGACGGCGTGGTCGCCCGTGACGACCACGGGTTCATCCTGGCCGGGCCGGATCTGCGCGACGTGGTCGGCTGGACGCTGGACCGGCCGCCACACCACCTGGAAACAAGTGTGCCGGGTGTGTTTGTTGCAGGAGACGTGCGTTCGGAATCCGCCAAGCGGGTTGCCGCGGCCGTCGGCGAAGGGTCGATGGCAGTGATGTTCGTGCACCGGTACCTAGCGGAGGCCTGAGACATGAGTGAAGAGTGTGTGCGCGACGAACTGCGGACGCTGTTCCTGTTCGAGCACCTCTCCGATGAGCAGCTCGACACGCTCTGCGAGGCGGGCACCATCGAGAACTTCCCGGCCGGGCCCATCGTGCAGGAGGGTGAGCCGGCGACCTGTTTCTACGTCATGATCGACGGCGAGCTGATCATGTCGAAACGCTCCGGTGGGGTCGACATCCAGACCAACCGCACCTCACAGCGCGGTGTCTACTTCGGCGCGTGGTCGGCCTACATCCCCGGTGAGGAACAGCTCTATCAGGCGTCGGTGCGGCTGGTGGAACCGTCGCGGGTGTTCGTCCTCGAAGCCCGGGCCTTCGCCGAGTTCATGCGCGATCAGTTCCCGATGGCGGTGCACCTGCTGGAGGGCCACATGGTCGGCGGCCGCCGGCAGAGCCAGATCATCGGCCAGCGCGAGAAGCTGCTGGCCCTGGGCACCATCACCGCCGGTCTGACCCACCAGCTCAACAACCCCGCCGCCGCCACCGCACGGGCCGTCGCCGACCTGCGCGAGAGCGTCGGGCACATGCGGCACAAGCTCGCGATGGTGGCCGAGGCCAAGTTCACCCCGGAGGCGCTGCGGGCCCTGGTCAACATCCAGGATCAGGTCGCCGAGCAGGTCGCCAAGAACAAGGACCTGGAGCTGACCGCGCTGGAGGCCTCCGACCGCGAGGACGAACTCGGCGACTGGCTGGAGGACCACGGCATCGTCGGCGCCTGGGACTACGCCCCGACGTTCGTCGAGGCGGGTCTGGACACCGACTGGCTGGAACGGGTGTCCGCACTGGTCGACGATCTCGACTCCACCGCCTCGTTGCAGGGCGCCATCGGCTGGCTCAAGTACACGATCGACAACGAGCTGCGGATGAACGAGATCGCCGAGGCCAGCAAGCGCATCTCGGCGCTGCTGGCCGGGGCCAAACAGTATTCGCAGATGGACCGCGGCAGCTACGGCAGCGCCGACGTCCACGAGCTGCTGCGCAGCACCATCATGATGTTCGGTGACAAGATCGGCGGCCCGGGTAAGGGGCGGCCGGTCACCATCTGCAAGGACCTGGACAAGACACTGCCCGAATTGCAGTGCTATCCCGGCGATCTCAATCAGGTGTGGACGAACATCATCGACAACGCGATCCAGGCGATGGGCGGGTCCGGCACACTGACCATCCGTACCAGCCGGGACAACGAGGAGATGATCCGCGTCGAGATCTGTGATGACGGACCGGGCATTCCCGAGGACGTCATCGACCGGATCTTCACACCGTTCTTCACCACCAAACCGTTCGGTGAGGGCACCGGCCTCGGTCTGGACCTGGCCTGGCGGATCGTGGTGGAAAAGCACGGCGGCAACATCTCGGTGCAGTCCAAACCCGGTGACACCCGGTTCGCGGTGTGCCTGCCGCTGGTGGCGCCGGCACCGATCATCCCGACGCCGGGTGAGTTGTCGGCCGCAGGCACCGAATAATTCGAATCGCCATGCGGCGATCGGAATGCGCAGGGTTTGGCCTGAGGTTGACCGGACTATGACCAAACCAGATCTCGGACCGTACGGCGTCTTCGGGCATTACTCGCAGTGGCAGCAGCTCGACGGCCAACAGCTCAAGGACATCGAGGCGCTCGGCTATGGCGCCATCTGGGCCGGGGGATCCCCGCCGGCCGCGCTCGAATGGATCGACCCGATCCTGGCGGCCACCGACACGTTGGCGCTCGCGACGGGCATCGTCAACATCTGGACCGCGGCGGCCGGTCCCGTCGCCGAATCGTTCCACCGGATCGAGAAGGCCTTCCCCGGCCGCTTCCTGCTCGGGATCGGCGTCGGGCACCCCGAGGCGCATACCGAGTACAAGAAGCCCTACGACGCGCTCACCGAGTATCTCGACGCGCTCGGCGAGCACGGTGTACCCAAGGACCGCGTCGTGGTCGCCGCCCTCGGCCCGCAGGTACTGAAGTTGTCGGCCCGCCGCAGCGCCGGCGCGCACCCCTACCTGACCACCCCGGAACACACCGCGCAGGCGCGTGAGCTGATCGGGCCGGATGCCTTGCTGGCGCCTGAACACAAGGTGGTCCTGACGACCGACGCCGACCAAGCGAGGGCGGTCGGCCGCAAGGCCCTGGAGGTCTACCTCAACCTGGCGAACTACCTGAACAACTGGCGCCGGCTCGGTTTCACCGACGCCGATGTCGCCAAACCGGGCAGTGATGCGCTGGTCGACGCCGTCGTGGCCTACGGCAGCACCGAGGCGATCGCGGCCCGGCTCGCCGAGCACATCGCCGCCGGAGCCGACCATGTTCCGGTTCAGGTGCTGACGGGTACAGACAAACTGCTGCCCGCACTCACCGAGTTGGCCGGGCCGCTGCGCCTGCGCTGAGACCGCTGCACCGAGACGAAGGATGATGACGCCATGACAGACGCCGTGAACCTCAAGCCGGATCTGGGCCGCTACGGGGTATGGACCTTCGGGGTCCCGAAGCCGGATCAGGTCACCGAGATCGAGCGGCTCGGGTACGGCGCGGTGTGGATCGGCGGGTCACCGAAGGGCGACCTGAACTACGTCGAGCCGCTGTTGGAGGCCACCGAGAACCTGCAGATCGCCACCGGCATCGTCAACGTCTGGACCGCCGATGCCGCCGAGGTCGCCGAGGCGTATCACCGGGTGGAGAAGGCCTACCCCGGCCGGTTCCTGCTGGGCATCGGCATCGGCCACCCGGAGCACACCGAGGAGTACCGCAAGCCCTACGACGTGCTGGTCGAATACCTCGACGCCCTCGATGCCGCGCACGTGCCCACCAGCCGTCGCGTCATCGCCGCCCTGGGCCCCAAGGTGCTCAAGCTTGCGGCGGCGCGCAGTGCGGGGGCACATCCGTACCTGACCACCCCACAGCACACCGGACAGGCCCACAATCTG
Organism: Mycobacterium sp. C31M; assembly: GCF_053345865.1. Taxonomy (NCBI): domain Bacteria; kingdom Bacillati; phylum Actinomycetota; class Actinomycetes; order Mycobacteriales; family Mycobacteriaceae; genus Mycobacterium; species Mycobacterium sp. C31M. Next base: position 5,161 of record NZ_JBKFAX010000027.1, on the reverse strand, counting down.
ATCGGGAAGACCGTGTTCCTCGCGCCCGAGCACAAGGTGGTGCTGAGCACCGATGTCGACGAGGCCCGCGAGATCGGCCGCGGATCGGTGGACTTCTACCTGAATCTCAGTAATTACCTGAACAATTGGCGCCGGCTGGGCTTCACCGAGGACGATATCGCCAAGCCCGGTAGCGACCGATTGATCGACGCGGTCGTCGCGCACGGGACCGCCGATGCCGTGGCGGCCCGGCTCAACCAGCATCTGGAGGCCGGTGCCGATCACGTCGCCATCCAGGTGCTCGGCGGCTGGGACAAACTGGTGCCCACGCTGACCGAGTTGGCGGGTCCCCTCGGGCTCAACTGATTTCGGCGAGCGGCGCACGTCCCGCGTCTACGCTGACGCCATGCGGTGGTTGGTCAGCGTCGGCGCGGGAACTCGGTGCGCGCAATGAGCGCCCGGGAACTGAGCGTGCCCGGCGCCTGGGAGATCACCCCCGCCGTGCACAACGACGCGCGCGGAACGTTCTTCGAGTGGTTCACCGACAGGTCCTTCACCGAGATGACCGGCCACCGGTTCGACATCACCCAGGCAAACTGTTCCATCTCGGCGGCGGGGGTGCTGCGCGGTGTGCACTTCGCCGAACTGCCGCCGAGCCAAGCCAAGTACGTGATCTGCGTGCGTGGTGCGGTGTACGACGTGGTGGTCGACATCCGGGTGGGCTCGCCGACCTTCGGGCGCTGGGACGGTGTGCTGCTCGACGACCGGCAACGCCGTTCGGTCTATCTGTCCGAGGGCCTGGGGCATGCTTTCCTTGCCCTGGAAGACGATTCGACGGTGATGTACCTGTGCTCGGCGGGCTACGTCCCCGAGCATGAGCACACCATCCTGGCGACCTCGCTCGGTATCGACTGGCCACTGGAGCACCGGCTGATCCTGTCCGAACGCGATGCGGGGGCGCCGACGCTGGCGCAGGCACTGGCCGATGGACTGCTGCCGTCCTGGGCGGAGACCCAGGAGTTCGTGACGCGGTTGCGCTCGGGCTTGGGCTGACCCCGGCCGCGGGTCGTCAGTCCTGTAGCGAGGCGGGCGGGGTGAACCGCTCGCCGTACTTCGCGGCCAGTTCCTTGGCGCGGGCCACGAAGGCGGCCTTACCGACGCCCAGGGGACCCTGGTAGCCGACGATGAACTGGGCCGAGCCACCCGTGTAGCCGGGGTATCCGATGCCCATGATGGACCCGATGTTGGCATCGGCGGTCGAGGTCAGCACACCCTCGTCGAGACATTTCTGGGTTTCGATCGCCTCGGCGAACAGCATTCGGTCGATCATGTCCTGCAAGGGAATTCCACTGCCGCTGGTCGTGGTGAATGTGGCCACCAAACCGCCCCACAGGCCGATGCGCTTGCCGTCGGCGTATTCGTGGAAGCCGGCACCGGCCAGCCGCGACGGCCGGCCGATCTCGATCATCTTCGCCACCACGGCCTCACCCGGGTGGGCAACGTAGCCGTCCCCCACCGCGGCGCGCGTCTCCGCGGCGATCTTGTGGATCAGCTCCAGATTGAGTTCATCGGCCAACTGCAGCGGTGGAGCCGGGTAGCCCGCCTGCGATCCGGCATGCTCGATGCTGGCCGGCGCCGCGCCTTCGGTGAGCATAGTCATGGCTTCCTTCAGGAAGGTCATGATGACGCGGGAGGTGAAGAAGCCGCGGCTGTCGTTGACGACGATCGGGGTCTTCTTGATGGCCAGCGTGTAGTCGAACACCCGGGCCAGCGCCTCATCAGAGGTCTTCTCACCCTTGATGATCTCCACCAGCGGCATCTTGTCCACGGGGCTGAAGAAGTGGATACCGACGAAGTCTTCCTGGCGCTTCACGCAGGAGGCCAGACCGGTGATCGGCAGCGTGGAGGTGTTCGAGCCGAGGATGGCGTTGGGCTCGACGATGTCCTCGATCTCGCCGAACACCTTGTGCTTGAGTTCCTGGCTCTCGAAGACGGCCTCGATGACGAAGTCCACACCGGCCAGGTCGGCCGGATCGGCGGTCGGGGTGATCTTGGAGAGCAAGGCAGCAGATCGTTCTTCGGTGGTCTTGCCCCGCTTGAGCGCCTTGGCCTCCAGACCCTCGGAGTAGGCCTTACCCTTCTGGGCTGCCTCGATCGAGACATCCTTGAGCACCACGTCATAGCCGGCCTTGGCCGACACGTAGGCGATGCCGGCGCCCATCATGCCCGCACCCAGCACGCCGATCTTGGTGATCGGCACCGGCGTGATGCCTTCGGGGCGCGAGGCGCCACCGTTGATGGCCTGCAGGTCCAGGAAGAACGCCTGGATCATGTTCTTGGCCACCTGCCCGGTGGCCAATTCGGTGAAGTAGCGGCTCTCGATGAGCGAGGCGTTGTCGAAGTCGACCTGCGCCCCCTCGACCGCGGCAGCCAGGATGGCCCGCAGCGCCGGATTCGGTGCGCCCTTGAGCTGCTTGCGCAGGCTCGATCCCAACGACGGCAGCACCGCAGCCAGTGCGGAGGTGCCGGGGATCTTGTGGCCCTTGACATCCCACGGTTGCACGCCACCTTCAGGGTTGGCCTTGATCCACGCCTTGGCGGCCGGGATCAGTTCCTCGACGCTGCCGACGAGCTCGTCTAGCAGCCCGACCTCCAGCGCCTTCGCCGGGGCGAACCGCGTGCCCTGGGCGAGGATTTCGGTGTACGCCTTCTGGACACCGAACATCCGCACGGTGCGGGCCACGCCGCCGCCACCGGGCAGCAGGCCCAGGGTGACCTCGGGCAGGCCGATCACCACACCGCGACCGTCGAACGCGATGCGGTGATGGGTGGCCAGCGCGATCTCCAGACCTCCACCGAGCGCCGCGCCGTTGATGGCGGCGACGATGGGCTTGCCCAGAGTCTCCAGCGTGCGCAGATCGGCCTTGACACCGTGCACGGTCGTGAACGCCTCGGCGGTGTCCTGCGGACCCAGCCCCATCATCCACTTGAGATCGCCACCGGCGAGGAAGCTCTTCTTCGCGCTGGTGATCACCACACCGGTGATCGAATCCTTCTCGGCGACGATCCGTTCCACGGCGCTATGCAGCGAGTCCTGGCATGCGCGGTTGAGGACGTTGGTCGAACCGGTCGGGTCGTCCAAGGTCAGGGTGACGATGCCGTCGGCATCCTGGTCCCACGCAATCGTGTTCTCTGCCATGGTCTTAAACCCTCTCGATGATGGTGGCCACGCCCATGCCGCCGCCGATGCACAGCGTGATCAGCGCACGCTTGGCGCCGCGACGCTCGAGCTCGTCGACCATGGTTCCGGTGATCATGGCGCCGGTGGCGCCCAGCGGGTGGCCCATCGCGATGGCGCCACCGTTGACGTTGAGCAACTCGTCAGGGATGTTCAGGTCCTTCTGGAACTTCAGCACCACCGAGGCGAACGCCTCGTTCAGCTCGAACAGGTCGATGTCATCGACGGTCAGCCCGGCCCGGTCGAGCACCTTCTGGGTGGCCGGGGTCGGACCGGTGAGCATGATCGTGGCATCGGCGCCGCTGGTGGCGGTGGCCACGATGCGGGCCCGTGGCGTCAGATTCTGAGCCTTCCCCGCATTTTCGGAGCCGATGAGCACGAGCGCGGCGCCGTCGACGATGCCCGAGCTGTTGCCGCCGGTGTGCACGTGGTTGATCTTCTCGACCCAGTGGTAGCGCTGCAGTGCCACGTCGTCGAAGCCGCCCATCGCACCCATGTCGGCAAATGCGGCCTTGAGCTTGCCCAGGCTCTCCATCGTGGAGCCGGGGCGCATGTGCTCGTCGTTGTCGAGCACCACCAGTCCGTTCTGATCCTTCACCGGCACAACCGACTTGGCGAAGTAGCCGCCGGACCAGGCGGCCGCCGCGCGCTGCTGTGAACGCAGCGCATAGGCGTCGACGTCCTCGCGGGTGAAGCCCTCCATGGTGGCAATCAGGTCGGCACCGATGCCCTGCGGGGCGATCCGATTGTCATAGGTGAACGCGACGTCGTTGAACATCGCGCCACCGTCGGACAGCATCGTGATGCGGCTCATCGATTCCACACCACCGGCGAGCACCAGGTCGTCCCAGCCCGAGCGGACCTTTTGCGCGGCCATGTTCACCGCTTCCAGACCGGACCCGCAGAACCGGTTCAGCTGCACACCTCCGGTGGTGTCCGGCAGGCCTGCGGCGATCGCCACCGTCCGGGCGATATCGCCGCCCTGTTCGTGAATCGGTGTGACCACACCGAGGATGACGTCGGAGATCAGGTTCTCGTCGAGATCCGGGAAACGGACCCGGATTTCATCCACCAGGCCGACCACCAGGTCAACCGGCCTGATCGCGGTGAGGGCACCACCGCGCTGCTTACCGCGCGGGGTGCGGATCGCCTCGTAGATGAAGGCTTCGTCGGACATGTCTGCTCCTTGTCCTGTGCTGCTGAGGGTGGGATCGCGCCGGCTGTTACTTGTTGGCGCGGATGGCTTCGAAGACTTGTGCGTCGACCAGGGTTGAGGTGTCGCCGAGTTCGCGGCCTTCGGCGACATCGCGAAGCAGTCGGCGCATGATCTTGCCGCTGCGGGTTTTGGGGAGTTCGGGAACGACGTGGATCTCCCGGGGTTTGGCGATCGGTGAGATCTCCTTGGAGACCTCGGCGCGTAGTTCGTCGACCATCTGTTCGTGGCTGATCTGGGCGGCGTGGCTCTTGAGGATGACGAACGCGCAGATGCCCTGGCCGGTCTGCTCATCGGTGGCGCCGACGACGGCGGCCTCGGCGACCCCGGCGTGTCCGACGAGCGCGGATTCGACTTCGGCGGTGGAGATGCGGTGCCCGGAGACGTTCATGACGTCGTCGATGCGTCCGAGAACCCAGATTTCGCCGTCGCTGCCGTAGCGGGCGCCGTCACCGGCGAAGTACCAGCCCTGTTCGGCGAACCGGGACCAGTAGGTCTCCTTGAAACGTTCGTCGTCACCCCAGATGCCGCGCAGCATCGACGGCCACGGCTTGTCCAGCACCAGATATCCGGTGACGGGTTCGGCGCCGTCGCGGGCGGGTGCGAGGTCGTTACCGTCATCATCGACGATCTTGGCCGAGATGCCGGGCAGCGCGGTCATCGCCGAGCCGGGTTTGCAGTCGGTCACCCCGGGCAGCGGGGAGATCATCACCGCACCGGTTTCGGTCTGC
>NZ_JBKFAX010000026.1:0-83393 GCF_053345865.1 Mycobacterium sp. C31M | reverse complement strand
AACCTGCACCCGATGTGCCGTGAACACCACGTGCTGAAGACCCACTATGGGTGGACACCGGTCATGGAACCCGACGGCACGATCTGTTGGACGGCGCCGACGGGCCATGTGTATCGCACGGCACCCGGTGCGGCAATACTGTTCCCCGACAGACGCTTTGACGTTCCGGTCCCACGAAAACGGAACATCACACCGCTCGACAACGAGTGCCGTGGCACCATGCTGCCCACACGGCGCCGCACCCGAGCACAAACCCGAACCCAACGCATCACCGCCGAACGCACCCGCAACCGCGAACAACGCGCCCGTCAAAAGGCCGAAAGCAACAGCGACCCACCGCCCTACTGAGGAGGGTGTTGAGTCGCAGTCGCCTGGCCGAGACGAAGGGCGGTGAGCAGCGTCCGGTCAGCCGAGGCTGGACACGTCCGCCAGTTGCGTCAGCCGCACACTGTTGCCCGACGGGTCGCGGAACCCGCAGTCGATGCCATAGGGCATCTCATGCGGCTCCTCGGTGAACTCGACACCGCGCGAACGCAATTCCTCGAACGACGCGCGGCAGTCGTCGGTGGTCAGGAAGATGGTCCCGGCGAAACCCTTGGCGGTCAGCTCGCGAACCTGCTCCTGGGTGGCCGCATCCATCACCGGCGGCCCGGGCACCGCCATCAGCACGATCGACACATCGTCCTGCCCGCGCGGGCCGACGGTCAGCCACCGGAAGATCCCGTCCACATCGGGTAGCGAAACATCCTGGTGTACTTCGAATCCGACCTTCCCGGTCCAGTACTCCAACGCGACTTGCTGGTCATGAACCCACAGGTGGGCACTTGCGATCTTGATCATGGCGGCAACGCTACGACCGCGGCACGCCGCCCGTCTTCTCCGGATGTGCTGTCTTGCGGGTATCGCGGGCCAGGATGCAACTGGGAATCCGTGCATGAACCGCGGCCGGCGGTAGCGCCGCGCGGTAGGCCGCGGGCGGGCGGCCGTATACCCGCGCGAAGGTCGTGGTGAACGACCCGACACTGGTCAACCCGACCATGGCGCAGATATCGGCCACCGAGCGGTCGGTGTACCGCAGCAGCCCGGCGGCCGCGGCCAGATCCTCGACGGTGATCGGCTCGGCATACCGGGCGTCGGCCAGGTCCTTTGCTCGCTGAAGATAGCGGGCGGCAGGCAACATGGTGCTACGGTAGCGCGCGCGGACGAGTTGGCCGGGCGGCCGCGGGCACCGGGCAACCGGTGTTCGAGGAAAGTCCGGACTTCACAGAGCAGGGTGATTGCTAACGGCAATCCGAGGCGACTCGCGGGAAAGTGCCACAGAAAACAGACCGCCACCCGTAAGGGAGGTAAGGGTGAAACGGTGCGGTAAGAGCGCACCAGCATCCCGGGTGACCGGGATGGCTAGGCAAACCCCACCCGGAGCAAGGCCAAGAAGGCCACGACCTCGGTTGTGGTCGCGCAGGCGTTCGAGGGCTGCTCGCCCGAGCCTGCGGGTAGGCCGCTTGAGGCACCCGGCGACGGTGTGTCCAGATGGATGGTCGCCGCCCGCCCGGATACTCCGGGCGGGAACAGAATCCGGCTTACAGGCCAGCTCGTCCGCCTCCCGCGCTTTAGCAGCGTATATGTGAGCAGAGAACCGATCCGCTACGCAGTGGCTACGCAGGGCGGCGTACGATCCGCGCTGTGAGCACACCGGCTATGAAACGTTCTGTACGGGCGGGCGTGGAGGATCAATGGCACCGTGACCCCCGTAGGGGTGAGCAGGTGTTCTATCCCGCCGACAATGTGGACGGGCCGCTGTGGTGTACCGACCGAACACATTTCAAAACGCCCGGCACGATGGTGTGCACCAAGCTGCACGGCAGGGGCAGGAGGTGGCGCGTTCGGTGGGTCGATCCAACCGGTAAGGAACTCACAAAGTCGTGGGAGAAGCGCGCCGACGCAGACGCGCACAAGCGGCAGGTTGATTCCGACTTGCATACCGGCAGCTACATCGACCCTGCTGCGGGTCAAGTCACGTTCCGTGACTACGCGGAGGCGTGGCGTCAGCGGCAGGTGCATCGGGACAGCTCTGCCGAGCACGTGGAGAGCCGGCTGCGGCTTCACACGTACCCGGTTCTGGGTGACCGGCCGATAGCTGCGATCCTCCCGAGTGAGATACAGGCGTGGGTAGCCGGGATCGAGTTGGCACCATCGACGGTGGGGGTTGTTCACGGAGTCGTGTTCGGCATCTTCAGAGATGCGGTGCGTGACAGGTGCATTTCGTCTAATCCGTGCGAGGGCACCAAACTACCGAAAAAGGTGCCCACGAAGGTCGTGCCGCCGACGACTGAGCAATTCGAGATCGTGCGGAGCAAGTTGCCAAGCGAGCTGCAAGGTCTGGCGACGTTCGCCGCTGGCACCGGTATGCGAAAGGGGGAGTGCTTCGGCCTCCTCGTAGATCGGCTGCACCTGCCGGACGAGCCCGGCGACCGCAGCGGCACAGTGAAGGTCGACCAGCAACTCCTCCGGGCGAATCCCGTCACGTTTGGACCGCCGAAAACGCAGGCGAGCTATCGGACGATTCCTTTGCCGGATGTGGTGGTCGAGGCGCTCAAAGAACACATGAGACAGTTTCCGCCCAGTCCCGAGGGGCTGGTGTTCACCTGGAACGGGAAGGCCATTCCCAGGTCGTCGTTCGGATACCACTGGAACGCGGCGGCGAAGGCCGCAAAGCTGGGGCCACGTAGCGGCCTGCACTCGCTGAGGCACTATTACGCCAGCTTGCTGATCCGGTACGGGGAGTCCGTGAAGACAGTTCAGGCCCGTTTGGGACATGCGTCTGCTGCGGAGACACTGGACACCTATTCGCACCTGTGGCCGGATTCGGACGATCGGACGCGCGATGCGATTGACTCAGTGCTGAGGTAGAGGCCGCTCGACGGTCGGTCGCGACACGCCCGGCGTGCCGCCTTGTGTCGAACAGGTGTTCGTGTACTGTCGCCACCAGTGGACGCCCACAGCATGTAGCAACGACAGCCAACCTGACACGAAACCCCACGGCGTCCAGTGCGCAACTGCGCAAGCCTGAACGGCAGGGGTCCATCGTGCTGCCGAGATTTTGAGGTTGGACATGTCCGAAGTCGCTTTGTTCATCGACGCTGCCGGTATCGCGGATTACTGCGGCCGGAGCATCGACACGGTGCGGTACTGGGAGCGGTTGGGTCAGCTCCCCAAGTCCGCTAAGCAGGGGCGTCGTCGCGTGTGGAAGCGGCACGAGATCGTGGCACATTTTGAAGCCATGTTCGATGCGGCGTAGCGCCTTCTCCAATGAGCGGATCAACTGCACTTCTGTTGCAGTGCCATCAATTTAGGGCAATCAATTGACTAATGAACAGTTCTTTCTAGAGTCCGGTAGCGATCAGCTGCGGAAGATCTATGAGTGGGCTCAAGCTCGCCATGTGTCACCGTGGGCGGTGCTGTTTGGGGTGTTGCTGAGAGTCTCGGCGAGCGTTCCGCATTTTGTGCAGCTGCCGGGGGTGATTGGCGGTCGGGCCAGCTTGAATCTGTTGTGTGCGTTCGTAGGTCGCTCAGGCACCGGCAAGGGTGCCAGTGCGGCGGTGGCTGCTTTGGCGTGGCCCGAGGATCTTCTGGTGTTGCCGCTGGGTTCGGGTCAGGGGATTGCGGAAGCGTTTACCAAGCGATCGGAGTCAGATGAGATTGTGCCGGTCATCTTCGATGTGTCCGAGATCGACACGTTGACGGGATTGACGAGGACTCAGGGCAGCATCGTGCTGCCGACGATCAAGAGCATGGCGATGGGCGAGCAGCTCGGGCAGGCCAATGCGACCAAGGGCGCTAGCCGAAACGTTCCGGCTCATTCCTATCGGGCGTGCATGTCGGTGGGTGCGCAGCCGGGGCACACCGGGGTGTTGTTCAGCGATACGTCTGGTGGCACTCCGCAGCGGTTCCTTTGGGTGTCGGTGACTGATCCGAACATCGCCGATGGCGAGTTCGACGATCCTGAACCGTTGGATACCGACATGCCGGAATGGGCCCCAGATGCTGATGGTGTGTTCGAGATCGTCTACGCGATTCCCGAGATCGCTGCTGCGATCAAGGCCGCTAACACCGCACGTAATCGCGGCGAGGTTGATGCCCTTGATGGGCACGCGCTGCTGACCCGCTGCAAGGTCGCCGCGCTGATGGCGATCATGCATGGGCGGACTGCGGTGATCGAACGGGACTGGATCATGTCAGGGACGATCATGGAGGTGTCCGACCAGACTCGTGCCTCATTGCTACAGCAGGAGGCGGACATTCGGGCAGCTGCGATTCGTGAGCGTGGTCGGGCTGATGCAATGCGTTCAGAGGGGCGTGAGGACTATCAACGCGATCAAATCGTCTCGGTGAAGGCCAGCATCGTTACCACGCTGACCAAGCGGGGCGGGGCTGCTTCATGGAGCGACTTGAGGGAGTCGTTGGGGAAGGCGCACCGGCGGAAGTTGTTGCCACTTGCCTTGGCTGAGCTGATTGAAGAGGGGCAGGTGGTGAAGGTTCCGGTTGCCGGCGGGACTCGCTACCGGCTGGTGGTGCCTGTTCAGGGTGAACGGCCCGTTCAGGGGGTTCCGTCGCAGGTCGGCGGGGATGAACGGGGTGTTCAGGATGAACGGTCGGGTCCCGTTGTAAGCATGGATTCGCACAGGTCGCAGAAGTCGGCTACGTCGAAGGTCTCCTGCCAGCGGTGGTTTGATGCGTACCTCACCGAGCTGTGCGAGCAGGGCCGCGACACCGTGGCGGCATCTGCTGTGCGTGAGGCAGGTATCGCTGCGGGGTACAACCTGAATCAGCTGTATGTAGCAGCCAACGCTAGGGGTCTCAAGGGGGCCGCTTGGTCCGTGGCTGGTTTCAAATCTGCGGAGAGAGAGGAGTCGCTGGCGGTATGAGGCCACCGCGGGGGTGCCGATGGGGGCACCCCCCAGGGGGTTGAGATCAGGACTCGTTGTCCTGTGCCAGGACGCGGTAGACGGTCGCCCGGCTGACGCCCAGGGTTGAGGCGATGGTGGTGGCCGGTTCCCCTGCCGCGTGCATTCGCTGCGCCAGTGCAGTCTTCTGCGCGTCCAGCGCTTTCGGTCGCCCGATGGACTGCCCGCGAGCCTTACGTGCCTCACGCGCTGCGGTACGGCGCTCACGTCCTAGTTCGAGTTCCAGCTCCGCCAGGCTTGCCAACACGCCGGCGATCATCCGACCAGCAGCGTTAGAGGTGTCGATACCCTCCCGAAGGGAACGCAAGACGATCCCGCGCTGCCCAAGTTCCCTGATGGTTGTCATCACCTCTGCGGCGTTACGGCCAAGGCGGTCGATGCCGACCACCACGATCACGTCACCTTCGCGGGCGTAGTCAAGCAGAGCGGCCAGGCCGGGACGCTGCTCGCGGGTGGAGGTTCCCGACAGTTTGTCGCTGTAGACCCGCGCCTCATCGACCCCGGCATCGACGAGCGCATCGACCTGCTGGTCCAGTGACTGATGGCCGGTGCTCACGCGGGCATAACCCAAGACAGTTCCGGTGACGGCGGGAGCGGTGGTTGCGGCCATGCGCCAATCGTCGCAAAACTCTCAGAACATGTCAATATGAGACATTTTTTCTGATACAACTTCTGCGACATGGCGACCTGGGAGTCTTTGGTGCACTGGGCCATGCGATGGGACTGTCTCAGTTCATTAGATTTGAGAATGGTGTGTGGGGGGCGAAGGGGCGACTTGAACAACTTGAAGTCGGAACTCTTGACAGCGCCAGTGATTCGCGTCCTATGACTCTACGACTGGGGGAGATCGGTTGGCTTGGTCGAGCGGGAGCCCTTCTTTCGGTGGCGTGGTTTGGTTGGTTCAGCCAACTTCCGTGGCCTCAGCTCGCTTTCGTCCGTGACGGCGTCGGAAGTCGCCTTTGCCCACATTTGCACTAGCGGGTCCTCTGAGGGCATGGCAACTGTCGGCGACTGGCCAATCATCATCAAGCTAAACCACCCGCACAGGTCCTTTAGCGGGCCTTCTAAGTGCTGGCTCACTTCCCTCAGCGAGGATCTTGTTCGCTTGAAGTGCTCGGGCGGAGTCAAGTATGCGATGAGCACTGCAATATCATCAAGCTCCGACTGGGTCAACTCGGGCCCAGAAGGTTTACCCGCCTTCGCGACAGTAAGCGCACCCATAAGTGCGTTGTTCACAATATTGAAAGTTCCAAACACATGAATAGTCGGTTCCGGCCTACTCCGGAGATATTCGGCAATTCTGTGCACGCCCTTATAGCCTCGGTCAAATTCAGTGTCGGCATCATCTCTCAACGCGCGGGTGAAGAACGACCGAATGGATTCCATGCTGGCTGGCACGTAGTCAAACCGTGCTCTAGGAACACTAGACAGGCTATGTAACGCGATCTCTGGTGACTTAGATAGGAGATCATCAATTGGAATTTCGTCGACGTAGTACAACGCCATTTTCGCCCAATCCCACTCGTCTTTATGCTGCCTCATTACGGCAAGAGCTGACTCACGAAGTTGGGTGATCTCTGCCGTCTTTTCGGTGTCGTCAAAAGGGTTAAAGCCTATACCCTGAGGCGAAGACCACGCCATCGCGGTGATTTCCTGGAGCGGTATGCTGGTGTCTGTCCCATCAACTACGTCTGACAGTAAACGAGCAACGCTGTCTGCATAATCGCGCACCAATTGCGCCCGAGATTCGCGTGCCGCAGACCTGAAATGAGTGACTGCATCTAGGTACAGCCACTCAAGATCTTTACGTTGCGATTCGGGATCGAGGTCCTCGCGCTCATTTTCGGCGTGGGTGTCAGCGCCATCGATTGGATATGGAAACAGGGACGAGACAACCAAGGCAACAACCCGCCTGACAACGGGAGGCGAGGGAACCAAATAGGAAAGTGAACGAGCAGTGAAAATGACGAGGGCGGCCTTGCTTTCCCAGTCTGTAAGGTCTTCTGCAGCAGACAGTAGGGCCGATACAGCCCTATCTGGACCGCCTTCGACTCTTACTGCATTCATCTGAATTGCTAGCTCGGCGACCACATCTAAGTCGCCAGATACTATTCCTGGGAGCAGTTCCGAACACAGCGAGGATGAATCGGTGTGCTTCCGGGCCAGATGCATACCGGCGAAATACTCTAGGAAAGTACGATGACTGAATTGATAAAGCCCTTCTCCAGCTGGATCGAGTCCGACCTCTGTAAGGACCCAGGCTCGGCCTTTGCAAAACGAGAAGAAGTCTCGGGCGGCAGCTTCGGCTTCCGCCCGCTGCTCGTATGCCCATTGAAGTAGGTAGTCTGCGGCGAGGCCGCTCAGCTGATTATCTGTAATTCCAGCCTGCAAGTTTGGGGAGCTGTATATCTTGTATGCCACGGAGGCTAAGACGCCTTCGAGGTGTGCTTCAAAAGGAAGCGGCGTAAAGAGCCCCCGGCTTCTGTCCCATGTCTTGAACAACATTTCAGAACACTTTTTATACACCTCGGGACGATTGCGCGGTATATAAGATTCAGTCTTGTAAATTGTGCACATCAATCCGAGCATAAGTGGGTTCGAGCGAATATCCGAAGCGTGAGCAGACTCGGACATGAAGTTGGAAGAGATTTCATCTCGTTGCGATAGGCTAAGATCGGGCGATAGATCGAACCACTTCTTTACGTAACTTTGCACTTGATTTTCGGTAAATCCTCCCAAGCTGAGCTCGCTGAACACATTGGGGTCCATCGAGTTATGCGAGTAGCCTACTTTTCGCGACGTGATGAGCATATTAGCGGTTGGATGAGCCCACGCGAAGGTGTCGATTATTTCAGCGATTTCTTTCCGATAGTTTGTATCTAAGAGTTCGTCTAAGCCATCAAATATTATGTATATTCGGCCAGTCATTAACAGGTAGTCTAGAGTAGATCGATCCATTACGATCTGGTAGACAGAGTTCGACTGTTCGAGAATGTAGTCGGCTATCGAACCGGCCTCATTTTGGAGGTAGTTACCAAAGTCGCGAATGATAATAACGAATGGAACGATCTGGCGATCTACGCCATGCAAACGCACCTCGCCTAGCGCGATTGCGCTTGCAATTTTGCGGGTCAGCGTTGTTTTGCCGCCCCCCGGATTTCCTAGAATTACGGCGCGGGGAATGGCGGTAATATTCTCAAGCTGCAAAGCTTCTTCGTATTCGCCGGAACCTGAGCGGTCTTTACGCCTTACCTCGGGCGATACAAATAGGCTGTCTATAGGTACAGGGTCAACACCATCAAAAGATTGCGGTTGTATTCTACCGAATTTTCTAATGACTGCGGCGGAGAATGTTGCCGTGATCTCCTCGATTCTCGACAGATCGAGCGTCGGCAGCGACAGCAGTTCTCTCAACTGATTATCGATGGACTCTAGATACAGCGTAGACATGATCGTGTGTGCTTCTGAATTGACTTCTGAAGACAGTTCGTCATCGTAAACGCTGGCTTGTTCGGTAATCTTTGCGGCGGTAGAACAAAGAATTCGCAGGAGCGCGTCGGCTTCTTTTGCGGAGGTTAGTCCTCTATTGCTGAGTCCTCGAAGGATTTCGGAACGTAGGGGCTCAGAGTTAACCGGGTCTCTCCCGGCGAAGAGAAATACGAAGATGTGCTGCATGAGCACACTAAAGTCGGGTGACTCTAGGTAGCTCTTGAGTCGAGAGTCTATAACTTCATCTTGCATTGCAAGAGTCGCTTCGATCTGCTCTGCTAGCCAGACGGTAACCGGCTGAAGGTCCTTTTGGGATGGTAGTTCGACCCGGTACGTCGATTTATAGAGCTTCCACGCGGCCGACGACGCTGCTTTCGCGGCGGCGAAGACTAGGGGCATCGCCGCCTTTGCAACAGTTCCGGCTGTAAGAGTAGAGGGAAGAACCACGACGTCAGGCTAACGTCTAGATTCGCACGCGACGCGAACGAAACGCATGGGCATCTCGTTTGAACTTGTTACGACCTTTCTCGGCGCTGGACGCAACCGTGGCCTATCGGCGGGATCAGAGACGTCGGCAGGCGTAGCGCTTACTCTGAGCCGTTCTATCGACGACAGCCGCAGTCGAACTCGCTACGCAGGCGCTACGCACAGCACCACTCTGCGCCCACTGGTGGCAGTTTGAGGACAGCCCGAAAAAGCGGATGTGAGCTGCGCAGTTCTGTCCGCGTTTGCGACTTGCCACCAACCGCACCAAGTTGCCGCGAACTGGGATAATGGCAACGGCCGATTTCCGGCTTACAGGCCAGCTCGTCCGCCCTCTATTTCTTGACGGCCTTCTTCAGCGCCTTCAGCGCGGCGTCGATACCGTCCTCGGCTTCGGTCGCCACCTCCGCCTCCTGCTGGTACAGCAGCCCATAGGTGAAGGTGTCCTCGCCGGCGGCATGCGCGGTATCGGACTCCTCCAGCAGGTGCACGCGGCTGACCACACTGTCCTGATGGTCGCCGAGCAGACTCTGGATGGTCTTCGCGCTCTCGGCCACCTTGCTGTCGCCGGTCGCCGCCGCCGTGTAGCGCAGGCGCTTCGCGCGCTTACGGATCTTGTGCAGCGACTCGTCGGTGCCGTCCTCCTCGGCGGCGTCGGCGGCCTTGCGGACCTTCTTGTAGGCCGCCGCCACACTGGACGCGGCCGACTCGTCCTCGGACTTCTCGGAGGTCTCCGACGGCGCGGCCACCAGCTCCTCGAGCGCGTCGAGCAGACGGAAATAACGCTCGGAGCGCATCGCCAGCAGCGACCGGCGCCAGCCGTTGGCATACCGCGCCTTGGCGCCGTCGACCAACCGTTCCCGCACCGGGCCACGCACCAGCTCCGGTGCCAGCCCGTCGAGTGCCTTCTCGTATTTCTCTGCCAGCACCTCGGCATCACGCGCCACCCCGAGGATTCCGGCGAGCAGCTTCAGCTCGTCCAGAATCCAGGCGTCCTTGGCCAGCCCGAACGATTCGTCGGCGAGCAGGCTGCGGATCTTGCGGGTGGTGACCCGCATCTGGTGCACCGAATCCCAGATGTCGGCGCGGACGGCGCGGTCCCACACCAGCAGCTCGGCGACGTTGTCGGCCACCGCGCGGCGGACGGGATCGGATTCCTCCACCTTGACGGGCTTGGACTCGCCGGTGTCGAGCACCCGGGCCAGCTTCGACCCATGCCCGGCGGGTGCCGCGCCGGCGTCGAGCAGTCGGTTCGACAACCGGTCCAACAAATCGGGCACACCGCCCTTGCCGACCAGTTCCAGCTCCCACTCCCGCCACACCTGCGGCTCGCTGTCCGGGCGCAGCGCGGCGGCGGTCACCTGGTCGTCGCAGAACTCGGCGACCGGGGTCTCGTCGGCGCCGAACAACAGGGACACCGTCCGGTGCGTGGTGATCCTGGCGACGGCCGCCAGCGGCCGGTCCCGAACGATGGCCGCCACCACATCGCGCACCTCGTCGGGCACCGAATCCTCCAGCGGCGCGCGCACCTCGGTCCGGGAATCCGGGCCGGCCGGCAGCTTCACATGCCAGCCCGCATCGGTGCCCCCGGTGCGCCGACGCAGGGTGATCTTGTGTGCGGACAGGTCCTGGTCGGGTGTGTCGTAATACACCGCCTCCAGCACCTGGGTGGGTGCATGCTGAACCCTCGACACCACCGCGAGCCCGTCGAACGACGGCGAGACCGTCGTCTCGACGACGTCGAACTTGCGCTCAACCTCGGTGTGGCGCGACGTTTTTGGCTTGTCAGCAGGCATTTTCACCCTTGTTCGATGGGACGCTCGGTCGAAGTTGTGAACAGCGTGCCACATCCAGGTGAACAACCTCCGCCGTGCTGAGGACGGGGTTTCACCGGGCACGTGTCACGCATCACGCGCCCGGCGTAATACGGTGTGCGCCATGACCGCATTCGAGACGCTGAAGTTCACCCGCGACGGTTCGATCGTCAACATCGTGCTGGACCGCCCCGATGCCGCCAACGGCATGAACGCCGCCATGACGCACGATCTGGCCGTGGCCGCGTCGCTGTGTGACACCGCCCAGACCAAGGTGGTCACCCTGACCGGCGCCGGCCGGTTCTTCTGCGCGGGCGGCGATCTGAAGGCGATGGCCGCTGCCGAGGACCCGGGTGCCTTCGTCAAGGGCATCGCCAACGATCTGCACCGGGCCATGTCGACCTTCGCCCGGATGGACGCCGTCCTGATCACCGCGGTCAACGGTGTCGCCGCCGGGGCAGGCTTCTCGCTCGGGGTTTCCGGCGATCTGGTGCTGGCCGCCGAATCGGCCTCGTTCACCATGGCCTACACCAAGGCCGGCCTGAGCCCGGACGGCGGCGCGAGCTACGTGCTGCCCCGGCTGGTCGGCCTGCGCCGCACCCAGGATCTGATGATCACCAACCGCGTCGTCAAGGCCCCCGAAGCCCTCGACTGGGGCCTGGTGACGGCGGTGGTTCCGGACGCCGAGTTGCCCGACCGGCTCGCCGAGCTGGCCGGGCAGGTGGCCGCCGGTGCGCGTGGCTCCAACTCCGCGGTCAAACAGCTGCTGGTGACCAGCTACGCGGCAGGGTACGAGGAGCAGTTGGAGCACGAGGCGCGCCATATCGCCGGAAACGCCGCCAGCGCCGACGGTAAAGAGGGCGTGGCGGCGTTCCTGGGTAAGCGCGCTGCGGAGTTCGGCGGAGCCGAACAAAAAGCCTGAGCGGCTGATCTAGTAGGAGTGCTCGTCGGCGGGGAACACCCCGCCGGCGACCTCATCGGCGTACTGGACCGCGGCGCGGCGCAACTCGGTGCCGATCTCGGCGAACCGCTTGACGAACTTCGCGGTCTTGCCCGAGTTCAGCCCGGCCATGTCCTGCCACACCAGCACCTGCGCATCGCAGTTCGGTCCGGCCCCGATACCGATGGTCGGGATGGTCAGCTTGCCGGTGATCTGGGTGGCCAACTCGGCGGGCACCATCTCCAGTACGACGGCCACCGCACCGGCCTCGGCCACCGCGATCGCGTCGTGGATGGTCTGATCGCCGGCGTCGCCGCGGCCCTGGACGCGGAACCCGCCCAGGCCGTTGACGCTCTGCGGGGTGAAACCGATATGCGCGATCACCGGGATACCGGCCTGGGTCAGCGCCGCGATCTGCGGGGCCACCCGCTCGCCGCCCTCCAGCTTGACCGCGTGAGCACCGGTCTCCTTCATGAACCGGGTGGCGGTCTCCAGCGCCTGATCGGCATTGCGCTCGTAGCTGCCGAACGGCAGGTCGGCGACCACGAGCGCGTGCTGCGCACCGCGCACCACGGCACTGACCAGCGGGATCAGCTCGTCGATGGTGACGCGCACCGTGGTGTCGTAGCCGTACACGACGTTGGCGGCGGAGTCCCCGACCAGCAGCACCGGGATACCGGCGTCGTCGAAGATGCGGGCGGTGGAGAAGTCGTAGGCGGTCAGCATCGACCACTTGTGGCCTTCGGCCTTCCACTTCTGGAGGTGGTGGGTACGCACCTTCACGGGCGTGTTCGCGGCACCATAAACAGACTGCTCAGACATCTTTGTCCTTCGATGTGTGTTGTCGGGTCGTTCCTCGAGGCCCATCCGGGTCCCCGGGTCGTCTGACGCGCTCAAGTGTGCCACCGCAGGCATGCCGAGGTGAACGCCTGGTTAAGTGGATTTGCTCACACCATCACCGGTCCGCCCTACCATCGGCTGCATGCAACGACTGAGTGGTCTCGATGCCAGCTTCCTCTACCTCGAGACGGCCGCCCAGCCGCTGCATGTCTGCTCGATCCTGGAGCTGGATACCTCGACGATGCCCGGCGGATACACCTTCGACCGGCTGCGCGACGAACTGACAATGCGGATCAAGGCGATGCCGGAATTCCGGGAGAAACTCGCCGACAGCAGGCTCAATCTCGACCATCCGGTCTGGGTCGAGGACGAGGATTTCGACGTCCAGCGGCACCTGCACCGCATCGGTCTGCCGCATCCGGGCGGACGCGCCGAACTGTCCGAGATCTGCGGTCACATCGCCTCGTTGCCGTTGGACCGCAGCCGCCCGCTGTGGGAGATGTGGGTCATCGAGAACGTCGCCGGCACCGATGCGCACTCCGGTGGCCGGCTCGCGCTGCTGACCAAGGTGCACCACGCCGCCGTCGACGGCGTCACCGGTGCGAACCTGATGTCGACGCTGTGCACCACCGAACCCGATGCGCCGCCGCCGGATCCGGTCGCAGGCGTGGGTGGCGCATCCGAACTGGAGATCGCGATCAACGGCGCTTTTCGTTTCGTCACCCGGCCGCTGAAGCTGGCCAATGTGCTGCCTGCGACGGTGTCCACCGTCGTGGACACCGCCCGCCGCGCCACCAAGGGCCTGACGATGGCGGCCCCGTTCGCGGCTCCCAAGACCGCGTTCAACGCGAATGTCACTGGGCACCGCAACATCTCGTTCGCCGAGCTGGACCTCGCCGATATCAGGTCGGTCAAGGACCGCTTCGGGGTGAAGGTCAACGATGTGGTGATGGCACTGGTCTCCGGTGTGCTGCGCCGGTACCTGCTCGACCGTGACGAGCTCCCGGAATCCTCGTTGGTGGCCATGATCCCGGTGTCGGTGCACGATAAATCCGACCGGCCCGGCCGCAACCAGGTGTCGGGCATGTTCTCCGAGCTGCACACCAATATCGCCGACCCGGGGGAGCGGCTGCTGGCGATCGCGGAGGCCAATTCGGTGGCCAAACAACACAGCTCGGCGATCGGGGCCACCCTGCTGCAGGACTGGACACAGTTCGCCGCGCCGGCCGTGTTCGGCGTCGCGATGCGGGTTTACGCGAGCAGCAAGCTGTCCGCGGCCGCGCCGGTGCACAACCTGGTGGTGTCGAATGTGCCGGGCCCGCAGGTGCCGCTGTACCTGTTGGGCTGCGAGGTCAAGGCGATGTACCCACTGGGCCCGATCTTCCACGGCTCCGGGCTGAACATCACCGTCATGTCGCTGCGCGGCAAGCTCGACGTCGGCATCATCTCCTGCCCGGAGTTGCTGCCCGATCTGTGGGAGATGGCCGACGACTTCGCCGTCGAGATCGCTGAGCTAGTTGCAGCGGCCGGCTCGTAGGGCGGGTCAAGACGCTGCCTCACCTGCCGCGATATCAGCGCATGGCAGCATGGTCAGCCATGAAGCTCACGCGCGGGATTCTCGCGGCCTCGATGACACTGCTCCTGGTCTCCGGATGCAGCAATGCCATCGACGGCCGTGCCGTGCTTTCCGCGCCGCGGCCGGGCACCCCCGTGCAGTGGGGGCCGTGCGAGGGCGGGGCGGGCCAGTCGCAGATCCCGACCGGTGCCGAGTGCGGTCTGCTGTCCGTGCCGGTCGACTACGCCAACCCCGACGGCGACGTCGCCCAGATCGCGATGATGCGGATCAAGGCCACCGGCACCAAGATCGGCAGCCTGTTCATCAATCCGGGTGGGCCCGGTGAATCCGGGGTGTCGGCCGCGGCCTCGTTGGTCGGCAGCCTGCCGCCGTCGGTGCGGGAACGCTTCGACCTGGTCGGGTTCGACCCGCGCGGGGTCGCCGGGTCCAAACCGGCACTGTGGTGCAACTCCGACGAGGACAACGACCGGCTGCGCGCCGACCCGATGGTCGAATACGACGACGCCGGGGTCGCCCACATCGAGGCCGAAACCCAGGAATTCGTCGACCGCTGTGTCGAGAAGATGGGCGAGGATTTCCTGGCCAATATCGGAACCGAGAGTGTGGCAAAGGATCTCGATGCGATGCGGGAGGCCGTCGGTGACGAGAAGCTGACCTACCTGGGTTACTCGTACGGCACCCGGATCGGCGCCACCTACGCCGAACTGTTCGGCGGGGACAAGGTGCGCGCGATGATCCTGGACGGCGCGGTGGATCCCAATGCCGACCCGTTGGAGGCCGACCTGCGCCAGGCGCAGGCCTTCCAGACCGCCTTCGACGACTACTCCGCGGACTGCGCCAAGGAACCCGACTGCCCGCTGGGCACCGACCCGGCCAAGTCCACCGAGGTGTACAAATCGCTGGTCGACCCGCTGGTCGAGGACCAGGCACCGACCGGCGATCCGCGCGGGTTGAGCTACAGCGACGCACTGGTGGGGACGATCCTGCCGCTGTATTCGCCGAACCTGTGGCGCCACCTGACCGATGGGCTGAAAGAACTCCGCGCCGGCCGCGGTGACACCATGCTGGCGCTGGCCGACCTGTACATGGGCCGGGATGTCAACGGCCACTACAACAATTCGACCGATGTCCGGATCGCGGTGAACTGTGTCGACGAGCCCCCGGTCACCGACCGCGAGGCCGTCATCGAGCAGGACCGCAAGGCCCGTGAGGTCGCCCCGTTCATGAGCTACGGCGAGTTCACCGGCAACGCCCCGATGGGCACGTGTTCGTTCTGGCCGGTGCCGCCGACCTCGGAACCGCACGAACTCAAGGTCGAGAACATGCCGCCGACGCTGGTGGTGTCGACCACCAATGATCCGGCGACGCCGTACCAGGCCGGTGTCGACCTGGCCCGTCAGATCGGCGGCACGCTGCTGACCTACGAGGGCACCCAGCACACCGTCGTCTTCCAGGGCAACGCCTGCGTTGACGACATCTCGGCCGAGTACCTGATCGACGTCGTGGTCCCGCCGGAGGACACCCGCTGCTAGCTCGTCGGCGGACAGGTCACGAAGCCGTCACCGTCTGATCAACGCACCGGTTCGTGGCCGGGTGCCGGGCCCGCCGCATGCAACCATGGCCGACATGTGGCTGGCGGGCAGGCTTTTCGCGATGCTGCTGGCCTCCCTCGCCGTGGCCGGCATGCTGTGCGCACCCGCGCACGCCGAACCCGAGGCAGTCTTCGGCCAGCCGGTGGTGTGGGGCAGTTGTGCGCAGTTCCTGGGCGAGCGGCCTGTCATCAGCACGGCGCAATGCGGCACAGTGCCGGTGCCGGTGGACTGGACGAGCCCCGGCGGCGCGCAGGCTCAGCTGGCCGTCATCCGGATACCGGCCTCCGGGCAGCGGATCGGCAACCTGATGGTGAATCCGGGCGGGCCCGGCGCCTCGGCCGTCGACACCGTCGCCGATATGGGCACCGCGCTGGCCGAGACCGAGATCGGCAGGCGCTTCGACCTGGTGGGCTTCGATCCGCGCGGAATCGGCTACTCCACCCCGCAGTTGCGCTGCCGCAGCGATGCCGAGTTCGATGCCTACCGGCGCGAACCGATGGCCGATTACAGTCCGGCCGGGGTGGCGCACATCGAGAACGTCCACCGCTGGTTCGCGCAGTCCTGCCTGAATCGGATGGGCCCGGACTTCCTGGCCAGTATCGGCACCGCCACCGCCGCCCGCGATATGGACACCGTCCGCGCGGCGCTCGGCGACGAGCAGGTCAACTATCTGGGCTTCTCCTATGGCACCGAGCTGGGCACCGCGTATGCCGAGCAGTTCCCGGACCGGGTCCGGACCATGGTGCTCGACGGTGCGATGGACCCCGCGGCCGACCCGATCGACGAGAACATCGCTCAGCTGACCGGATTCCAGGGCGCCTTCACCGAGTACGCCACCAACTGCGCGCGCTCACCGGATTGCCCGCTGGGCACCGATCCCGCCCAGTTCGTCACCCGCTATCACGAACTCATCGATCCGTTGGTGCAGCGGCCCGGCCTGACCTCCGATCCCCGCGGCCTGAGCTACGCCGACGCCATCACCGGAACCGCGAATGCGTTGTATTCCAAGCGGTATTGGCCGTACCTGACCAGCGGGCTACTGGGCCTGCGGCGCGGCACCGACGCCGGCGATCTGCTGATGCTGGCCGACGATTACCTGGGCCGTGACGCGGCGGGCCGCTACACCAATCAGCAGGACAGTTTCACGGCGATCCGCTGCGTGGACGCCCAGTACCCACCCGATCCGGCGGTATGGGCCGAGGCCGACCGGCGCACCCGGATCGCCGCACCCTTCCTGGAGTACGGCACCTTCACCGGTATCGCGCCCCGCGATATCTGCGCGCTGTGGCCGGTGCCCGCCTCGGGCAGCACGCGACCCGCGGTATCGCCGGGACCCGGCAGGGTCGTCGTGGTGTCGACGACCCGGGATCCGGCCACGCCGTATCAGGCCGGGGTGAGCCTCGCCCAGCAACTGCAGGCCCCGCTGATCACGTTCGACGGCAGCCAGCACACCGTGGTGTTCAACGGGGACGCCTGCGTGGACACCGCGGTGCTGGCCTACCTCACCGAGCAGGTGTCACCGCCGGCCGATCTGCGGTGCTGAGTCAGCCCGCCGGTTTCCGGAACGGGACCATCTCACGGGACAGCAGCGCGCGGACGCGCGGTTCGCGGCTGCAGGCCACCGCGAACACCGTCAGCAGCACCCAACTTGTCAGGGCGCTGGCCAGCACCAGGGCAAACGCTGCCCAGTCACCGCCCACCAGTTCGCGCGAGGCGGTCTGGCGCGACCACAGCCGCCAGTAGATCATCAGGTTCACCGTCAGCCCGACACCGTAGGACAGCGCGAAGGAGAACAGGAACGGCTTCCAGGTGCCGTCGGCGATGCGGGCCGAAAACGGTTCGTGGCGAAGGGGATACACGACCGAAAGGACATTGCCCACGCCCAGCCAGATGAACACCATGGTGACCAGCTGGTCGATCATCGCCACCGGATTGCCGTCCCCGGTTGCCGTCAGGGCCAGGATCACCGGCAGACCGGCGCCGATCACCAGTGTGGCCATCGCCAGGTTCTTGGTGACCAGTACCTGCCAGATCCGTTCGCCCGCCGACAGGGCGCGGCGCACCCGCTCGGCCTCGAAGCACAGTGCGTTGGTGCAGATGACGCTGCCGATGACGGCCGAGAACAGGTAGAGCGTCAGCCGGCCGGCGTCGTAGCGGACCAGCCCGGCGAAGTGATAGAAGGCCACGATGCTCAACGCGATGCCCAGGGTGATGGCCGTGCGGGCCAGTATCGCTCGCGGTGAGTCGAACACGATGTGCCGAAGCTCGGCTGCCGCCCGGCGGGCCAGGCCGGGCAGCGCCGGGCGGGCGCGGCGCAGCACGGCGGCGCGCGTCGGCTCCGGGACGATCTCGCGGGCCCGCGCGACGGTCAGCACGGCCTCGGCCACCGCGGCCCGGGCCAGTCCGACCGCGACGACGACATCGGCAGCGGCCGGCTGCTCCCCGCTGGTGGCTGCCACGCCCCGGGCATGGTCGGCGGCGCGTGCCAACCACTGCGGTGACGCGCCCGACGCGCCGATGTCGGCGCCGATCGAATCCTGCGACCGGGCGACCTCGACACGCGCCGTGCGGGCGGCCGCGGCGAGCGCGGTATCGTCGCCCCACTCGGCGGCAGCCGCGGCGGATTCGGCCATCCGCAGCACGTCGGCCAGGGCCCGCAGTTCTTGCACAGCGGCCGGCGATGCGCTGCCCGGCCCGGGGTCGTCGATCACGGCACCACTGAACCACGTGAAGATGCACGAATCCGGACTCGGCCGCGTAACACGGATTTAACAGCCGGTACCTAGGCTTCTGGCATGGACCGCCAGAAGGAATTTGTGCTGCGCACGCTGGAGGAACGCGATATCCGTTTCGTCCGGTTGTGGTTCACCGATGTGCTCGGGTACCTGAAGTCGGTGGCGATCGCGCCCGCCGAACTCGAAGGTGCCTTCGAAGAGGGCATCGGATTCGACGGTTCCTCCATCGAGGGTTTCGCGCGCGTCTCGGAGGCGGACATGGTCGCGCGGCCCGATCCGTCCACCTTCCAGGTGCTGCCGTGGACCACCAGCGCCGGCCAGCACCACTCGGCGCGGATGTTCTGCGATATCACCATGCCCGATGGCTCACCCTCCTGGGCGGACTCCCGGCATGTGCTGCGTCGGCAGCTGGCCAAGGCCAGTGACCTGGGTTTTTCCTGCTACATACACCCGGAGATCGAGTTCTTCCTGCTCAAGCCGGGCGCCGATGACGAGCCCCCGGTGCCCGCCGACAATGGTGGTTACTTCGACCAGGCCGTGCACGATTCGGCTCCGAATTTCCGTCGGCATGCCATCGACGCGCTGGAGCAGATGGGTATCTCCGTCGAGTTCAGTCACCACGAGGGTGCGCCCGGCCAGCAGGAGATCGACCTGCGTTACGCCGATGCGCTGTCGATGGCCGACAACGTGATGACCTTCCGTTACCTGGTCAAGGAGGTCGCCCTCGGTGACGGGGTGCGGGCGTCGTTCATGCCCAAGCCGTTCGGCGAATACCCGGGCTCGGCCATGCACACCCACATGAGCCTGTTCGAGGGCGACAACAACGCCTTCCACAGCGCCGACGACCCGCTGCAGCTCTCCGATGTCGCCAAGTCGTTCATCGCCGGCATCCTGGAGCACGCCAGCGAGATCAGTGCAGTCACCAACCAGTGGGTGAACTCCTACAAGCGTCTGGTGCACGGCGGCGAGGCGCCCACGGCGGCGTCCTGGGGTGCAGCCAACCGGTCCGCGCTGGTCCGGGTGCCGATGTACACCCCGCACAAGGCGTCCTCGCGCCGCATCGAGGTGCGCAGCCCGGACTCGGCCTGCAACCCCTACCTGACCTACGCGGTGCTGCTGGCCGCCGGGCTGCGTGGTGTCGAGAAGAACTACGTACTGGGCCCGCAGGCCGAGGACAACGTCTGGAGCCTGACGCCGGAGGAACGCCGCGCCATGGGTTACAAGGAGCTGCCTGGCAGCCTCGGCGTGGCGCTCACCGAGATGGAGAACTCCGAGCTGGTCGCGGAAGCGTTGGGGGAGCACGTGTTCGACTACTTCCTGCGCAACAAGCGCACGGAATGGGAGAACTACCGCAGCACGGTCACCCCGTTCGAGTTGAAGAACTACCTGTCGCTGTAAGTTCGAGGGGTGCCCAAACCTGCGACGCAGCGCCCCACGCTGCCCGGCGTCGGACGGCTGGGCCTCGTCGAGCTGACCGCCCGTGAGGACCTCAACCGGCTCGGCTGGATCACCGACGACTATGTGGAACTGCTGTGGTCGCTGTCGCGCGCGCCCGACGCCGATGCCGCGCTGCGCACCATGGTGCGACTGGCCGACGCGCTCGAGGGCGATTGGGATGAGCTGAACCGGTCGCTGCTGAAGGACAAGTCCCTGCGCGGGCGGCTGTTCGCGGTACTGGGTGGCTCGCTGGCTCTCGGTGACCACCTGGTGGCCCGTCCGCAGGCCTGGCGGCTGCTCGCCGGCAGGGTGACCTTGCCGTCCGGTCCGCAGTTGCGTGAGGCCTTCCTGGCCGAGGTCGCCGCGATCACCGACCTGCGGTACGCGAGCCTGACGCTGAAGAACCTGTACCGCGATCACGTGCTGGTGCTGGCGGCCCTGGACCTGGCGCCGACCGTGGAGAACGAACCGGTGCTGCAGTTCAGCACGGTGGGCGAACACCTTTCGGATCTGGCCGATGCCGCGTTGGAATCGGCGCTGGCGGTCGCGGTGCGCACGGTGTGCGGGGACGACACCCCGGGGCCGACGATCTCGGTGATCGCGATGGGCAAATGCGGTGCCCGCGAACTGAACTACGTCAGCGATGTCGATGTCATCTTCGTCGTCGACGATGCCGACGGCATCACCACCAGGGTGGCCGGGGAGATGATGCGGTTTGCCGGTGACACCTTCTTCGAGGTGGACGCGGCGCTGCGGCCCGAGGGTAAGCAGGGCCAGCTGGTGCGCACCCTGGACTCGCATATCGCCTACTACGAACGCTGGGCCAAGACCTGGGAGTTCCAGGCGCTGCTCAAGGCCCGGCCGGCCGCCGGTGACGCCGAGCTGGGCGCGCGCTATATCGAGGCCCTGATGCCGATGGTGTGGACTGCCTGCGAGCGTGAGGATTTCGTCGCCGATGTGCAGGCAATGCGGCGCCGCGTGGTCGAGCTGGTACCGGCCGGGGTCCGGGAACGCGAGCTGAAGCTGGGCACCGGTGGGCTGCGCGATGTCGAATTCGCGGTCCAGTTGCTGCAGTTGGTGCACGGCCGCAGTGATGACTCGCTCCATGTCGCGTCGACGGTGGACGCATTGGCGGCGCTGGGCGCCGGCGGTTATGTCGGGCGCGACGACGCCGCCAACCTCACGGCGTCGTATGAGTTCCTGCGGCTGCTGGAGCACCGGCTGCAGCTGCAGCGCCTCAAGCGCACCCACATGCTGCCCGAGGCCGATGACGAGGAGGCCATGCGCTGGCTGGCCCGGGCCGCCCACGTCCGCCCCGACGGGCAGCATGACGCGCTCGGGGTGCTGCGCGGTGAGCTCAAGCGACAGAGCCACCGGGTGTCCCGGCTGCATGCCAAGCTGTTCTATCAGCCGCTGCTGGAA
The DNA here is from genome assembly GCF_053345865.1 of Mycobacterium sp. C31M. NCBI lineage: Bacteria > Bacillati > Actinomycetota > Actinomycetes > Mycobacteriales > Mycobacteriaceae > Mycobacterium > Mycobacterium sp. C31M. Next base: position 62,101 of record NZ_JBKFAX010000026.1, on the reverse strand, counting down.
TCGGTTGGCAAGCAGGGCTTCTCGGATGTCATGTCGACCGAGTCCGCGGAGCGTCAGCTGGCCGCGCTCGGGTACGAGGGGCCGCAGAGCGCGCTGACCCATCTGGCCGCACTGGCCAGTGAGGGTGGCCGGCGCGGCCGGGTGCAGCAGGTGCTGCTGCCCACCCTGCTGGAATGGCTGTCGGACACTCCGGACCCGGACGGTGGCCTGCTGGCCTACCGTCGGATCAGCGAGGAACTCGGTGACCTGCGCTGGTATCTGTCCACGCTGCGCGACGAGGGTGCTGTCGCCAAACGGTTGATGCGGGTGCTGGGCACCTCGGCCTATGTGCCCGATCTGTTGATGCGGGCACCGGAGGTCATCCAGCTCTACGCCGACGGCCCGCACGGCCCGAAACTGCTCGATGTCGATCCGGAGACCGTGGGCCGGGCGCTGGTGGCCTCGGCCGGGCGCCATACCGATCCGTCCCGGGCGATCGCGGCGGCCCGGTCGCTGCGCCGCGCCGAGCTGGCCCGTGTCGCGTCGGCCGACCTGCTGGGCATGCTCGAGGTGACCGATGTGTGCCGGGCGCTGACGTCCATCTGGGTGGCGGTGCTGCAGGCCGCCCTGGAGGTGGTGATCCGCGACAAGGCCCCGGCCGGCGGCGCACCCGCCAAGATCGCGGTCATCGGGATGGGCCGCCTGGGCGGCGGTGAGTTGGGCTACGGCTCCGATGCCGATGTCATGTTCGTCTGTGAACCGGCCGACGGCGCCGAGGAGACAGTGGCGGTCAAGTGGGCGGTGTCGGTGGCCGAACAGGTACGCGCACTGCTCGGAACACCCAGTGCCGACCCGCCTTTGGAGGTGGACATCGGCCTGCGGCCGGAGGGTCGTAACGGCCCGCTGGTACGCACTCTGGCGTCGTACGAGGCGTATTACTCGCAGTGGGCGCAGCCCTGGGAGATCCAGGCGCTGCTGCGCGCGCACCGGGTGGCCGGCGATCTGGAGCTCGGTGAGCGTTTCCTGCTGCTGGCCGACAAGACGCGTTATCCGGCCGGCGGGGTGTCCGCCGAGGCGGTGCAGGAGATCCGTCGGGTGAAGGCCCGCGTCGACGCCGAACGGTTGCCACGCGGTGCCGATCCGAACACCCACACCAAACTCGGCCGTGGCGGTCTGGCCGATATCGAGTGGACGGTGCAGCTGCTGCAGCTGCGCTACGCCGACAAGATCCCGGCCCTGCACAACACCTCGACACTGGACACCCTCGATGCGATCGGGGCGGCCGAGTTGCTCGCCGAAGGTGATATCGCCCAGCTGCGCGAGGCGTGGCTGACCGCGACCCGGGCCCGCAATGCGCTGGTGCTGGTGCGCGGTAAGCCCACCGATCAGCTGCCCGGACCCGGGCGGCAGCTCAACGCGGTTGCCGCCGCGGCCGGCTGGCCGAACGGCGACGGCGGGGAGTTCCTGGACAACTACCTGCGGGTGACCCGGCGGGCGAAGTCCGTGGTGCGCAACGTCTTCGGCGGCTGACGCTCAGGTCAGCCGGTCGGCCACGATACCCACCGAGTCGAAGGCGGACTTGATGGCACCGATCTGGCTGTCGTTGAAGCCCTGGGCGCGGGCCGAACTGACGACGGCGTACCGGGCATCGATGAACTTCGCCGTCGACGGCAGCCGGTACAGCGAGTCGTAGAACACCCGCGCCCACTGCTCACCGGAGATCTGCTCCCTGGTGGCGTCCATCATCTTGTACGCCGCGAAGTTGAAGATGCCGCTGTTGCTGTGCACGTAGTCGAAGTCGTCGTTGTCGTTGCAGCCGCACGGGTCCACGTACCGGTTGGCGTAGTTCTCGGGCTGCCGGTAGTCCGAGGGATCCTCCATGTTGCGATACGGATTGCCGGCCGCGTCCTCGGCGAAAAGCCAACGGGCCGAGCCGGTCTTGTTCTCGATCAGCGCGCCCATGATGTCGGCGTAGGACTCGTTCATGGCGCCGGACTCGCCGAGGTAGGCCAGGCCGTTGATGTGGTCGATGACCGCATGGGTGTATTCGTGGGCGACCAGATCCAGTGCGGCCTGGGTATTTCCGGAATCGCCGAAGACCAGTACCGACCCCGTCCAGGCGGCGTTGCGCCAGCCGGCCGCCGCCGATCCGCTGGGGTTGTAGTCGATGGCCATCATCACCGCGGCGCCGTTGTCGTCGAACGAATCCCGGCCCAGGATCGAGGCGTAGTAGTCGTAGGTCCGGACCATGTTGGCCTGCGCCGACACCGCTGCCGCCAACCACCGGGTGGTGTAACCGACCACGGTGCCCGGGATGTTGGGCTGTCCCACCCAGCCGGCCTGCACATAGCGGGTGGCGTACGTGGTGATGTTGCGCGTCACGTCGGTCAACACGATCGAGGTGCCGGTGTTGGCGGCGGTGACGGTGCGCACCTTGCCCAATTGGTCGGTGCCCGAGCTACGCACCGGCGCCAGCGCATGTTTGGCCTTGGAGAACTCCGAGAAGATGGTGCCGGGAGCAGAGCCGTTGGCCGAGATCAGGTAGCGCACACCGACCGAGGGATACACGCTGTCCGGTGCCGATCCGACGTGCACCGCCCAGGCCAGCCGGGGTGCGTTGTTCAGATCCTCGGCGTAGATCACCAGTTCGGGGGTGAACGTCAGCGTCGCGAAGAACGCGTCCCTGGTGGCCTGGCTGGGGTTGCCGCCCAGATCGGCCAGCAGGTCGGTCTTCACCAGGTCGATGGCCTTGGCCGCGGTGTTGACCAGCGCGGCGGGGTGGGTGTTCACCCCGGTGACGGCGGGGTCGTAGTTGCTGACCAGACCGGTGACGCGGCCGGTGGCGTCGGTGGTGAGCACCACCTCGCTGCCCAGCACCCGAACCCCGTTGACCGTCGGCCGCAGCCGGTAGAACACCGATCCGAAATCGTTGGTGGACACCGTGATATCCGCGGCATTGGCGAATCCGGTGGGCACCCCCAGCAGCAGCGAGATGCGATTGAGGATGGCCGCCGCGGAGGTGGCGTCGGTCACGCTGTCGACGGTGAAGGTGCCGTCGATGTTGCGCACCTTGCCCGCAGCGTTGCGGCCGACGTCGAGATACCCGGTCGAGGCCAGGTTCTTCAGCTCGGCCAGGGTGAGGGTGCCGTCGACATCGGGGTGGACCGCCGAGATGCCGATGGTGACATCGACGGGCACACCGTCCTGTCCGTCGAGGGCGGACACCGTGAACGTCAGCGCATCGTCTTCCGGCGTGAACCAGGCGCGGTAGCGGGTGACGACGGTGGGGGCGAAGACGAAGGCGCCGGTGTTGGGGTTGATGGTGAGCGTGCCGGTGGTCGGCGCGGCCGAGGTCAGCAGATAGCTCAGCGGCGAGGAATCGCTGACATGGATCTGGCCGGTGACCACCCCGGTGATGCTGTTCACCGAGGAGGTGTAGGCGATGGTGCCGAGCGTGGGCAGCGTATTGCCGGGGGTGGATGCCGCGATGCCGACGGTGACCGTGACGGTCTGGACGGCGCCGTGACCGTCATCGACGGTGACGGTGAAGGAGTCGGTGCCGGCCCCGGCGGCGCGGGCGGCCGCGGTCGGGGTGTAGCCGAAGGTGCCGTCTGCCGCCAGCGTCACCGCACCGCGGGTCGGGCCGACCGGCACCGTGAACGTCAGCGGATCGAGATCGGCGTCGGTGACCGTGATGGTGCCGGTGACCCGGCCGGTGCCGGTGTGCGTCTGCAGCCCGGTGATCGACGCGATACCCGGCGCGGTGTTGCGTGGTGCGATGGTCAGGGTGAGGGGCACCGCGACGACGCCACCGTGACCGTCGTCGACGATGATGGTGACGTTCTCGGTCTTGGCCGCCGGGTCGCTGGTTGCGGCGGCGTGGCGGGCGGTGACGGTCGGGGTGTAGGTGAACCTGCCGTCGGCGCCGACGACCAGGGTGCCCTTCATGGTGGCCGCGGTGCCGTCGAAGGTGATGCGGTCACGGTCGGCATCGCCGGCGGTGACCGTTCCGGTGATCACCCCGGTGGCCGAGTTCGGTTGTCCCACAGTGACTCGGTAGGTCGGCGTGGTGTTGCCGGGCAGCACGGCCAGGCTGATGGTCTGGGTGACGATGCCGCGGCGACCGTCGTCCACGGTGATGGTGACGGTGTCGATGCGGTCGGTCAGCGGTGCGATGTCGGCGGCCGCCTTGTGTCGGTTCGCAGCGGTCGGGGTGTAGGTGAAGGTGCCGTCGGCGCCGAAGGTGATGGTGCCCTTGGTCGGTGCCGACGTCACGGTGATCTTCAGGCGGTCACCGTCACCGTCGGTGACACCGGTCGTGCCGGTCACCACACCGGTGGTGGCATTGCCGGTACCGGCGGCGGTACCGACCTCGGGTCGTTGGTTGGGCGGGACGAGGGACACCACGCGCAGTGCGCTGCCGTCGGTCAGGTAGATCTGCATACCGTCGGGGCTGGTGGCGATCCCGCCCGCAGCACCCCCGGTGTCCAGGGCGGTCAGCGCGGTGCGGGTGGCGGTGCTGTAGACCGCGAGGGTGCCATCGGTTCCGGCCAGCATCAGCAGCGACCCGTCCCGGCTGACGGTGGCGTGGTTTGTCGTTGTGCCGGTGGCGAATTCACCGGCCACGGTGTGCCGGCTGCTTTCCACGACCTTGACCGTCGTCCCGGTGACGGCGTAGATCGACCGGGAGTCCCGGCTGACGGCGAGTGCCGAGGTGTCGGCGGTATCGGCGATGGTGCGGGCGGTGTGGTTCCACCACGAGGAGGTGGAGTACACGGTGACACCGGCCGGCGTTGCGGTGTACACCCGTTTGCCGTCGGGGCTGACGGCGATCGAGGAGGCTCCGGCGGTGTTGCCGACCCAGGCCAGGACGCGGTTGCTGGAGGTGCCGAACTTCGCCATCTTGCCGGTGGCGTTGCCGATGTATAGCGTGCCGCCGCCGGTCGATATCGCCAGCGCGGTGGGTGTGAATTTCAGTGCGATGGTGCGCCGTACGGTGTTGGTGGCGGTGTCGATCACCGAGAGGGTGTTGCTTCCGGCGTTGGCGACGTAGACGGCGCGGCCGTCGGGTTTTACGGCCACCGCGATCGGGTTGGTCCCGACGGTGATGGTGGTCAGCACGGTGCCGTTGATGGTGTCGACGACGGTGAGTGTGCCGTTGGCCGAATTCGTCAGGTACGCGCGGTTGTTGGTGGCGGCCACCGCCGTCACCTGGTGCCCGGTGGTCACGGGCCCGAGCTGATGCACCGGTGTCGGGTCGATCGCGATGGTGACGTCTGTGCTGACCTTCGGGGTGCGGCCGTCGGACACCGTCACCGTGAACGTGGCATCGGGCTCGGTGCCCAGGCCGGCACGGATGCGTTGGGCCGCGGTCGGGGTGTAGGTGAACGCGCCGGTGCTGCTGCTGAAGGTCAGCGTGCCCTGCGCGGGCGGGGTGACCACGGCATAGGTGAGCCGGTTGTCGTCGGTGGCGACGATGCGGCCGGTCACCGCTCCGGTGCCCGGATCCGGTTCGCCGATCTCGGGTTCCAGGACGACGGGCTGTCCGGGGATCGGTGCGGCCGCGGTGGTGATCGCGGCGGCGGTGCCGGTCTCGGCAGCCGTCGCACCCAGCTCGCGACGGGCCGCGGCCAGCAGCGTCCACAGCCCCGCGGTGGCCACCGGTGCATCGGTGCCGCCGCCGGCGGTGGGTGCGGCCGATACCGCTTCGACGGTGGCGACGGCCGCGCCTGCCGCCGCTGCCTCCGGTTTCGGCACCGGTGGTGGCAGCACCGGATCGGGCGCGGTGACCACCGGTTCAGGTGCCGGTGCAGGCGCCGGCGGGGGTTCGACGGTGGCCGTGCGCGCGGTGGCGGTCTGGGGCCGGGGTGCGGTGGCGGTGCGCACGGTGCGCTCGACGGTGGTCCGCGCGGATTTCTTTTTCTTCTTCGGGGTGGGTTCCGCGGTTGCGGACCGCTCCCCGGTGTCGCTCTCGGTCGCGGTCTCTGAGGTGGGTGCGGACTGCTCGGCGTCGGTCGTCGGGGCATCGGGGGTGGTCGCGGACTCCTGGGCCGAGGACTCCGGTGCCGAGGATGTGGCGTCGGTCGCCGCGGGGCCGGTGTCGGCATCCGGTTCGGCCCACGCCACCGGGCAGGCCGCCCCGATACCGAGTGCCACCGCGAGGGCGCCGACCCGGCCGATGTGGCGTGCGTAAGCCGGTGCCCGTTTCACCCGTGATCCCCCTCGTTACTGACGCAGCCGTCAACCGCTCAGGAGTTAATCACAAGCAGACCGTCCTGGCAGGCCCATGCCCCGAATCCGCGGCCCGGCGGGGCGGCTGATACAACCAGGAGAGAAGTAGTTCTGACCAGGAGGTGGCATGCAGCCCTTCACCGAGATCAGTGCCGACGAGCACGACCGGCAGCAGGCCCTGTACGGGCCGCTGGCGGCGGCGGTCCGCAAACTCGTCGACGCGAGCATCCGGACCGGGGCCGACGCTGACACCATCCGCGCGGCCCAGGCCGCGATCGAGGCGGTCACCGAGACGCTGGAGCAGCAGCGCTACGACGGCCCGCGGACCATGCGGCATGCCGATACCGGTAAGCCGGTCACCTGGGCGGATCCCGCGATCGGGCTGCGCAACGCGATCGCGCCACCGCTGGTCATCGAGCACACCGACAGCGGTCGGTGCTGGACCGAGTTCACCTTGGGCGCTCCCTACGAGGGTCCACCGGGGCGGGTGCACGGTGGTATCTGCGCGCTGGTGCTCGACCACATTCTGGGCGAGGTGGCCAGTGAGGGGCTGGTCAAGCCGCGCTTCACCGGCACGCTGACCCTGAAGTATCTGCGCGGCACCCCGCTCGGCTCGCTGCGCGCCGAGGCCTGGGTGGACCGCACCGAGGGCATCAAAGCCTTTGCGCGCGGCCAGATCCTGGATGCCGAGGGCGTGACGGTGGAGGCCGAGGGCATCTTCATCATGCCCGCCTGGGCGCGCCCGGCGGTTTAGCGTTTGCGTCGCAACACGCCATCCAGCGCGATCGACCCGCCGCCGACGAACACCAGCAGGAAGAACGCAAAGCAGTAGAGCACGGTGAGTTCGCCGCCGTTGTCGATGGGCCACAGCGCAGTCGGCTGATGCGCGGTGAAGTAGGCGTAGGCCATCTCGCCGGAGGCGACGAACGCCGCGATCCGGGTGAACAGACCGGTCAGGATGAGCAGGCCGAGGACCAGTTCGATGACGCCGGCGTACCAGTAGGGCCAGGTGCCGACCGGAACCGTCCCGCCTTCCATGGCGGTGGGGAATCCGAAGAGCTTCTGGGTGCCGTGCACGGTGAACAGCAGGCCGAAGACGATCCGGAATGCCGAGAGCACGACGGGCGCGAACTGCGAGAGCTTGGTGTCGATACCGGGTGAGGTCATGGATCAGATAATAGGACTGCGGTCCGCTTAGTATCTAGTCCGTTGTTGTGCGACTTCTCACCCGGTCCAGGGAATACGGACCGGCGCCGGTGAACACGAGAAGGAAGAACACGAAACAGAACAGGATCGGGTCCAGGCCGCCGTTGCCGCCGTACTCCACCGGCACGATCGGCCACAGCCCCAGCGGTTGGTGCTGCCAGAAGTAGGCGACCGCCATGGTGCCGGAGGCGAGGAATGCCGCGGGCCGGGTGAACAGGCCGACGAGGATGAGCAGGCCGGCCACCAATTCGATGAGGCCCGCGTACCAGACCGGCCAGGCGCCCAGGGGCTGCGCCATGGCGATCGGCCAGCCGAACACCTTCGAGGTGCCGAACAAGGTGAACAGGAAACCGAACACGATCCGGACGAGACTCAGCACCGCCGGGGCAAGCGCGTCGAGGCGAGCAGTCAGATTGATCATGGTTGGGGACCCTACCGAGGACACACGACAACGGCCCCCGGAAATCCGGGGGCCGTTGAAGGCTCGCGCTAGGACGTGAACGACTTACACGTCGCGTCGGCGGTGCCGACTAAACGTCGTAGTACAGGCTGAACTCGTACGGGTGAGGGCGGATCTGCACGGGCATGATCTCGTTCTCACGCTTGTAGGAGATCCAGGTCTCGATCAGATCCTCGGTGAACACCCCACCCTCGGTGAGGTACTCGTGATCCTCTTCGAGCTTGTCGATCACCGCGGCCAGCGACGTCGGGGCCTGCGGGATGTTGGCGGCCTCGTCCGGCGGCAGCTCGTAGAGGTCCTTGTCGACCGGGGCGAGCGGCTCGATCTTCTTCTTGATGCCGTCGATACCGGCCATCAGCATGGCCGCGAACGCCAGGTACGGGTTACCCGAGCTGTCCGGGCAACGGAACTCGAGGCGCTTGGCCTTCGGGTTGTTGCCGGTGATCGGGATACGGACACAGGCCGACCGGTTGCGCTGGCTGTACACCAGGTTGATCGGGGCCTCGTAACCCGGCACCAGACGCTTGTAGGAGTTCACCGTCGGGTTGGTGAACGCCAGCAGCGACGGGGCGTGGTGCAGGATGCCGCCGATGTAGTGGCGCGCCATGTCCGACAGACCGGCGTAACCGGACTCGTCGTGGAACAGCGGCTTGCCGTCCTTCCACAGCGACTGGTGCGCGTGCATACCCGAACCGTTGTCACCGAACAGCGGCTTGGGCATGAAGGTGACGGTCTTGCCGTTCTGCCACGCGGTGTTCTTGATGATGTACTTGAACAGCAGCACATCGTCGGCTGCGGCCAGCAGGGTGTCGAACTTGTAGTTGATCTCGGCCTGGCCTGCGGTGCCGACCTCGTGGTGGCCGCGCTCCAGGACGAACCCGGCGTTCTGCAGGTTGGTGGCCATCTCGTCGCGCAGGTCGACGTAGTGGTCGTACGGCGCGACCGGGAAGTAGCCACCCTTGGGGCGGACCTTGTAGCCGCGGTTGGGGGAGCCGTCGGCCTCGAAGGGCTCGCCGCTGTTCCACCAGCCGGACTCGGAATCCACCTCGTAGAAGGTGCCGTTCATCTTCGAGTCGAAGCTCACCGAATCGAAGATGTAGAACTCGGCCTCGGCACCGAAGTAGCAGGTGTCGGCGATACCGGTGCTGATGAGGTAGTTCTCCGCCTTGCGGGCCACGTTGCGCGGATCGCGCGAGTAGGCCTCGCGGGTGAACGGATCATGCACGAAGAAGCTGAGGTTCAGTGTCTTGGCGGCCCGGAACGGGTCGATGCGTGCCGTGTTGGGATCAGGCAGCAGCATCATGTCGGACTCGTGGATCGACTGGAAGCCGCGCACCGACGAGCCGTCGAAGGCGAGGCCGTCTTCGAAAACGCTCTCGTCGAAGGCCGCTGCCGGGATCGAGAAGTGCTGCACGACACCGGGCAGATCGCAGAAGCGAATGTCGACGTACTCGACCTTCTCGTCCTTGATCAGCTTGAAGATGTCATCGGAGGTCTTTTCTGCCACTGCAAATTCTCCTTTTCTGGTGACCCGCGCGTTGACGCTATGGAGGTCATGTTGCACTGTCGTCAACCGTATGTTGCGCCGACGTTACGCAATAGGGGTGACCCTATGCTTGAGGTCATGGCCCGTGAGATCTCGTCCTGGTTGTCCGGACCGGAACCCTCGAACTCAGGAGCCCCCAACGACGAATATCCGGGGCATCGCCTGGGGCTACCCGAGAATGGTCCAGGTTCGATCGCTAGGTTCGGCCGTCGCCTGGGCGCGATATTGGTCGACTGGCTCATCGCGGTCGGATTGGCCGCCCTCCTGGTAGCGATCGGCTTGGGGCCCATCAGGGATCTGCAGACAACTCAGTTTGTGATGTGGTTCGTGCTTGGGGTGGCAGCTGTGCGGCTTTTCGGGTTCACGCCCGGTCAGTTTGCACTCGGTTTGACGGTGGTGTCGGTCGACAATCGCGAGCATGTAGGACTGGGTCGTGCCATGATGCGCAATCTATTGATTGTCCTGGTGATCCCGGCGCTGTTCACCGACTCGGACCAGCGCAGCCTGCACGACCTGGCCACCAAGACCGCCGTCGTGCGGCGGTAAACGTCACGCCTGGTGCCGGATCTGGCCGTTCATCATCGTCATGGTGACCTTGGCCGCATGGATATCGTGCGGGTCGATCTCCAGGATGTTGTGGTCCAGCACGATCAGATCGGCGAGCTTGCCCTCCTCCAACGAACCGACCCGGTCGTCGAGGCGGATCTGATGGGCTGCGCCCAGGGTATTGGCGTGTACTGCCTGCTCGACGGTCAGGCGTTGATCAGCCGGCGCGAGCACCTCGGCCTCCGGATCGCCGATCAGCTGCCGCGTGACGCCGATCTGGATGGAGTCCAACGGCTTGTAGGTGGAGAAGTAGCCCGCCGCCGGCCAGTCGGTGCCCAGCGACACCCGGCCGCCGGACCGCAGCACATCCTGGATGCGGTAGAAGTTGTCCTTGCGTGGCGCCCCGTACCGCGCGGCCATGTTCACCACGGTGTCCGGGTCGGCGGAGAACCAGTTGGCAGAGAACTCGGCGACGGTGCCGCTGCGACCGAACCGGGCGCTGTCGTCGCCTTCGAGAAGGATCAGGTGGGCGACGGTGTTGCGCCGGTCGCGCGCCGGGTTGGTGGCGATCGCCTGTTCCAGGGCGTCCAGTGCCACCCGGGCGGTGCGCTCACCGCAGGCGTGCACGTGCACATCGATTCCGGCGGCGTCCAGGGTGCCGATCATCTGATGCCACTGATCCTCGGTGAACGGTGATCCGCCGATCGAATCCGGTTTGTCCGCATAGGGTTCCAGCAGCCAGGCGGTGTAACCGCCCTGGGTGCCGTCGCCGACGATCTTGACGAAGCCGACGTCCACCAGATCGGTGCCGACCTGCCGGCGGATCGCGGTGAACTGCTCGACGGCATCGTCGAAGGGCGGTGACTTGATGCTGTAGGACGCGACGACGCGGAACGGCAGCGCGCCCTTGTTCTCGACATCGCAGTACAGCCCGATGATGGCCGCCTGATCGCCACCCACCGGCGGCACGCCGGCGTCGAACACGGAGGTGATGCCCGCGGCCGATGCGCTGGGCAGCCACTCCTCCAGCATCTGCTGCATGCCCTCGGGCGAGATCGGGTCGATGGCGTTGACCAGGCTGAGCACCGCGTCCACCTCGAGCACGTAACCGGTGGGGTCACCGCCCGCGTCGCGTGCGTAGTAGCTGAAGCCGGGCACCGGGTCGGGGGAGTCGCGGCTGACCCCGGCCACCTCCAGTGCTTTGGAGTTGGCCCACATGCTGTGCGCGTCGATCGCGAAGAAGAAACCGGGCCGGTCCGGCAGCACCTGGTCGAGGTCGGCACGGGTGGGTCCTTCGGGGCCGAACATGTCCACCCGCCAACCGAATCCGCGTACCGGCCCGTCCGGGTGTTCCTTCGCGTAGGCGGCGATGGCGGCCAGGGCGTCCGCCTTGGTCGGCACCTGCAGGTCGACGCCATGGCTGAGGAACGCGCCGAGGAAGGGATGGATGTGGCCCTCGACGAAACCGGGCATCAGCAGTCGGCCGTCCAGATCGATCACCCGGGTGTCCGGACCGGCCAGCGCCAGCCCTCCGGCGTCGTCGCCGACATAGGAGATGGTGTCGCCGGTGACGGCGAGCGACTGAGCCCAGGGTGTGGGTCCGGCGACGGTGTAGATGCGCCCGTTGTGGAACACGAAACTCGGGGTGGGCCCGGCGGCCGGCGCCGGGGACGTTGCGTCGGCGCAGGCCGTCAACATCGTCCCGGCGGCCGCGACGGCGACCGTCAGGGTTGCGGCGCGCAACACGGTGCGCCGGGTCGACGTCAGTTTGGCGAAATGTGGTGCCCAGTCGCATGCGGTGCACATGCGAAGAATCTAGGGCAAAAATTTGCGTTTGCGACTATTTGCGGCGCACGGTGCGGCCGACACCGCGCATCTTGGCCTGGTTGGGCAGCGGCCCCTTCGGCATGGCGGCGGGGCCCATCTTGGAGCCCAGCGCCACCAGCTTGGACTCCAGCGAGTCCATCTGCTTGACGGTGATGTTGGCAGGCAGCTTGCCCAGATGGCGCTCCAGCTTGGCCAGCGGCACCTCGCCCTCGCCGTTGCCGACGACGAAGTCGTAGATCGGCACATCGCCGACCAGGCGGGCCGTCTTCTTCTTCTCCTGCGCCAGCAGCGGTTTGACCCGGGTGGCCGAACCCTCGCCGACCAGGATCACGCCGGGACGGCCGACGACACGGTGCACCGCGTCGAAGTGTCCGGTGGCCGCGACGCCGGGAGTGACCCGCCACTTACCGCGCAGATTGTCCAGCGCCCAGGCGGCCGCACCGGTCTGGCCCTCGGCCTTGCGGTACACCGACTTCTGCGCGCGCCGGCCGAAGATGATGAAGGCGACCAGCGCACCGAGGATGATGCCGAGCGGGATCAGCATGTACATGGTGAAACCGCCGGCCAGCACGCCGAGGGCGACCGAGGCCCCGACGATCAGCACGAACGCGCCGATCATGTACGGCAGCAGCCGCTTGTCCTCTTTGCGCTGAATCTGGAAGGCCTGCCACAGCTGACTGCGGCGCTGCTTGGACGCAGCCTTACGGGCGGCCTTTGCGGCGGCCTTGGCTTCCTTGTTCTGGGCGGGGGTACGCGATTTCGCCATTTGACAAGTTTACGATGCGCCGGTGGCTGCTCTGACCCGCGCAGCCTCGGCGTACAACTTGCCTGCCCGGTACGAGGAGCGGACCAGCGGTCCGGCCAGCACCCCGGGGAAGCCGATGCTGGTTGCGTAGTCGGAATGCTCGACGAATTCCTCGGGGCGGACCCAGCGCTCGACGGGGTGATGGCGCGGGGACGGGCGCAGGTACTGGGTGATGGTGACGATGTCGCAGCCCGCGGCGTGTAGATCGTCGAGTGCGGTGCGGACCTCCTCGGGGGTTTCGCCCATGCCGAGGATGAGGTTGCTCTTGGTCACCAGGCCGAAGTCGCGGGCGGCGGTGATGACGTCGAGGCTGCGTTGGTAGCGGAACGCGGGCCGGATGCGCTTGAAGATGCGCGGCACGGTCTCGACGTTGTGGGCGAACACCTCGGGCCGGGATTCGAAGACCTCGGCAAGTTGTTCGGGGATCGCGTTGAAGTCCGGGGCCAGCAGTTCGACGCCGGTGTTCGGGTTGAGTGCGTGGATCTGGCGGACGGTCTCGGCGTAGAGCCAGGCGCCGCCGTCGGGCAGATCGTCACGGGCCACCCCGGTGACCGTCGAGTACCGCAGGCCCATGGCCTGCACGCTCTCGGCGACCCGGCGGGGTTCGTCACGGTCGAGTTCGGCGGGCTTGCCGGTGTCGATCTGGCAGAAGTCGCAGCGGCGGGTGCACTGTTCGCCGCCGATGAGGAAGGTGGCCTCGCGGTCCTCCCAGCATTCATAGATGTTGGGGCAGCCGGCCTCTTCGCAGACGGTGTGCAGTCCCTCACGGCGGACCAGGGCCTTGAGTTCGGTGTACTCCGGGCCGGTGCGCAGCTTGGTCTTGATCCACGGCGGCTTGCGCTCGATGGGAGTCTCGGCGTTGCGCACCTCGAGGCGCAGTAGCTTACGGCCTTCCGGTACGACACTCACTGTGTAGATGCTACTCGCAGCCGCCCGTCGAGAGCGTCCGCGACGGCCTCGGCCACCGCGTCAGTGACATCTTTCACCCCGATATGGCGCCCGAGCTCCGCGGTCAGCGAGGTCACCCCGGCGTCGGCGATACCGCACGGGATGATGCCGCCGAACGCGCCGAGGTCGCAGTCGCAGTTGAGCGCGAACCCGTGCAGGGTCACCCCGCGCGCCACCCGGATACCGATCGCCCCGACCTTGCGGGCCGGACCTTTCTCGTCAGCGGGCACCCATACCCCGGAGCGTCCCCCGACGCGGCCGGTCTGCAGACCCAGCCCGGCGCACACCGTGATGAGGGCTTCCTCAAGGCGCCGAACAAAATTCACCACATCCAGCGGTTCGGTCAGCCCGACGATCGGATAGCCGACCAGTTGGCCGGGACCGTGCCAGGTGATCTTGCCGCCGCGATCGGTGTCCACGACGGGGATGCCGTCCACCGGGCGTTCGTGATCCTCGGTGCGCTTGCCAGCGGTGTACACCGGCGGATGCTCCAGCAGCAGCAGGGTGTCCGGGCCGCCCGCGACCCGCCCGTCGGCGATCTCGCGTTGCAGTTGCCACGCCTGCCGGTAGTCCAGGCTGCCCAGCTCGCGTACCTGCAGGGGTTCGTCCGAGGTGCGGATGGAAGTCACGTACTCGACGCTACGCCGGTGGGGCGCCGGTGGTGACATACGTCAGAGCCTCCCCGACGGTGTTGTGCAGGAACACGAAACCGGCCTGCTCCAGTGCGGCCGGGATGGCGCGCTGCCCACCGAGCAGCCCCTCGTCGGCGAACTCACCCAACGCGGCGCGCACGGCGAAGCCGGGCAGCACCATCGGCGTCGGCCGGTGCAGCACGCGGCCCAGCGCGGTGGTGAACTCGGCGTTGGTGACCGGTGCCGGGCCGGTCAGATTCACCGGACCCGCCGGTGCGGGATCGGTGAGCAGGAACCGGATCGCGCGGATCTGATCCTCCAGGCTGATCCACGGAAAGTACTGGCGCCCGTTGCCCAGTCGGGCGCCCAGGCCCAACCCGAAGATGGGCTTCAGCCGGCTCAGCATGCCGCCGGCGGGGGAGAGCACCAGGCCGGTGCGCAACAGCACCACCCGGGCCCCGGCGTCGGACGCGACGACCGTCGCGGACTCCCAGTCGGCGCACAGCTGAGCCAGGAAACCCGCACCGCGCGGGGCGGTCTCGTCGACCACGCGGTCGCGGGTGTCACCGTAGAAGCCGACCGCGCTGGCATTGATCAACAGCGGTATGCCCACCTCGGCGACGGCGGCCGAGAGCACTTCGGTCGGCCCGATGCGGCTGTCGCGCAGGCTCTGCTTGAACGCACCGGACCACCGTTTGGACCCGACCCCGACACCACACAGGTTCACCACTGCGTCGACGTGAGCGAGCGCATCGGTGTCGAGCTGACCGGTGTCCGGATTCCAGAACACCTCGTCGGTGCTCGCCGGCGCGCGCCGGACCAGTCGCAGCACACGATGGTCGGCGGCGCGCAGCGTGGTCGTCAGGGCCGATCCGATCAGCCCTGACGACCCGGCGATGGCGATGACCGTGCCGGTCATCGGCTACAGCCCCAGATCGGCCTCGAACGCGCCCTCTTCAAGCCGCCGCTTGATCGTGGTCAGGAAGCGGCCTGCGTCGGCACCGTCGATGAGGCGGTGATCGTAGGTGAGCGGCAGGTAGGCCACCGAGCGCACACCGATCGACTCGTTGCCGTACTCGTCGGCGATCACGCGGGGACGCTTGACGATCGCCCCGGTGCCCAGCATCGCCGCCTGCGGCGGGACCAGGATCGGGGTGTCGAACAGCGCGCCCTGGCTGCCGATGTTGGTGATGGTGAAGGTGCCACCGGACAGCTCGTCGGGCTTGAGGTTCCCGGAGCGGGCGCGGGCCGCGATATCGGCGATGGCGCGGGCCAGGCCGCCGAGGGACAGATCGCCGGCGTTGTGCACGACCGGCGACAGCAGGCCCTGTTCGGTGTCCACCGCGAAGCCGAGGTGCTCGGCGTCGTAGTAGGTGATCTCCTTGCTGTCCTCGTTGTAGCTGGCGTTGACGTTCGGGTGCGCCTTGAGCGCGTCGACGACGGCGACGGCGAAGAACGGCAGGAACGTCAGGTTGACGCCCTCCCGCTCGGCGAAGCTCTTCTTGGCCTTCGCCCGCAGCGCGACGATCTTGGTCAGGTCTACCTCGTGCACCTGGGTCAGCTGCGCGGTGGTCTGCAGGGACTCGCGGGTCTTCTTCGCGGTGATCTGCCTGATCCGGTTGGCCTTCTGGGTGCTGCCACGCAGGTGTGCCAGCGCTGGTGCCGGGGCGGCCTTGGCGGCCGGTGCCGCGGCCGGAGCAGCAGCGGGGGCAGCCGGGGCGGGCGCCTTGGCGGCTTCCGCGGCGGCCAGCACATCCTGTTTGCGGATGCGGCCACCGACGCCGGTGCCCTTCACCGAGGCGAGGTCGACACCGTTCTCCGAGGCGAGCTTGCGCACCAACGGGGTGACGTACGGGTTGGCGTCGGACTCGCTGCCGGCAGCGGCCGGGGCGGGTGCGGCCTTGGGCGCGGGGGCCGGCTCGGGCTTGGGTTCGGGCTTGGGTTCGGGCTTGGGTTCGGGCTTGGTCTCGGCCTTGGGTTCCGGCTTCGGCTCGGGCTTCGGCTCCTCCTTGGGAGCGGGCTCGGGCTCGGCGGCAGGTGCGGCGCCGGCCTCGCCGATCTTGGCCAGCTCGCCACCGACGGCGACGACATCGTCCTCTTCGGCGCTGATCGACAGCAGGGTGCCGGCCACCGGTGACGGGATCTCGGTGTCGACCTTGTCGGTGGATACCTCGACGAGCGGCTCGTCGACGGCGACCTCGTCGCCGACCTTCTTGAGCCAGCGGGTGACGGTGCCCTCGGTCACGGACTCACCCAGCTCCGGCATCTTCACCGAGGTGGACTCGCCGCCACCGCCCGACGACGAAGCCGGCTTCGAGGGCTCGGGCTCCGGTTCGGGCTCGGGCGTGGCCTCCTCGGCGGCGGGCTCAGGCTCCGGTTCGGCCTCCTCGGCGGGTGCGGAATCGCCCGACGGTGCGGACTCGCCTTCCTCGCCGATCAGCGCGAGATCGCCACCGACCTCGACGACGTCATCCTCGGCCGCGATGATCTTGGTGAGCACACCGGCGGCGGGTGACGGGATCTCGGTGTCGACCTTGTCGGTGCTGACCTCAAGCAGGGGTTCGTCGACGGCGACGGTGTCGCCCTCCTGCTTCAGCCATCGGGTGACGGTCCCCTCTGTGACGCTCTCACCGAGTGCGGGCATCTGGACTGAGATTGCCATGGGTTTTGACTCCTCGAAAGTCATCGTCACGTGTCGAATGGGGTGCCCTTCTATCCTGTCATGTCCGTCGCGCGCGGTCGTCACGGACTGCCCGCCGGTTGCTCTGGCACCATCGAAGCAGGCGTGCGAGAGGAGTAACCCCAGTTGGGACTGTTCGACAGATGGCGCCGCGGGCGCGGCGGCGCGCGCACTCAGACCCGTAAACAGGCTTCGTCCGATCTCGACTACCTGCGCCAGTGGGTCGCCACCCACACCGGTGTCGAGGCGTTCGTGGAACCACAGACCACCGTCACCGAGGTCACCGTCGTGCTGGTCGCCGTCGACGGTGAGTGGACACGGCGGCGTACCGGCGGGGACGCCGGGGCGCGGCGGCTGAGCAAGCAACTCGACATCCCGGTGTACGACGTGCAGAAGGTCGGCTACCCGCAGCGCATGCGCGACTACGATGCGCGACGCCGGATCGAACGGGACCGGGAACGCCGTCGCGAACTAGAGGGGTAGCCATGCCAGCAGTCACCGAACGGTTCGTCACCAGCGGTGACGGCACCCGGATCGCGGTCTACGAGAGCGGAAACCCGGACGGGCCGACCGTGCTGCTGGTGCACGGCTGGCCGGACTCGCATGTGCTGTGGGACGCGGTGACCCCGCTGCTGGAACAACGCTTCCGGGTGATCCGCCACGACAACCGCGGGGTCGGCAGATCCGATGTGCCCAAGGATTTCACGGCCTACACGATGGCCCGGTTCGCCGACGATGTCGCCGCCGTCGCCGCGGCGGTCAGCCCGGACGCACCGGTGCACGTGCTGGCGCACGACTGGGGCTCGGTCGGGGTGTGGGAGTACCTGGGCCGGCCGGAGGCGACGAAAGTTGTCGCCTCGTTCACCTCGGTATCCGGACCCAGCACCGCGCATCTGAACCGCTACATCAAGGACGGCCTGCGCACGCCGTACCGGCCGCGCCGGTTCGCCCGCGGGCTCGCGCAACTGGGCCGGCTCTCCTACATGGGCGTGTTCTCGACACCGGTGCTGGCGCCCGCGGTCATCCGGCGGGCCTTCGCCCGTGGTGCGATGCGGCGCCGACTGCTGCGCGACGGTATCGCGCCCGAGTCGATCCACCACTCCGCGGCGTTCGCCGCCGACGCGGCCCACAGCATGAAGGTGTACCGCGCCAACTACTTTCGCGGGCTCGGGCAGCCGCGCGGTGACCACCATGTCGCGGTGCCGGTTCAGCTGATCGTGAACACCCGCGACCCGTTCGTCCGGCCGTACGCGTACGACGAGATCACGAACTGGGTGCCGCAGCTGTGGCGGCGTGACCTCAACGCCGGGCACTGGGCACCGATGTCGCACCCGGCGCAACTGGCCGCGGCCGTCGATCAGCTCGTCGACCACCTCGACGGCGCGCCGCCAAACCGCGAACTGTCCCGTGCCCGCGTCGGTGTGCCCCGCGGACCGTTCGGCGATCAGCTGGTGTCGGTCACCGGGGCCGGTAGCGGGATCGGGCGCGCGACCGCGCACGAGTTCGCGGCGCTGGGCGCCGAGATCGTGGTCAGCGATATCAGCGAGTCCGCGGCGGCGGCCACTGTTGCGCAGATCGTCGCCGCCGGCGGCACCGCCCACGCCTACGGGCTCGATGTCGCCGATGCCGAGGCCGTCAACCGGTTCGCCGAACAGATCTGCGCCCGCCATGGCGTGCCCGACATCCTGGTCAACAACGCCGGCATCGGGCACGGCGGCACATTCCTGGACACCCCGGCCGAACACTATGACCGCGTGATGGACGTCAACTTCGGCGGTGTCGTCAACTGCTGCCGGGCGTTCGCCCCGGCGATGGTGGCACGCGGGGCCGGCGGTCACGTCGTCAACGTCGCCTCGATGGCGGCCTACTCACCGACCCAGGCGATGAACGCCTACGCGACCAGCAAGGCGGCGGTGTTCATGTTCTCCGACTGCCTGCGCGCCGAACTCGACCCGGCCGGCATCGGACTGACCACGGTGTGTCCCGGCGTCATCGACACCAACATCGTCAACACCACCCGGTTCGACATGCCCGGCGCCAGCGAGGCGACGGTGGAGTCGATGCGCGCGCAGATCGTCAAGGGATTCAAGGCGCGCCGCTACGGACCGGAGAAGGTGGCGAAGGCGATCGTGTCGGCGGTGCGCAAGAAGAAGCCGATCCGGCCGGTCACCCCGGAGGCGTATCTGGTCTACGGCGTGGCCCACGCGCTGCCGCCGGTGATGCGCAGTACGGCGCGGGCCACGCTGCGTAGCTGACCGCCGCCGGCGGAGCCGGCCATTCAGCCCCGGTCCGCGATGTCCTCCAGGACCGCGAACATGGTCCGGGTCGGCACACCGGTGCCGCCCTTGGGGGTGTAACCCCACGGGCCGCCGGTGTTGTAGGCCGGTGCGGCGATGTCGATATGGGCCCACTCGACCCCGTCGGCGACGAACTCGCGCAGGTACACCCCGGCCACCAGCATCCCGGCGTAGCGCGACGCGCTGACATTGGCCAGATCGGCGACCGAGGATTTCAGGTCGTCCTTGAGCTCCTCGGGCAGCGGCATGGCCCAGCCGTTCTCGCCGACCGACTGGGACAGCTCGGCGACCCGGTCGCGGAAATCCTCACTGCCCATCACGCCCGGGGTGCGTGCACCGAGGGCCACCGTCTGGGCACCGGTCAGCGTGGAGGTCTCGATCAGGTAGTCCGGGTCGTCCTCGCAGGCCCGCACGATCGCATCGGCCAGCACCAGGCGACCCTCGGCATCGGTGTTGAGCACCTCGACGGTGATCCCGCCGTACTGGGTCAGCACGTCACCGGGGCGCTGCGCGGTGGCCGACGGCATGTTCTCGGCCATCGGCACATAGGCGATCACGTCGATGGGCAGCTTCTGCTTGGCGGCCAGCACCACGGTGGCGATGACGGCGGCCGCACCTCCCATGTCCGAGGTCATGTGGTGCATGTTGGCGGCCGGCTTGATGGAGATGCCGCCGGTGTCGAAGGTGATGCCCTTGCCGACCAGCGCCACCTTCTTGCCCTTGCGGCCCGCGCCCTTGTGGGCCAGCCGCACCAGGCGCGGCAGCCGGGAAGAGCCCTTGCCGACGCCGACGATGCCGCCGTAACCGCCCTTGACCAACGCCTTGTCGTCGAGAACCTCGACCGACAGGCCGACGCCCTCACCCAAAGCCGTTGCCTGCTTGGCGAATTCAGCGGGGTACAGGTGGCTCGGCGGGGTGTTCACGAAATCGCGGGCGGTCGCCACGGCGGTGGCCACATCGACGGCCTTCTGCGCGCGGGCCTTGGTGGCCGCCTTCGCGTCGGCTGCCAGCGCGACGATCTTGCCGAGGCCCTTGTCCTTGGGTGCGGTCTTGTCGCTGCGGAACGCGGTGAACCGGTAGGCACCGAGGATCAGGCCCTCGACGGCTGCCTCGATGTCCAGCACCGTCAACGTCGTGACGACGGTACCGATCTTGTCCAGCGACCGGGCCGCGGCACCGGCCGCCCGTCGGATGGTGTCGGCGGGCCACTCCTCGCGGTCGTCACCCAGGCCGACGGTCAGCACACTGGCCACCGGCAGCTCCGGCACCACCAGTCGGTGCAGCTGGCCTTCAGCGCCCGTTCCGCCGAGCGCCTTGAGATCGGCCTCCAGGGTCGCCGCCGTCGCCTCGTCCAGTACGGATTCGGCGCCGATCAGGGTCGGGCCGGCATCGCCGGCGACGACACCGAGCACCAGTACGGCCTCGGAGATGCCCCTGCCGGGCAGGGACGAGCTGACGGTGACGGTGGGGGCCTGGTAGCCGGGTGCGCTGCTCACCCGTTCAACCCTAAAGCGTGAGCAGCGGGTACGCGGTGACCGGCTCCGCGAAACCTTTCAGCGTCAGTGCCGTCATGGGCCCGGTCGCCATCCCGGGCAACGCTTCGTGGACCACCGCCGATGCCAGGATCTGGCCCGGTCCGGCGGCGGCCACCAAGCGGGCCGCGCGGTTCACCGGGGAGCCGAAGTAGTCCCCGGCGATGGACAGCACCGTCCCGTAATCCAGCCCGGCGCGGATCGGCAGCCCGGCCTCGGCGGCCTTCGGATGACCGACCAGATCGCACGCCACCTGTGCCAGCTGGTGTGGGGTGGACGCCACCCACATCACCTCGTCGCCGATGAACTTCACCAACCGGCCACCGGCCGCGTGGATGACATCGGCTGCGGCGCCACTGAATTCGCTGAGCAGCGCGGCCAGCTCGAGGGCGTCCAGGGTTTGGGTCAGGGCGGTGAAACCGGACAGATCGGCGAAACCGATGCCGCAGACGACCGTCGAGGAATCCTCGCGGGCCACCTGCTCCAGATAGCGGCGGGTGTGCTGCAGATGGTGCCGGTGTACCGCGTCGAGCAGAGCACCCAGACGGGGCACCAGCCGTGCCGCGTCGCGGTAGGTCCGGGCAGTCACCAGTTCGTCATGGGACTGCTCGATCTGGATGCCCGGATTGGCATGCCGGATCATCGAGGCCACCGCCTCCGACAGTCGCGCCATCGACGACCCGACCACCCGCAGCAACCCGGTGGCCGCCTCGTCGCCGACGGTCAGCCGCATATCGGCCCACAGCGCCAACCCGTCCACATCGGGATGGCTGAGCACGATGTCCTCGGGTCCGGCGACGGTGAGCCCCAGCGCGGCCCAGGCGTGTTCGACATCGGCCACCGGCAGGCCGAGTGTGGCGGCCGGTGCGCAGGCTGTGCACCGGTGGCCCCGACAACTGCAGCGCGTCACCGGCCAGACCGAACAGCCGGCCACGGCGTTCGGCGTCGATCATCTCCTCGGCGGTGAAGCCGAGCCCGGCCAGATACTCGATCAGCGGGGCACGGTCGCGCGCATCGGTGATCCCGCCCGCGGTCAGCGCGTCGAAATCCACCACCGGACAAGTGTGCCGTGACAGCCGCGCCATTAGGGTGAGTTTCGTGAGTGACTCCTTGCTGCACGGACCGTTGGAAGAACAGCACCGCGCGCTGGGCGCGAGCTTCGCCGAATTCGGCGGCTGGTTGATGCCGGTGTCATATGCGGGCACCGTCGCCGAACACAACGCCACCCGCGAGACCGTCGGCCTGTTCGACGTCAGCCACCTCGGCAAGGCGCTCGTCAAGGGTCCCGGTGCGGCCGCCTACGTCAACACCGCACTCACCAACGACCTGATGCGGATCGGTCCGGGCAAGGCGCAATACACGTTGTGCTGCACCGAAACCGGGGGAGTGATCGACGATCTGATCGCCTACTACGTGGCCGACGACGAGATCTTCCTGGTGCCCAACGCGGCCAATACCGCCGCAGTGGTCGCCGAGCTGAACAAGCACGCCCCGGACGGACTGACCATCACCGACGAGCACCGGTCCTACGCGGTGCTGGCGGTGCAGGGGCCCCGCTCGGCCGACATCGTCGCCGGTCTGGGGTTGCCCACCGAGATGGACTACATGGGTTATGCCGACGCCGAATACTCCGGCGTGCCGGTGCGGGTGTGCCGCACCGGTTACACCGGTGAGCACGGATTCGAGCTGCTGCCCGAGTGGGACCGCGCCGGTGTCGTCTTCGACGCACTGGTGGCCGCGGTGCGCGCGGCCGGTGGGGAACCGGCCGGACTCGGCGCGCGGGACACCCTACGCACCGAGATGGGCTACCCGCTGCACGGGCACGAGTTGTCGCTGGACATCTCCCCGGTGCAGGCCCGCACCGGCTGGGCTGTGGGCTGGAAGAAGGACACGTTCTGGGGACGCGACGCGCTGCTTTCCGAGAAGCAGGCCGGGCCGGCCCGCACGCTTAGGGGGCTCAAGGCCCTGGGGCGCGGGGTGCTGCGCGCGGACCTCACTGTTCTCGACACCCGGGCGGGCGCAGCGACGGGAAATGAACCTGCGGCGCCGGTGGGTGTCACCACCTCCGGAACGTTCTCGCCGTCGCTGAAGGTGGGCATCGCGCTGGCGCTGATCGACACCGCGGCGGGCATCGAGGACGGCCAGACCGTGACCGTCGACGTGCGCGGCCGGGCGCTGGAATGCGAGGTCGTCAAGCCGCCGTTCGTGACAGTGCGGACCCGATAGCGCCCGCTCCGCGTGCGGCAAAAGCGCTAGCCAACGGGTTATACAATCGATCCATGACTGACGGTCCCCTCGAATTCACGCTTGCCCGCAACACCGCACCGGCAAGCGACGAGGTAAGGGACGGCATCCTGGCCGACCCGGGATTCGGCCGTTTCCACACCGACCACATGGTGTCGCTGACCTACACGCGTGCCGACGGTTGGCACGACGCGCAGGTGCTGCCGTACGGCCCCATCGAGCTGGACCCGTCGGCGGTGGTTCTGCACTACGGGCAGGAGATCTTCGAGGGACTGAAGGCCTACCGCTGGGCCGATGGCTCCATCGTGTCCTTCCGGCCCGAGGCCAACGCGGCACGCCTGCAGTCCTCCGCGCACCGGCTCGCCATCCCGGAGCTGCCCACCGAGGTGTTCCTGGAGTCGCTGCGCCAGCTGATCGCGGTCGACGAGAAGTGGGTGCCGGCCGCCGGCGGCGAGGCGTCGCTCTATCTGCGGCCGTTTGTGATCGCCACCGAGCCGGGTCTGGGTGTGCGGCCTGCCGACGAATACCGCTACCTGGTGATCGGTTCACCGGCCGGTGCCTACTTCAAGGGCGGCATCAAGCCGGTCAGCGTGTGGCTGTCGCACGAATACGTGCGGGCTTCCCCGGGCGGCACCGGTGCGGCCAAGTTCGGCGGTAACTACGCCGCCTCACTGCTGGCCCAGGCCCAGGCCGCCGAGCAGGGCTGCGATCAGGTGGTCTGGCTGGACGCGATCGAACGCCGCTACGTCGAAGAGATGGGTGGCATGAACCTGTTCTTCGTGTTCGGCAGCGGTGGCTCGGCGCGGCTGGTCACCCCTGAACTGTCCGGTTCGCTGCTGCCCGGTATCACCCGGGATTCGTTGCTGCAGTTGGCAACCGACGCGGGCTTCGCCATCGAGGAACGCAAGATCGACGTCGACGAGTGGCAGAAGAAGGCGCTCGCGGGGGAGATCACCGAGGTGTTCGCCTGCGGCACCGCGGCCGTCATCACGCCGGTGTCCCACGTCAAGCATCACGACGGTGAGTTCACCATCGCCGACGGTCAGCCCGGCGAGATCACCATGGCGCTGCGCGACACCCTGACCGGGATCCAGCGCGGCACTTTCGCCGACACGCACGGCTGGATGGCCAAGCTCAACTAGATACCCGGTTGCACGACCGGAAGGTAGATCGTATCGACGATCTCGATCAGGTCGGCGTCGGGCAGCGGCCGCAGGTTCATCAGCAACTCGGCGCGTAGTAGATCGAACGGCAGCGTCCGCATGCGCGCGGTGAGGCGTTCGGCGTCGACCTCGCCGCGCGCGGCGGCGCGTTCGTAGATCGTCGCGAGTATCGCGACAGCAGGCAGTGCGGGACTCAAGTGGTCGCGTAGATCGGCGGGACTGGTGCCGGTCTCCTGGAAGTAGCCGCCGAGGTGGACGCTGATGGTGGCGACGAGTTCGAGGCCGGCGTCATTGGCCTGACGCATGAGGGTCAGCACGTCGTCGCGCAGATTGCCCGTGTCGGGGCAGTGCACCTTCTGCAGTTGTGCGGCGTGACCGATGGAGGCCCGAAGTAGATCGTGCTTGTCCGACCAGCGGCGGTAAAGCACCGGGGTGCTGGTGCCCGCCCGGGTCGCGACGCCCTCCAGGGTGAACTTCGCGTAGCCCCGCTCGGTCAGTTCCGCGTACGCGGCGTCCAAGAGCTCCTGTTCCAGCGCCGATCCGCGACGTCGCTCCGTCATGCGACCTCCTATTAGATGTGCTTGCGCATCTTAATGCATCGACGTAGCCTCGCTTTAAGAAGTGAAAACACATCTTATTTGGGGAGTTGATATGAGCGGTCCGGGCGGACAACCTGGTCGGGCACTGGTGGTGGGAATGGGAATTGCCGGGCTGGCCACGGCGATCCGGCTCCATCGATCGGGGTGGCAGCCGGTGATGGTCGAGCGTGCGGCGGGCCGCCGCACCGGCGGCTATTTCATCGCCACCATGGGCACGGGTCAGGCCGCCGCAACCCGCCTCGGCATACGCGATGTCCTGCCGGATCGGACGCCACCGCCGGGAAGCGCGATGTACGACATCGACCGGTCGGGTCGGCGTCGCCCGACAAGGGGCATATTCGATCTACCGATTTCGCCCAAGCCGATGCTGATGCTGCGCGGCGATGTCGAGTGCGCACTGTTCGAGGCGCTGCCCGCCGATGTTGAGCTGCGGTTCTCAACGATCCCGGTCGCCATCGTCCAGGATTTGGACGGGGTGGATGTCACGCTGCAGGACCTGGCAGCAGGTTCGGAATCCACGGAACGGTTCGATCTGGTGGTCGGCGCCGACGGGCTGCGCTCCACGGTGCGGTCACTGGTCTTCGGTCCGCACGACCGGATCCTGCGCCGGCTCGACCATGTGATCGCGGCGTGTGAATTGGCCGAACCACCCGCGGGTCTCGGCGCGGGCGAGGGTGCGATGCTGTTCGAGCCGGGCCGGTCCCTGATCGTCTACCCGTTCGCCGACCACCTGCCGACCGCGCTGTTCTCATACCGCAGCGACGATATCGACGCCGAGTTCGCGGAGCCGCCCGTCGAGCGACTGCGCAAGGTCTACGGACCCGTGCCCCACGGCTCGATGCTCGCCGAGGTCATCGAGGCTTTCGGTGCGGCACAAACGGTGACGTTCGCCTCGGTCGAGCAGCCCTGTCTCGACAGCTGGCACCGTGGCCGGGTCGTGCTGGTGGGCGATTCGGCATGGTGTCCGACGCTGTACTCGGGCATGGGTTCGTCGACGGCGATGGCAGGCGCCGACCTGCTGGGAACAGTGCTCGATGAGCGGCCGGACAACCTCGAGATCGCACTGGCCGAGTGGGAACGCCGACTGCGTCCCTATACCGAGAAATACCAAAAGGCCGGGGCCAAGGCGGCTTTCGGTTTCACCCCGCCCACCCGATTCCGGATCGCGATGCGCCGACTCATGGTGGCGGCGCGCGGGTGGCGGCTCACCGCACCGTTGCTGAATGCGGCGCTGCACCGCGCGCCGTCCTTCGCTGTCCGCAACGTCGACATCGCCGCGGCGATGTAGGCAACGCAAACGGGCGTGCCGGCTGTCGCCGACACGCCCGCGCTGCCCCTGACGCCGTTGTCAGGCGGCGAGATCCCAGCTGACCTGCTGCTGGGCCGGCACCGGGTTATCGGCGACGATCAATTCGTAACCACTTGCGGCCCATGCCCACATGAAGGTGGCCAGCGGCACGGCCATACCCTGACCGCTGGGCTCACCGAGCCCGCTGTCGTTCACGTACACGACGGCCACGTAGTCACGGGGGTCCAGCGGGCTGGGGGCCTTGAGATCGATGCCGATCACCGAGATGGCGTGATTCGGGTTCACCATCGTCGAGCCGTCACCGTAGCCCAGTGCGCTCCACATGCTGCCGGCGCTGATCATGGTGATGGTGCCCTTGCCGTCCAGCAGTGATTCCTTGAGCTGGCCCAGCGCGTCCTGCCCGATGCCGTAGCCGGCCTCGTCGCCATACTCGTCCATGCGGTAGGTCTCGACATCGAAGCCCAGAACCCGCAGCAGCTGCGCGGTGTCCGCCGTGGTCAGCCCGTTGGTGCCCTCGTCGACCCACATCATGCCCGGATGGGACACGCTGGGTGTCCTCTTGACGAGGTCGAGGAACTCACTCTCGGTCGTGCCGGTCGGCAACGTCCCGGTGAGCTGACCCCACACCGATGCGACCGCCATGACCGCGCAGTCGTCGTCGTTCTGGTGCACGTAATAGTCGCGATTGATCGCCGGGGTGCCGTACTTACCGTTGCCGTCGAACTCGACGAGGACCTGCAGTCGGGTTGTGTCGGGGCGGGCCAGTCCGAAGGCGACAGCCAACGAATGCAGCATCTGCTGGGCCAGTCCGGCCAGTCCCGGCAGTCGGGCCGCGGTGCCGTTGCTGGCCTCGATGACGAAGTAGTCGACCGTGCCGGGCGCCCGGAACTTCGGTTTGGCGGTGTAGGTGTACTGACCGGTGACCGGGTCGACGGTGACGGTGCCGTAGTCCGCCTGCTGCCGGACGCGGTAGGTGAGCGCAAAACCGTTGTTGCTCTGACCGGTGACAGTGCCGACGACACCGGTGCCGGGGACCTGCTCGGCGGTGCCGTTCTGCAAGGTCGGCGAGACGTTGTCGAAGATGTACTTGAACTGCCGGACGAGGTTGTCCCACGGCGAGTTCGATCCCGATGGGCGTGCGGTTGCCTGCTGCTGCTCCAGCGGCCCGGCGCGCGGGGTGGCGGTCGAGACCTCGGTCTCCGGGGCCGCGACTTCCTCGGTGGGCGCGACGGTCTCCGGTTCGGGGATGACCTGGCTCGCGTCGGGTTCGGGAGCCGTGACCGGTGCCGTCGACGATTCCGGTATCGACGATTCCGGTGTGGTCGGTTCTGGTGTCGAGGTGACCTCGGCGGTGCTGTCGACCGCATCGGTCATGGTGTCGAGGACGGCAACAGGCTGCGTGGCCTGCCGCGCTGCTCGGCGCTTCTCGGCGAGGGCGGCGCGCCGCTCGGCACGCTTCTGCGCGGCCTTCTCGGCCTTCGTCGACGGTTCGGATGCACTCGCGCTGTCCCCGGACTCGGCCGATGCGCCCGACTTCGTGTCGGTGTCGCCGGCACTGTCACGGTCGCTGCCGGGTGCGGAGTTCGAGGCGGGTGAGCTGCTCGGCCCGGAGTTCGAGCTCGACGCGCTGCTTGAGCTGGAATCCGAACCTGCGGAATCGGTTTCGGCCGCGGCGACAGCGGCACCGGACACCACCGCCGCGCCGAGTCCGACGGCCAGCGCGCCGGCGGCCAGCCATGCTGTCAACCGGCGGGTGATGGATGCGGCCATCGGCTCGACCGGGCGGCCCGGCGGTTCGGTGCGTTTGCGGCAGCGCCGCCGGTGGTGTCGATCCACGATTCAACGTCCTTTCCAGGCCGGCAGGAATCCCTGCTGGATCCTGCTCCGGTCCAGGGCACGATAAGGTCTCCGGCAACGGTGCACAGCAACTTGCCTGAAAATTATCACTTCCGTCAATATTTGTTCGTTTGCCACGGCGCCCGACGCGGAATGTGGATGTCGGAACAATCTGTGCTGTCAGTCGTCTGCAACTGGAAGAGTCATCAAAGTTGCAGATAGATCAGTATCTAGCAAACCTAGAATCTATTGCTGCAAGTGGACGGGGCCGTCAATATGCGCCGGTAGGCGCGTCGGTGGATCCATGACCGGCGGTGGCCAAGTACTTCAGAAAGCAACTACTCGGCTAATGCTCCGGGGGTGACTCAGGTCCCGCAGAAGGTCCGGTAGCTCGCGGTGAAATCCTCGGACGCCGGTGCCGCGTAGCGCTGCAGGCCGGGGCGCTCGGTGAACGGGTCGGTGACGGCGTCGAGCAGTCGGCGCATCGGTTCCAGATCGCCGGCGGTGGCCGCCGCCAACGACTCCTCCACGAGGTGGTTGCGCGGGATGTAGATGGGGTTGACGCGGTTCATGGCCGCGGTGTCCGGGTTGTGGGCGCGCCAGCGCGTCACCCAGCCCATGAAGCCCAGCGGCACGTCGCCGCGGGCCAGCCCGCGGAAGAACGAGGTGTACTCGACGCGGTGTTCCTCGAGCAGCTTGGTCAGCTCGTCGATCAGGCCGTCATCGGTAAAGCCATGGGGCAGGCCGATTTTGGTGTGCATGCCGGATCGCCAGGCGGACTGGTAGGCGCCGGCGAAATCGTTGAGCGATGCCGTGGCGAGTTCGATTGCGGTATCGGTGTCGTCGGCGATCAAGGGCAGCAGCGTCTCGGCGAACCGGGCCAGATTCCAGCCGGTGATGGCGGGCTGATTGCCGTAGGCGTAGCGGCCCCAGCTGTCGATCGAGCTGTACACCGTCGCCGGGTCGAAGGTCTCCAGGAATGCGCACGGGCCGTAGTCGATGGTCTCGCCGGCGATGGTGACGTTGTCGGTGTTCATCACGCCGTGGATGAATCCGATCAGCATCCAGCGCGCCACCAACTGCGCCTGCGCGGCGAGCACCGCGTCGAACAGCGCCAGGTACGGGTTCGAGGCATCGGCGCAGGCCGGGTGATGCCGGTTGATGGCGTGATCGGCCAGTCGCCGCAGCAGACCCAGGTCGCCGGTGGACGCGGCGTAGACGAAGCTGCCGACCCGGATGTGGCTGGCCGCCACCCGGGCCAGGACCGCGCCCGGCAGCACCGTCTCGCGGTGCACCGGCGCGCCGGTGGCCACCACCGCCAACGACCGGGTGGTCGGCACGCCCAGGGCGTACATGGCCTCGCTGACGATGTATTCGCGCAGCATCGGGCCCAGCGCGGCCAGGCCGTCGCCACCGCGGGACAGCGGGGTCCGACCGGAACCCTTGAGGTGCAGGTCGCGGCCGTCGGTGAACTCGCCGAGCAGCAGGGCGCGGCCATCGCCGAGGCGCGGTTGCAGGCCGCCGAACTGATGCCCGGCGTACACCTGCGCGACGGGTGCGGCGCCGGCGGGCGGCAGCGCCCCGGTCAGCAGCCCGATCCCGTCCGGGGTGCGCAACCAGTCCGGGTCCAAGCTCAGCTCGCGGGCCAGCGGCTCGTTGAGCACCGTCAACACCGGGGCCGGTGGCTGCTGTGCCTGCCAGCTGATCGCCAACTCGGGCAGTTCGCGGGCGAAACGGTCGTCCAGCACGATCGTCGACGCGGTCATCTTCCCGACGCTAGTTGATGGCCAGCCCGAGCGCCGTCAGCGTCGTCGTGACCTCGACAGCGGCACCCAGCACGTCACCGGTCACGCCGCCGAAGCGGCGCACACAGTGGCCGACCAGCAGCGCACACAGCCCGAGCGCGACGAGCACCACCAGCGGTCCCTGCCAGATCCGGTCGGTGGTGACCGTCGCCGCACCGGCCAGCACCAGCGTCCAGGCCACCACCACCCAGGGTGGCTGGCTGCCGGCGACCAGCGCGCCCAACGTGCTGCCCGGCGCGGCCGGCACCGCGCGCCGGCAGGTCAACACCACGGCCACCCGACCCGCGGCCACCGCCACGATCACCGCGACCGGTTCGATGATCCCGAAGGCCAGGCCTTGGGTCACGATCACGATGACCACCGCGGCCACCCCGAACGGTCCGGCGGTGCCGTCGCGCATCACGGCCAGGGCGCGCTCGGGCGCGCCGTAACAACCCAGTCCGTCCACCGTGTCGGACAGCCCGTCGATGTGCAGGCCGCGGGTGCACAGCAGCAGCACCGTCACGGCGAGCGCCCCCGGCAGCGCGCCGGCACCGAACAGCTCGCTCGCGCCCCAGACCACCGCGGCGGCCAGCGCACCCAATCCGGCACCGACCACCGGCAGCGCGGTCAAGGCCCCCCCGCCGAACGGATGATCCGACCGGATGGGCAACACCGTGCCGAACGCGAAGGCCGACGCCAGCGCACCGATCATGAGTCCGAGATGCCTGCTTCGTCGAAGGTGGCCATCAACCCCAGGGTGGCCACTGCGGCGCGCAGGATCGGAAGTGCCACCGCGGCACCGCTGCCCTCGCCCAGGTGCATCCCGAGATCGACGATCGGCTCCAGCTCCAGCCGTTGCAGGGCGACGGTGTGCGCCGGTTCGGTGGACCGGTGCCCGGCCCGCCACCACGCCTTGGCTCCCGGTGCCAGTTCGTCGGCGACCAGTGCGGCGGCGGTCACCACCACACCGTCGAGCAGCACCGGGGTGCGCCGCACCGCGGCCTGGGCCAGAAAGCCCGCCATCGCGGCCAGGTCGGCGCCGCCGCACACCCGCAGCAGGCCGAGCGGGTCGGTGACCACGGCCCGGGCGCGGTACAGCGCGTCGCGGATCGCCGAGGCCTTGCGGGCCCAGCCGATGTCGTCGATGCCGGTGCCGCGGCCGATGACCGCGACCGGTTCGGAACGGGTCAGCGCGGCAATCAAAGTTGTTGCGGGCGTGGTGTTCCCGATGCCCATATCGCCGGCGATCAACAGATCGGCGCCGGCGTCGACCTCCTCGTCGGCGATCGCGCGGCCGGCGGCCACCGCGGCGGTGGCCTGCTCGGCGGTCAACGCATCCTCGACGGCGATGTTGCCGCTGGAGCGGCGGATCTTGTGCCTGCCGACGGTGTCGTCGGCCGTGTCGTTATCGACCGCGATATCGGCCACCCGCACCCCGGCCCCGGCCAGTTCGGCCAGCACATTGATGGCCGCGCCGCCGGCCGCGAAATTGGCGACCATCTGCGCGGTCACCTCGGACGGGAATGCCGACACCCCCGCGGCGGTGACGCCGTGGTCGCCGGCGAACACCACGACCCGCGCCCGGTCGAACTGGCGCGGCGGGCAGACGCCCTGACACGCGGCGACCCAGACCGACAGTTCCTCCAACCGGCCCAGGGAGCCGGGCGGTTTGGTGAGGGTGCGTTGCCGGTTGCGGGCGGCCTGGGCGGTATCCGCGTCGGGCGCGGTGATCTCGGGGAAAGCAACGGTCATTGGCACTCCTTGACGACCAGGGGTTGCCCGGCGATGACGAGGACGACCCGGTCGCACAATGCCGCGAGCCGCTGGTTCAGGGTGCCCAGTTCGTCGGTGAACAGCCGCCCGGCCGGGGTCGCCGACACCACCGTCAGCCCGACCTCCGGGCTGACCAGCACCAGCGGCCCGGTGTATTCACCGACCGCGGCGCACAGCTCGTCGGCATCGGGACCCACCGGCGCGCCGGCCCAGGCGCCACGGCGGTCCATGGCCGCCGTGAGCCAGCCGCCGATATCGTCGACCAGCGTCGCGGTTACTCGATCGGTGCGCAATTGTGTTGCGGCATCGGCGGATTCGACCGTGGCCCAATGCGAAGCTCGGCGGCTGCGGTGCGCGTCGACGCGGGCTGTCCAGCTGTCCTGCCCCTCGGGGACCGGGCCGGTGGCCAGGTAGCGCACCGCGGGGGCGTCGGCGAGCAGTGCCTCCGCATACTGCGATTTGCCCGAACGGATACCGCCGAGGATCAGCGTGCGCACCGTGCAGGGCTCAGACGTCGTCGCCGCGGTTGACCTGCGGCCGGGGTGCGCGCATGCGACGCAGCTGTGACGCACGGCTGGCGGCGTAGAAGCCCAGCCGCCAACCGATTTCGGTGTTGTCCGGGAACTTCTCGTCGACCTTGCGGTTGACGTAGCGGCCCACCAGCACGCCGTCGATGGCCATCACGACGAGCAGGACCGGCATGGCGAACGACAGCGGCTGCTGCACCGCCGGTGCCGGGACCGACAGCGTCACCAGGATCAGGCCGAGCGCGATCGGCATGAACAGGCCCAGCAGGTTGCGGCGGGCGTCGACCAGATCGCGGACGTACCGCCGGACCGGACCCTTGTCGCGCGGCAGCAGGTAGGCGTCCTCGCCGGCCATCATCTTCTCGCGACGGTCGGCCATATCGGCGCGCCGGGTCACCTTCTGGGCGCGGCGCTCCTCCTTGGACAACTTGGGCCCGGCGACGGCCTTGCGGCGCTTACGCGCCTCGGAGGTGGTCATCGGTGCGGGCGCCACGGGACCGCGCTTGCGGGCACCCTCGCTGCGTTTCGGGGTGGGACGGCCCTTCGGCGCGGTCAGCTTGGACTCGCCGGTGTCGTCCGGCGTCACCGATGTGCCGGCGGATTCGGCATCCTCCGGTTCGGGATTGCCCTTGTTGCGGCCGAGCAGCTTCACGCCTCCAGGCTACTTGCCGGGGCTCGCAGCTCCGGCATGCACCTCCGAAAGTGAGGCTCTACGCTGCTGGGATGACTGGGCTGGCGGTACTGATAGCGCCGGACTGCTTCGGCGACACGCTGACCGCGGTGCAGGCGGCCGAGGCGATCGCAGCGGGTTGGAAGGCCGTCCGCGGCGGTGACAGCGTCACGCTGGCACCGCAGTCCGACGGCGGTCCCGGTTTCGTCGAGGTGCTCGCCAGCCGGCTCGGCGGACTGCAGGCCGTGACCGTGCACGGGCCGCTGGGATCATGGGTCGACGCGCACTGGGTGCGCCACGGTGACACCGCCTATATCGAATGCGCGCAGGCCTGCGGACTGACCCTGCTGGGACGCGCGCCGGACCCCGAGACCGCGGTCACCGCCGACACCCGTGGGGTCGGGGAACTGATCGCCGCGGCGGTTGCCGCGGGCGCCCGCCACATCGTGGTCGGGCTGGGTGGCAGCGCCACCACCGACGGTGGCCGCGGGCTCATCGATGCGCTGGGTGGATTGGAATCCGCGCGGGCGACGCTGGCCGATGTCGAGTTGATCGCTGCCAGCGATGTCGAGCATCCGCTGCTCGGGCCGATGGGGGCGGCCGCGGTGTTCGGCCCGCAGAAGGGGGCCGACCCGGCGACCGTGGCACTGCTGGAACAGCGCCTGACCGAATGGGCGGCCGAGCTGGGCCCGGGGATCGCCGAACGGGAGGGCGCCGGTGCGGCCGGTGGTCTGGGTGCGGCCCTGCTGGCACTCGGTGGCCGTCGTGAGCCCGGCGCCGCCGTCATCGCCGAACACACCCGGCTGACCGACGATGTCGCCGCCGCCGACCTGATCATCACCGGTGAGGGCCGTTTCGACGACCAGTCGCTGCACGGCAAGGTGGTCAGCGCGCTGGCCGGCGGGGCCCGCACCCGCGGCACCCGGGTCGTGGTGCTGGCCGGCCAGGTCACCCTGGAGCCCGCCGCCCTGGCCGACGCCGGGATCAGTGCGGCCTACTCGGTGACCGATTTCGCCGGGTCGGTCCAGCTGGCCATGGACGATGCCGCCAATCAGCTGACCGGGCTGGCCACGCGCACCGCCGCGGACTGGGATGGCGGCACCGCTCGGGAATAGTGGCCGAACAAGGTACCGTTGAACACATCGCGATATGCACGAGCACTTCTTCAGGAGATGCAATGACTCTTCAGGACGACACCACCACCGAAACCCACGGTGCGGTGCTGACCGACGCCGCCGCCAGCAAGGCCAAGGCGCTGCTGGACCAGGAGGGCCGTGACGACCTGGCGCTGCGCATCGCCGTGCAGCCCGGTGGCTGCGCCGGCCTGCGCTACAACCTGTTCTTCGACGACCGCACCCTCGACGGCGACCTGACCACCGATTTCGGTGGCGTGGCGCTGACGGTGGACCGGATGAGTGCGCCGTACATCCAGGGCGCGACCATCGACTTCGTCGACACCATCGAGAAGCAGGGCTTCACCATCGACAACCCGAATGCGACCGGGTCCTGCGCCTGCGGCGACTCGTTCAACTGATCTCGACCCGACGGGCCGGCTGATGATTCAGCCGGTCCGTTGTACGTAGGAACAGACCAGCACCTCGTCGTCCAGCTGTAGCAGCTGGGCGACGGCTTGCATTTCGGTACCTGCCTCGGCGGCGCCGCGGCCGGTACCGGGCTCGGCCACCCGCAGCGTGAACAGGGCCTGGGCCTGACTGGTCGACCAGGGCACTACCTTGTCGACGGAGGCCACCTCGACCCTGCCGTACTGTTTGGCGAACCCGTCGGCGTTCAGTTCGGCCAGCGCCAGATCGGACTTGCGGTCGTCGACCTCGTCATACAGCCCGCACAGTGTGTGCCGGGCGATCGCCTCCACATCACCGTCGGCCAGCGCGTCGAGGAATCCCTGGATCGCCGGTTGCACATTCTGCGCCGTCATCGGCGCCGGCGTGTCCTCGCCGCCGGTCAGCGCCACCGCGGTGCCGGCCACCGCGGTGGCGACCACCACCGCGGTAATTCCCGCGATCAGGTAGCGGCGCCGGTTGTTCTTCGGATATGGCACCGGCGGCGGCAGTTGGCCGGGATAGGCGCCGGTGAACTGGCCGGGCAGTGGCGGGGGCTGGTTTCCCTGCGAAAAACTTTGCGGGGGAGGGGATTCGGGATACGGCACGGGACCGGACATCGGGTGCTTTCCACGTCTGGGTTCGAAAACGGACTCATCTGCAGGCTAGCGCACCGGCGTCGGCGCCCCGGTGGACCGCAGCGCGCTCACCACAGCCTCTGTAGTGTTCGCCTAGCTACGTTAACGATTTGAAGGGCGAGTTTTCGTGACCATTGCCGTGACCGGATCCATTGCGACCGACCACCTGATGAAGTTCCCGGGCAAGTTCTCCGAACAACTGCTGCCCGACCACCTGCAGAAGGTGTCGCTGAGCTTCCTGGTCGATGACCTGGTGATCCACCGGGGCGGGGTCGCGGGCAACATGGCCTTCGCCATCGGTGTGCTCGGCGGCAAGGCGGCGCTGGTCGGCGCGGTCGGGCGGGATTTCGGTGACTACCGGCAGTGGCTCGGCGAGCACGGTGTCGACACCTCGAATGTGCTGGTCTCCGAGACGGCCTACACCGCCCGGTTCGTCTGCACCACCGACGAGGTGATGGCCCAGCTGGCGTCGTTCTATCCGGGTGCGATGTCCGAGGCCCGCAACATCGATCTCGCCGACGTCGTGAAGCGCAGTGGCGCACCGGAACTGGTGATCGTCGGCGCCAACGACCCGGATGCGATGTTTCGGCACACCGACGAATGCCGGGCGCTGGGCCTGCCGTTCGCCGCCGACCCGTCCCAGCAGCTGGCGCGCCTGGACGGCGAGCAGATCCGCCGGCTCATCGACGGAGCCACCTACCTGTTCACCAACGATTACGAGTGGGACCTGCTGCTGCAGAAGTCCGGGCTGTCCGAGGCCCAGGTGATGAGCCAGATCAAGCTGCGGGTCACCACGCTGGGGGACAAGGGTGTCGATATCGTCGGCAGCGACGGCACCTTCGTGCACGTCGGCATCGTCCCGGAGACCCGGCAGGCCGACCCGACCGGTATCGGCGACGCCTTCCGGGCCGGATTCCTGACCGGTCGGTCCGCCGGGCTGAGCCTGGAACGCTCGGCACAGCTGGCCTCGATGGTGGCGACGCTGGTGCTGGAGGCATCCGGCCCGCAGGAGTGGACCTGGGACCGCGACGCCGCCGTCAAGCGGCTGACCGATGCCTACGGTGCCGAGGCCGGCGCCGAGATCGGCGCAGCCATCTGATCTACAGCTGCACGGGGTAGGTCGGTTCGCTGATCTGTGGTGTGACGGTGCCCTCGACGAAGATGGCGTGCCACAGCATGAAGATCAGCACCGTCCACAACCGCCGGCTGTGGTCGCTGTCGCCGTTGCGGTGCTCGGTGAGCATGGTGCGCACCGCGTTCAGGTCGACCAGATGCCCGGCCTGCGAGGTGTCGATGGTGTGCTGCGCCCAGTCCAGCAGCGGGCCGGCCTTGAGCCAGTGCCGGATCGGCACCGGGAAGCCCAGCTTGGGGCGGTTGAGCACATGTGCGGGCACGATCGGTTCCAATGCCCGGCGCAGCGCGTACTTGGTGGTGGTGCGGGTGATCTTCTCCTCGTACGGCAGCCGGGAGGCCACCGCGAACACCTCGGGGTCCAGGAACGGCACCCGCAGCTCCAGGGAGTTCGCCATCGTCATCTTGTCGGCCTTGACCAGGATGTCGCCGCGCAACCAGGTGAACAGGTCGACGTGCTGCATACGGGCCACCGGATCCCAGCCGGCCGACGCCGCGTACAGCGGTGCGGTGACGTCGGTGTGTGTCCATTCCGGGTGGAACCCGGGCAGGACGGCGCGCAGCTGATCGTCGGAGAAGCTGCGCGCGTTGCCGTAGTACCGCTGTTCCAGGGTCAGCGACCCGCGGTGCAGCAGGCTCTTGCCGCGCATCCCCTCGGGCAGCGGCTTGGATGCCTTGCCCAGCGAGCGGCGCAGCGGCCGCGGGATGTAGTCGAAGGCCTTGAGCGACAACGGCTCCCGATAGATGGTGTATCCGCCGAACAGCTCGTCGGCGCCCTCGCCGCTGAGTACCACCTTGACGTGTTTGCGGGCCTCGCGGGCGATGAAGAACAGCGGCACCAGCGCCGGGTCGGCGACCGGTTCGTCGAGGTACCAGACGATCTCGGGCAGCGCGCCGACGAACTCCTCGGCGCTGACCACCTTGGTCACGTGCCGGGCTCCGATCGCCTTGGCTGACTCGACCGCGACGTCGACCTCGGAGAAGCCCTCGCGCTCGAACCCGGTGGTGAACGTGATCAGCCGCGGATTGTGCCGCATCGC
The DNA here is from genome assembly GCF_053345865.1 of Mycobacterium sp. C31M. Lineage (NCBI taxonomy): Bacteria > Bacillati > Actinomycetota > Actinomycetes > Mycobacteriales > Mycobacteriaceae > Mycobacterium > Mycobacterium sp. C31M. The sequence goes on along the minus strand of NZ_JBKFAX010000026.1, from coordinate 25,136 downwards.
CAGCGCCGCGATCGCCGTCGAATCGATCCCGCCGGACAGGAAGGCGCCGACGGTCACATCTGCCCGCATGTGCTTGGCGACCGAGTCCTCCAGCACCGCGGTGATCTCGTCATAACGGGCCTGCTCGTTGCCTGTCACAAACGGGACCGGCTCGAATTTCGGCTGGAAATAGCGGGTCACCACCGGCGCCCGGCCGGGCCGCAGGACGGCGTAGCTGCCGGACTCCAGTCGGCGGATGCCGCGCTGCAGCGTCTCGGGTTCGGGTACGTACTGCAGCACCGTGTAGTGCTGCACGGCGCGTTCGTCGATGCTCAGGTCCAGTCCGGCGGTGGCGGCGAGGTCGATGAGGCATTTCTTCTCGCTGCCGACGACGGTCCCGCCGGGTCCGGTCGCCATGTAGAGCGGTTTGATGCCGAACGGGTCCCGCGCGCACAGCAGCTCGGCGGAGTGGGTGTCCCACAGTGCGAAGGCGAACATGCCGCGCAGCCGGTTCAGTACCTCGGTGCCCCAGAAGTGGAACCCGGCAACGATCGCCTCACCGTCGCCGTCGGTGTGGAAGACCGCGCCGAACTCCGCGCGCAGAGCCTCCCGCAACTCCAGGTAGTTGTAGATCTCACCGTTGAAGACGAGCGCGTAACGATCGGGCGCGTCGACCGGGCCCCAGCGCAGCGGCTGATGACTGTGCGCGATATCGATGATCGAGAGCCGGTTGAAGCCCAACACGACGTCGGTGTCCGACCAGGTACCGGGCTCGTCGGGACCGCGGTGACGCATCAGATGCGAGGCCCCGGAAACCGCTTCGACCAGCACTTCGGTGGTCTCCACGGACGGGTCGGTCAGATAGGCCAGCAGTCCGCACACCGCGCCAGTATGCCGAATCGGTCGGTCGCTTCGCTCGACCCGGCGGGCGTGGTCTACGCTGCGTAGTATTCGCCAAGATTCACCGACCGCCCTGCGGTTCACCGACTTCATCTAGGAGGCGCCGACGTGACCGCTCGCGGGTACCGTTTGGTGGCGTTGTCACTGGTATTGGGTGGCATGACCATCCTGCTGAGCGGTTGCAGCTACCAGGAGATCTTCGGCCTGGGCTGGCCGTCCGGCATCACCCCGGAGGCACGACTCAACCGTGACCTGTGGGTCTGGTCGGTCATCGCGTCGTTCGTGGTGGGTGGCATTGTTCTGCTGCTGATCTTCTGGACCAGCATCTTCCACCGCAAGAAGGACACCGACACCGAGCTGCCGCGTCAGTTCGGCTACAACATGCCGCTGGAACTGGTACTGACGGTGGTGCCGTTCCTGATCATCTCGGTGCTGTTCTACTTCACCGTGGTGGTGCAGGAGCGCATGCTGCACAAGGATCCGAACCCTGAGGTCGTCATCGACGTCACCGCGTTCCAGTGGAACTGGAAGTTCGGTTACCAGAAGATCGAATTCGCCGACGGCACACTGTCCTACGACGGTGTCGACAACGAGCGCAAGCAGGCTATGGCCTCGGTGCCCGAGGGTGTCGACGAGCATGGCATCGAGCAGGTCGGACCCATCGCCGGTAAGAACGGTGAGGACCGCACCTACCTGAACTTCAACAAGATCGAGACCATCGGCACCAGCACCGAGATCCCGATCCTGGTGCTGCCGAAGGGCAAGCGCATCGAGTTCCAGATCGCGTCGGCCGACGTGATCCACGGGTTCTGGGTTCCCGAGTTCCTGTTCAAGCGGGACGTGCTGCCCAACCCCAAGGAGAACAACTCCGACAACATCTTCCAGGTCACCGAGATCGAGCAGACCGGCGCGTTCGTCGGGCGCTGCACCGAGATGTGCGGCACCTACCACGCGATGATGAACTTCGAGGTCCGCGTCGTCGAGCCCAATGACTTCAAGGCCTACCTGGAGTACCGCGAGGACCGCCCGACCGCGACCAACGCCGAGGCGCTGGAAGCCATCGGCCAGGATCCGTTGTCCACCACCACAGCCCCGTTCGACACCCGCCGCGGTGAGCAGGTCGGTGTCCCCCCGCAGGCGAGCAAGTAGGGATCAGGCATGCATATCGAAGCCAGGTTGTTCGAGTTCCTGACGGCGTTCTTCCTGCTGTCGGCCATCGTGTACGGCGTGCTGACGGCGATGTTCGCCAATGGCGGCATCGAGTGGGCGGGTACCACCGCGCTGGTGCTGACCACCGGTCTGACCCTGATCACCGGAACGTTCTTCCGTTTTGTGGCCCGGCGCCTGGATACCCGACCCGAGGACTATGAAGACGCCGAGATCAGCGATGGCGCCGGCGAACTGGGCTTCTACAGCCCGCACAGCTGGTGGCCGATCCTGATCGCGCTGTCCTTCTCGATCGCCGCCGTCGGTGCCGCGATGTGGCTACCGTGGCTGATCGTCGCCGGTATCTGCTTCGTGCTGGCATCCGCCGCCGGCCTGGTCTTCGAGTACTACACCGGACCCGAGAAGCACTGAGCCCATCCTGGGCCGGTCCTTCGGCCAGGTCACAACCGTGCGTCAGTTCGCTGGCGCGCCGTGTCGGCCCGGTCCGCACCGCCGCCCGGTTGGGTAATCTTGCCGAGGCAGCAGTCGAGAAGGATAGGCCGAGGTTTAGTTGCAGATGAGCGGGCCGTCAGGACCGGACTCTTCGGGTGGTGCGGATAAGGATCCGGTTCGCCGCGCCGACGAGACCGACATCCATTCCCGGGCATATTCCGCCCCGGAATCCGAACAGTTCACCAGCGCGCCCTATGTGCCGCCGGACCCGGCGCTGTATGACTACGACAACTACAGTCCCGGCGTCCACCCTGATGACGAGAAGCCACCCCGGTGGCCCTGGGTCGTCGGCGTCGTCGCGATCGTGGCCGCCATCTCGCTGGTCGCCTCCGTCGCGCTGCTGGTGACCCGTAGCGATCCCGACAGCGACAGTCTGGCCAACCCGCAGACGTCGACCACGTCGGCGCCGCCGGTGCAGGACGAGATCACCACGACACAGCCTCCACCGCCGCCGACCGAGCCGCCGCCTCCGCCGCCCACCGAGCAGCCGCCGCCCCCGCCGCCGGAGACCGTCACGGTCACCCAGGAGCCGCCGCCCCCGCCACCTCCGCCGCCGGCCGAGGAACCGGCGCCACCCCCGGCGACCACCGAGGCGCCGCCCCCGCCGCCGCCCACCACGACGCGGCCGGCCGGGCCGCGCCAGGTCACCTACTCGGTGACCGGTACCAAGGCGCCTGGCGACATCATCACCGTCACCTACGTCGATGCGTCGGGCCGCAGCCGCACCCAGCGCAACGTCTACATCCCGTGGTCCCTGACGGTCACCCCGATATCGCAGTCAGAGGTGGGATCGGTGCAGGCCTCCAGCCTGTTCCTGGTCAGCCGGCTGAACTGCTCCATCACGACCAGCGACGGAACGGTGTTGTCCTCCAACACCGGTAACGCCGCACAGACGAGCTGCTGATGTTGGACACCACCTCTCATCCCAAGTCGAGGAACACGCTGTCCGGGCCCCCGAACCTGGACCGCATCCTGCTGGGGGTGTGTGCCGCAGTCTGGTTGGCGGCCCTCGGTGTGGCGGTCGCCGCCACGGTGCGCCTGGTCGACCTGGGCAGTGGGCGCGGCACCGTCCGCGCCGAAATCGCCGAGGCCTCCGGGTCGGACACGCCGTGGGCGCTCTACACCGTCATCGGGGTGTCGGCGATGGTGATCGCGGTGGCGATCCCGCTGTTGATCCGGGCCCGGCAGCAGAGCACCGATCGTCCGCTGCGCAGCGGCACAGGCCTCACGGTGTCCGGCGACAGTGCGGTGCTGCCGACCCGGGAGGCTCGTCGCCGGGCCGCCGATAGCGCGTCGGCCGTCGCCGAGAACCCGGTGCGCGGTGGTGCGCTGCCGGCCGTCGTCGAGCAGGTCTATCTGCGCTGCGGCGCTGCGGTCCTGGCCGCGGTCGGGGCCGGCACGCTCGCGGTCGCGGTCGCGACCTACCTGATGGCCGGCGGCAACAGCACCGGTGCGATCGCGCTGTACATCATCGCGGGCATCGTGACCGTCGGTATGGCGGCGGTGCCCTGGTTCTACCTGCGTGAACTGCGCGGTGTCCTCGGATTGGACGCCGGCTGAACCGAGGGGCGCCATTCGAACGGCGGGTCCTCGCCGACGCGCCCGTCGATCGCCTCCCGTAACAGGTCGGCATGCCCGGTGTGGCGGCCGTACTCCTCGATCAGATCGCACACGCTGCGGCGCAGACTCGCCCGGCTGCCGTCCGGCCAGGCGATGCCCACCAACTGATCCAGGCCCCCGTCAGCCAGGGCTGCGGCCAGCCGGGCGCGGGACCGCGCCACCGTGTCATCCCATAGCGTGTAGAGCTGCGCGGGGGAGTCGTCGGCGGCGGAGGTGAAGTCCCAGTCCGGGTCGGCGTCCCAGTCGGCTTCGTCCTGATAAACGCTGTCCCACGGCTCACCCATGGGCGAATGGTCGAGGCCGGGGCCGAACCGCTGCGCCTCGGCACGGGCGAGATGCTTGAGCAGACCGCCGAGGGTGAGTGTGGACGCGCCGATACGGGTGTCCAGGGCGGTGGCGTCCAGACCGTCGGCCTTCCAGCGGAACGTGTAGCGCAGCCGGTCCAGCGCGCCGAGCAGATGCTGTTCCTCGGTGCCGGCCAGCGGCGGCTCCCACGGCGGATCGACGGTCATGCCTCATCCTCGCGCGAACGACCGCAAAATGTCGCCGGTGGCGGCGTGTCGGCGTACAGACACGGTCGCTCGCGGAACGAAAAGCCCCCGCAGCCTGGTGTGGTTGCGGGGGCCTTCTCGTGAACCTCTAGTGGTGTCCGTTGGACCCGTTCGAGCCGTTGCCGTTGGTGCCCTGGCTCTCGGCGAGGACCGCGAGCGCCTTGTGATGCGCACTGTGGGCGGCCTCGGTGAGTGCTTCGTGCTCCTCGATCGGATCGGGGGTCAGGAAGCTGCCGGTGCCGGGCGAACCGCCGGATCCCAACTTGTTCATCCGCTTGGGCAGAGCCGCGCCCTGGTACTCCAGCGGAATCGGGTGTCCGTGATCGTCGACCGGGCCGAGCGGCTGATGCAGCTCGATGTAGGCACCGTGCGGCAGTCGGGTGATGATGCCCGTCTCGATACCGTGCTCGAGCACCGCGCGGTCGCTGCGCTGCAGGCTGATCGCCCATCGGTAGGTGATGTAGTACACGATCATCGGCAGCACCACCATGCCGATGCGACCGATCCACGTCGTAGCGTTCAGCGAGATGTGGAACTTCAGCGCGATGATGTCGTTCATGCACATGAAGGTCAGCAGCAGGTAGAACGAGATCGCCGCCGCGCCCACCGCGGTCCGGGTCGGAGCGTCACGCGGACGCTGCAACAGGTTGTGGTGGGCATCGTCGCCGGTGAGCTTGCGCTCGATGAACGGGTAGGCCATCAGCAGCATGAAGACCAGGCCCATACCGACCGCCACCCACACCGACTGGGGAATGGTGTAGTTGCCAATGTAGAACTCCCAGGCCGGCCAGGTACGGGCCAGACCGTCGGTCCACATCATGTAGAAGTCGGGCTGGCTACCGGCCGAGATCTGCGAGGGCTTGTACGGGCCGAGCACCCAGATCGGGTTGATCTGCAGCAGACCGCCCATCAGGCCCAGCAGGCCGGTGATCATCGCGAAGAACGCACCGGACTTGACCGCGAAGACCGGCATGACGCGCACGCCGACGACGTTCTTCTCGGTGCGGCCGGGGCCGGGGAACTGGGTGTGCTTCTGGAACCACACCAGTGCCATGTGCACGCCGATGAGCGCGAGCATGATGCCCGGGATCAGCAGGATGTGCAGGGCGTACAGGCGCGGGATGATGATCTCGCCGGGGAAGTCGCCGCCGAACAGCGCCCAGTGCAGCCAGGTTCCGATGACCGGCATGCCCAGGGTGATCGAGGAGAACGCGGCGCGCAGGCCGGTGCCGGACAGCAGATCGTCGGGCAGCGAGTAGCCGAAGTAACCCTCGAACATCGCCAGGATCAGCAGCAGCGAGCCGATGACCCAGTTGGCCTCACGTGGGCGGCGGAACGCACCGGTGAAGAAGATGCGCGCCAGGTGCACCATGATCGACGCGGCGAACAACAGGGCCGCCCAGTGGTGGACCTGGCGGACGAACAGGCCGCCGCGTACCTCGAAGCTGATCTCCAGGGCCGATTCGTAGGCCCGCGACATCTGGATGCCCCGAAGTGGTTGGTACACACCCTCATACGTGACGTGGGCCATCGACGGATCGAAGAACAGCGTCAGCCAGACACCGGTGATCAACAGGATGATGAAGCTGTACAGCGCGATCTCACCCAGCAGGAAGGACCAGTGGGTGGGGAAGACCTTGTTCAGGACTCCGCGCCGGACCGCCTCCGAGGGGTGGTACCGGGAATCGATCGCGTCGCCCTGTTTGGCTGCGATGTCTGCAAGCTTGGGACTCATGATTTGCGCTCCCAGAATGCCGGTCCGACGGGTTCGATGAAGTCGCCGTTGGCGACCAGGTAGCCATCCTTGTCGATGGTGATGGGCAGCTGTGCCAGTGCGCGGGCGGCCGGGCCGAAGATCGGGCGCGCGAAGTGCAGCGCGTCGAACTGCGACTGGTGGCAGGGGCACAGGATGCGGTAGGTCTGCTGCTCGTACAGCGACGAGGGGCATCCCAGGTGCGAGCACACCTTGGTGTAGGCGAACAGCTCACCGAAGTTGAAGCTCTCCTGCCCCTGGCGCTTGACGACCTTGGGCATGTCCTGGGTCTTGATGCGGATCAGCATGACCGGGTTGCGTACGCCCATGGCGATCTCGAACAGGTGGTGGCTGGACTCGACGGTGGTGCCGTCGCCGTCGGACTCACGCCACGGGAACACGGTCTCCATACCGCCGGCGTCAATGTCCTCGGGCCGCATCTTGACGAAGGCCGACTCGCCGGGCAGGCCGGTCGCGCGGGCCACGAAGATGGTCTCGCCGTGGAACCGCGGGGTCCACCCGGAGGTCCACAGCACGGCCTTCTTGCCCTCGGCCGTCGCGACGACGGGCTTCCACGGGTTCTTGATCAGGCCGCCCATGAAGGCCACCAGGGTGCCCAGGCCGAACGCGCCCATGCCGATACCCATCGACAGGCCGATCAGCTTGCGCCGCTTGATGGTCGAACCTTCGAGGGCGTCGCTCAGGTTCGCGACGATGGTCTTGCGGTGGAGCTCTGAGGAGGCGCCGTCGTGGCGGTCCTGGATGGTGATCTCTTCGGGGATGAACTTCTTCTGGAAGAGCACCGCGCCGATACCGATCGCCAGGATCGACAGACCGAAGGTCAGGCCGTAGAGCGGAGTGGCCAGCGTGTAGAGCCGCTCACCCTCGCCGCCGTAGGGGACGTACTCCCACGGCCAGAACAGGAAGACCAGCAGCAGTGCCAGGCCCGAGATACCGCCCAGCAGCAGCCAGTACGCGACGGTGCGCGACGCCCGCTTCTCGGCCTTGGTGCCCTCGACCGGCCAGCGCGGTTCCTTGTAGACGATCTCGACACCGTCGAGCTTGCCGCCCAGGGCGAGCAGTTCCTCACGGGACATCTCCGCCAGTTCGGCGTCGGTCGGAGTGTCCGGGGTCTTGGACGTCATGCGCGCGCTCCGATCCACATCGTGATGCCGACGGCGGCCACGATCCCGATGATCCAGATGGCCATACCTTCGGTGGTGGGGCCGAAGCCGCCCAGGCCGTAACCGCCCGGGTCCGGGGTGTTGGCCGCCTGCACGACATAGCTGACGATGTCGTTCTTCTCCTGCGGGGACAGCTGGCGGTCGGAGAACTTCGGCATGTTCTGCGGGCCGGTGAGCATGGCCGTGTAGACCTGCGCGGGTACCTTGGCGGCCTCACCGAGATCGGGTGCGTACTTACCGGAGGACAGCGCGCCGCCCTTACCGGTGAAGTTGTGGCAGGAGGCGCAGTTCAGCCGGAAGAGGTCGCCACCGCGGGCGACGTCACCGGCCAGCATGGCCTCATTGGCGATGTGCCCGTTGGCATCCCGGGGGACGACCGGGCCGCCGCCGTTGGCCTGCACGTAGGCGCCGAGCGCGTCGATCTGGTGCTCGTCGAAGATCGGGTCCTTACGCGGGGCCTGGGCCTCACCGCGCATGGCCGGCATGCGGCCGGTGGAGACCTGGAAGTACACCGCGGCCTCGCCGGTGCCGATCAGGCTGGGGCCACGGTCGGCCACACCCTGCAGGTTGGCGCCGTGGCAGCTGATGCACGAGGTGTCGAAGAGCTGCTCGCCGGTGCGCAGCAGCGCCGACTGCGACTCGTCGGCCACCGCCACCTGGGGCGTCGGCGTCAGCGTCGCGGCGACCACGCCGGCGGCGGACAGCCCGAGCAGCAGCAGCAGCGCCGCGGATACCCGGCGGCGGAACCGGCGGCGTGACTTGGTGGACGACATCGAACCCCTTCTCAGCGGACGCATCGGTGAACCGATCATCGGACGAAGTAGATGACTGCGAACAGGGCGATCCACACGATGTCGACGAAGTGCCAGTAGTACGACACGACGATCGCGGCGGTGGCCTGTGCGGGCGTGAACTTGCTCATCCGGGTGCGGATCAGCAGGAAGACGAAGGCGACGAGGCCGCCGATGACGTGCAGGCCGTGGAAGCCGGTGGCCAGATAGAACACCGAACCGTAGGCGCTGCCCGGGATGGTGGTGCCGTTCTCCACCAGGTGGATGTACTCGTAGCCCTGGCCGAGTACGAAGAAGGTGCCCATCAGCAGGGTGATCACATACCAGCGGCGCAGGCCGAACACGTCACCGCGCTCGGCGGCGAACACGCCCATCTGACAGGTGAACGAGGACGCGACCAGAACCGCGGTGACCGGCACGGCCAACCACAGATTCAGCTCGGTCGGCTCGGGGGGCCATGCACCCTGTGCCTGAGCTCGCGCAGTGAAGTACATCGCGAACAGACCAGCGAAGAACATCAGCTCACTGGAAAGCCACACGATGGTGCCGACACTGACCATATTTGGCCTGTTCAGCGAATGTACGCGAGTGGTGATCGCGGTCCCAGAGGTCCCAACAGCGCTCGTCACAGGTGCAAGTATGACGCTTTGTAGTTGATGAACACCACCCGGGTTCGTAATTGCGTCGAAACCTGTCGCGGTGCACCACTGGTGGCGGCTGCTGAACGGCTCCTGTACGGGCCGATAACATCACGGCGTGTCTTCCGCAGATAGCGCATCGCCGTCCCTGACCTGGCCGCAGATCCTGGGCCGGCTCACCACCCACCAGGACCTCCTTCGTGGCCAGTCGGGGTGGGCGATGGACCAGATCATGACCGGCTCGGCCACGCCCGCCCAGATCTCCGGATTCGCGGTGGCGATGCGGATGAAGCGGCCGACCTCGGCCGAGGTCAACGAACTGGCCGACACCATGCTCAAGCACGCGCGGCGTATCCCGGCCGGTGCGATCGGCGGAGACGCTGTCGACATCGTGGGCACCGGCGGCGACGGCGCCAACACGGTGAACCTGTCGACGATGGCCTCGATCGTCACCGCGGCCGCCGGTGTGCCGGTGGTCAAACACGGCAACCGGGCGGCGTCCTCATTGTCCGGCGGTGCCGACACCCTGGAGGCGCTCGGCGTGCGCATCGATCTGGGACCCGATGAGGTGGCCCGCTGTGTCGCCGAGGTCGGCATCGCCTTCGCATTCGCGCCGCAGTTCCATCCTTCCTATAGGCACGCCTCGGTGGTACGCCGCGAGATCGGGGTCCCGACGGTCTTCAACCTGCTCGGGCCGCTGACCAACCCGGCGCAGCCGCGGGCCGGTCTGTTCGGCTGCGCGTGGGGCGATCTGGCCGAGGTGATGGCCGGGGTGTTCGCCGCACGCGGGGCCAGCGCGCTGGTGGTGCACGGTGACGACGGGCTCGATGAACTGACCACCACCACGACGAGCACCATCTGGCGGGTGCAGGCGGGCACCGTGGACCGGCTGACGCTGGATCCGGCGGCGTTCGGTTTCCGTCGGGCCGATCTCAGTGAACTCGTCGGTGGCGACGCGGAGTCCAACGCGGCCTCGGTGCGCGCGGTGCTCGGCGGTGCCGCGGGCCCGGTGCGTGACGCCGTGGTGCTCAACGCCGCGGGCGCGATGGTCGCGCACGCCGGGCTGACCAGTGATGCGCAGTGGACGCCGTCCTGGGAGTCGGCGCTGGCGCGGGCCGCCGAATCCATCGATTCCGGTGCGGCCGAACGCCTGTTGGCCAACTGGGTGCGGTTCACCCAGAAGGTCGCAAGCTAGCGCTGCCCGTCCGGGGCGGGTTCAGTCCGTACCGGTCGTCGAGCAGGTCGGTGTCCAGTCGTCCGGCGGCGACCCGCGCCGATCGTGCTGCGGCGGCCCACGTCGACCAGTGCGCGGCCGACCCGATGGGGCTGGCGTAACCGACCTCGGCGGAGACGATGCGCACTCCTGGCGTGGTCAGCCAGCGGGCGATCAGCGCGGTCTCCTCGACCAGTGCCCCGCCCAGAGGTGCGGGTTTTGGCAGGACCGTTTGTGCCGCAACGGTTATCGCCTCGACGACGGGCATCGGCGGTACACCGCGGCGGGCGCAGCCGGCCGAGGCCAGCTGACCGTGCCGGATGACGGCCAGATGCCAGCCGCCCTGGCCGTCGGAACGCGCGGCGACGAGTTCGGGCACCTCGGCCAGCGCCCGCAGCCGTTGTCCGCGTGCCACCGACTCCACCGCGGCGGCGGCGTGATCGCGTAACCGGGCGGCGCTCTCGTAGCGGTGCAGCCCTGCCAGCGCCTCGATCTGGCCGAGCACCACGGCGAACGCGGAATGGTCGGCGCCGTCGAGCAGATCGGCCGCCCGCCGCGGCGCCGCGGCGTACTGCGCCATGTCGGTATCGCGGGGTGCCGGGCAGTCCGACAGCTCGCGTTCGGCGCAGGCATGCCGGGCAGAGCGGCCCAGTCGGGCGGTACAGGTCCGCACCAGTGTGCCGCGGGCCAGGACCTCGGCGGTGTCGACAGCGTCCACACGGGCCGAGAACGGCCCCACCGCCCGCGGGCCACGCGGCGCCCGCACCACCGAGAAGCGCGGGAACGCCTCGTCGGTCAGGGTGATCCACCACCATTTGCGGGGGAACTTGGACCGTCGGTTGTACGGCGGGGCATGTGCGGCCAGCAGTCGCAGTTCGCGGACGCCGGCCTCCAGTTCGTGGGCGCATTCGACGTGGTCGACCCGGGTGGCCAGGGCGACCATCTCCTTCATCCGGGTGCGCGGGTCGGCGCCGGTGAAGTACTGGCCGACGCGGCGACGCAGATTGACCGCGGTGCCGATGTAGAGCACCTCGTCGGCCGGGCCGCGGAACAGGTACACCCCGGGCGTCGTCGGCACCGCATCGGCCAGGTGCCGCTTGCGGCGTTGCGGCGCCGCTTTGTCGGGTAGGTAGCTGCGCAGTTCGGCATAACTGCGCACACCTTGATTGCCGACCCGTGCGATCAGGCCGTGCAACACGTCGACGGTCGCGCGGGCGTCGTCGAGCGCGCGGTGGGTCGGGGTGGTGGTGGCGCCGAAAAGCTGGGCCAGTGCGGACAGCTTGACGCTGGGGGCCTCGTCGCGGGTGAGCACCCGGCGGGCCAGTTTCACGGTGCACAGCACCTGTGGTCGCGGCCAGGACAGGCCGAGCCGCTCGGTGGCCGCCCGCAGGAAACCGATATCGAATCCGGCGTTGTGTGCCACCAGCACCGCGCCGCGGGAGAACTCCAGGAAGGCCGGCAGGACGGAATCGATCTTCGGGGCGTCATGCACCATCGCCGTGGTGATGCCGGTGAGTGCCACGATCTGCGGCGGGATGGCGCGGCCGGGATCGACCAGGGTGGCGAGCTCACCGAGCACGGTGCCGCCGCGCACCTTCACAGCGCCGATCTCGGTGATGGCATCACGATCACGGCTGCCGCCGGTGGTCTCCAGGTCGACCACCACGAAGGTGGTGTCGGCCAGCGTCACGTCCGCGGACGGATCCAGATCGGCGAAGCTCAGCTGCGGCACACCGGTGAGGGTAGGTGGCGGGTGTGACAGGCGCAGACGACCGATCGTGAGGATCGCAGCGAGGTACGAGCGAGGACCGGAGCGATCGGCAGGCAAGCCATGAGCCCGCACGGCGCCGCGTGTCTCGGCTCGGCGGGCGTGTCGGTGGCCGTCGTTACGGTGCGGGGGAATCGCCTCAGTACGGAAGGACGAACCGATGACACAGCCATTTCACACCGGCCCGGAAGGTGGCCTGCCCGAACCGGATACCGGCTCGGTGGTGATCGATTGTGACGACTGCGCCGTGCGTGGACCAGGCTGCCAGGACTGCGTGGTCAGTGTGCTGCTCGGGGTGCCGGAAACTTTGCTGGATGACGAACGAAAGGCGCTGGAGGTGCTCGCCGATGTCGGGTTGGCGCCCCGGTTGCGGCTCGTTCCGATCCATCGAGGGCACGGTCCGGATGGTAAAACGGGTGTGGCGTGACGACACGCGGTCGACCACGGGAAGCAAAAATTTCATCCCGGTCGCCTGTTAAATTCACGTCTCCCGTTGGACAAGCCCGATGCCGTTTCGTAACCTGTTCGAGACCTAACAGTAGTTCGTCGCGGCTGAAGCGCAGTTGTAAGGACGCAATACCTTGAGGCCTGATCGCACACACCGGCGTAAGAGCGGCGTCCAGCGAGCCCTAGTCGGTGCGTTAGCGAGTCTCACCATCCTCGGCGGCAGTCTCGCCGCCGGTGTGCAGGCCGACCCGGCCGATGACGCCCTGGCAAAGCTCGACGAACTGTCGCACCAGGCTGAGATCGCCACCGAGAACATGCACGCCGCACAGCTCGATCTTGATGAGAAGCTGGCCGCACAGCAGGCTGCTGAGGCCAAGCATGCCGCCGACCTCGCATCGGCCGCCGCGGCCAAGACGGCACTGGCAACCTTCCAGACCTCCGTCGACAAGATCGCCTCGGCGCAGTACATGGGCGGCCGTACCGACGGCCTCGATGCCATGCTGACGGCCAGCTCGCCGCAGGTGCTGATCGACCAGTTGGCCGTCCAGCGCGTGATGGCCACCGAGATGTCGGCGCAGATGCAGAACTTCCGCACCACCAGCGTGCAGGCCGCCCAGGCCGAGTCGGCGTCGGCGAAGTCCGCCGCCGATGCCAAGACCGCGGCCGAGCAGGCCGCAGCCGTCCGCGCCGACCTGCAATCCAAGCAAAGCAAACTGCAGGTCGAGATCGCCATCGTCAAGTCGCAGTACGAGCTGCTGACCCCGGCCCAGCGCGAGACGCTGGCCGCCATCCCGCCGGTCCCCGCCGGTGTGCAGCTGCCGCCGCCCGCACCGTTGCCGGCAGACGACCCGGCCGTGCTGGCCGCGCCGCCGGCCGGTATCCCGCCCGGTGATGTCGCACCGCCGGCGGCCATTCCGGCGCCGGGCTCCAGCGGCGGCACCGTCGCCATGCAGGCCGCGCTGACCCGTATCGGATCGCCCTACTCGTGGGGTGCCGAAGGCCCCGGCGCCTTCGACTGCTCGGGCCTGGTGAAATGGGCGTTCGGGCAGGCCGGTATCTCGCTGCCGCACTCCAGCTACGCGCTGGCCGCCGGCGGCCAGCCGGTCTCGACCGATGCGATGCAGCCCGGCGACGTCGTGTCCTACTACTCGGACGCCTCGCATGTCGGCATCTACATCGGCGACGGCATGATGGTGCACGCCTCGACCTTCGGCCAGCCCGTCGTCGTGGCGCCGGTCAACAACGCGCCGATCTACAACGTCCGTCGCTACTAGCGCGGCCCGCCGCGGCGTCATCGGCGCGCTGAGCGTCGCCGTTTTGCTGGTCGGCTGTCAGACCGACCCGACCGTCGCGCCACCGCAACCGTCGACCATCGAGGCCGGCACCGCCCACACCCACACGGTCGAACTGCCCGACGGGCGTACTGCCGCGCTGCGCGGGCTCGGCGGCCCGCGCAGTCGGCCGCTGGTCGACCGGATCGCCGCCGAACTGCCCGGAGCGGTGGATGCGGTCACCGCATTCTGGGGACCCGACTGGCCCCGCGACGTCGTCGTCGTCGTCACCGATACCGCCCAGCAGTTCCGGGTGCTGGCCCACGGCGGCCCCGATATCGCGGCCGCCACAACCGCCGACGGCATGGTGTTCGCACCGGGGGCCGCCGCGATGAGCGAGACCGCGCTACGCATCGTGGTGCGCCACGAACTGTTCCACTACGCGGCGCGCGGGCAGACCGTCGCCGACGCACCGCTGTGGCTCACAGAGGGGGTCGCCGACTACGTCGGGCGCCCGGCCGTCCCGCCGCCAACGCAGCCCGCCGACTTGGCGCAGTTACCCACCGACGCCGACCTGCAGACCGCGGGTCCGGTTCGGTCACTGGCCTACGACCGGGCGTGGTGGTTCAGTCGCTTCATCGCCGACCGATACGGCGCGGACACCTTGAAGGCGCTCTACCTGCGGGCCTGCGGACCCGGCCATCCCGACATCGGCACCGCCGTGCGCGAGACCCTGGACACCGACCTCGATGCGGTGGTGGTGGCATGGCGGCAGTGGCTGACCGGCTAGCGTTTGCCTGATGACCCGGGTCCTGTTGCTGACCAACGACTTTCCGCCGCGACGCGGCGGTATCCAGTCCTACCTGGAGGCCTTCGTCGGTGAAGTGCGCAAGGTCGGCAGACATGACCTGACGGTGTACGCGCCGAAGTGGAAGGGCGACACAGAGTATGACCAGCAGGCCGGCTATCGCGTCGTACGGCACCCGACCACGCTGATGCTGCCCGAGCCCACAGTGGCCGGACGCATGCGCGAGCTGATCGACGAGCACGGTATCGAGACGGTGTGGTTCGGCGCCGCGGCCCCCCTGGCCCTGCTGGGCCCGCTGGCCCGTCGTGCCGGGGCCGCCCGCATCGTCGCCAGCACGCACGGCCACGAGGTCGGCTGGTCGATGCTGCCGCTGGCCCGCTCGGCGTTGCGCCGGATCGGCGATGACGCCGATGTCGTCACCTTCGTCAGCGGATACACCCGCGGCCGGTTCGCCTCGGCGTTCGGCCCGGATGCCCGGCTGGAACGGTTGTCCCCGGGCGTCGACGTGGACCGGTTCGCGCCGGACTCGGTGTCCCGCGCGGCATTGCGGGCCCGCTATGAGTTGGGGGACCGGCCCGTGGTGCTGTGCTTGTCGCGGCTGGTGCCGCGCAAGGGGCAGGACATGCTGATCCGGGCGTTCGCCCGGATCAGGCGGCGGGTGCCCGGCGCGGCCCTGGTGATCGTCGGCGGCGGTCCGTACCGCGACGAGCTGGAGAAGCTGGCCGCGCGCACCGGGGTCGCCGAGGATGTGCTGTTCACCGGCGGGGTGCCGGCCGCCGAACTGGCCGCGCATCACGCGATGGCCGATGTGTTCGCGATGCCGTGCCGCACCCGCGGGGCCGGACTGGACGTCGAGGGATTGGGCATCGTCTACCTGGAGGCCTCGGCCAGCGGGGTGCCGGTGGTCGCCGGCCGTTCCGGCGGGGCGCCCGAGACCGTCCGCGACGGCGAGACCGGTTGGGTTGTCGACGGTACCGATATCGACGCCATCGCCACCGCCGTCGGCGACCTGCTGGCCGACCCGGAGACCGCCGCCCGGATGGGGGCCGCCGGCCGCGACTGGGTGGTGAGCCGATGGCAGTGGCGGACCCAGGGGGCCCGCCTCGACCGAATCCTCAGCGGTGACTAGTCAGGTGTAGATCGCCGCGATCTGCTCGGCGAACTTCTCGGCGACGACCTTGCGCTTCACCTTCAGCGTCGGCGTCAGCTCACCGGTGTCCTCGGTGAAATCGACCGGCAGGATCTTGAAGGTGCGGATGGCCTCGGCCTTGGACACCGACTTGTCGGCCTCGTCGACGGCGGCCTGGATCTCGGCGACCAGGTCTGGATCATCGGCCAGATCGGACACCGAAGCTGAGCCATCTTTGCCGTTGCGTTCCTTCCAACCGACGAACGCCTCGGGGTCGATGGTGATGAGCGCGGCGATGAACGGCTGCTGATCGCCGACACACATGGCCTGGCTGATCAGCGGATGCGCCCGCAGCTTGTCCTCCAGCGGTGCCGGCGCGACGTTCTTGCCGCCGGCGGTGACGATGATCTCCTTTTTGCGGCCGATGATCGTCAGGAAGCCGTCGGCGTCGATGGCGCCCAGGTCCCCGGTGTGGAACCAGCCGTCGGTGAAGGCGTCCGCGGTGGCCTGCTCGTTGCGCCAGTAGCCGCTGAACACCACCCCACCGGACAGCAGCAGCTCGTCATCGTCGGCCAGGCGCATGCTGTTGCCGGGCAACAGTTTTCCGACAGAGCCGACCCTCATGTCGCCGACCTGGTTGGCGGTCACGGCGGCGCTGGACTCGGTCAGGCCGTAGCCCTCGTAGATGGTCAGCCCGACACCGCGGTAGAAGTGCCCGAGCCGCGCCCCCAGCGGCGCGCCACCGGAGATCGCGGCGCGGCAGTCCCCGCCGAGCGCGGCGCGCAGCTTGCCGTAGACCAGCTTGTCGAACACCGTGTGTTTGAGCTTGAGCAGCAGGCCCGCGCCGTTGCCGTCCTGGGCCTGGCTGAACTCGATGGCGGTGTTGGCGGCGATCTCGAAGATGCGGCCCTTGCCGTCGTTGCGGGCGTTCTGCTCGGCGGTGTTGTAGACCTTCTCGAACACCCGCGGCACCGACACCACCAGGGTGGGCTTGAACACCGCGAGCATCGGCACCAAGTTCTTGATATCGCTGGTGAAGCCGAGGGTCACCTTGTTGGCGAACGCGCCGATCGTGATCGCCCGGGCCAGCACGTGCGCCAGCGGCAGGAACACCAGCAGGCGTTCGCCGGAGCGCAGCAGCGTCGGGAACGCGGCCTTGGCGCCGCGGATCTCGTAGAGCAGGTTGGCGTGCGTCAGCTGGCAGCCCTTGGGCAGCCCGGTGGTGCCCGAGGTGTAGATCAGCGTCGCCGGGTCGGCGGACTTGATCGCGGCAACCCGCGCCTCCAACAGCGCGGGGTCGGCATCTTTGCCCGCCTCGGCCAGCGCCTGCAGCGCCGGTGCCTCGGCGCTGTCGATCACCAGCACCTTGCGCACACCGGGCAGTTGGTCGGCCTGCTGCTCGACACGTTCGGCGTGTGCCGTGGTCTCGGCGAACACCAGCACCGCGCCCGAATCGTTGAGCACATGCTTTATCTGCTCGGGTGCCGAGGTCTCGTAGATCGGCACCGTGACCGCGCCGATCGACAGGATGGCGAAATCGATGATCGGCCACTCGTAGCGGGTGGCGCTCAGGATCGCGACCCGGTCACCGGGGCCGATGTCGTGGGCGAGCAAACCCAGTGCCGCCGAACGGATCTCGCCGGCGGCCTGGGCGCAGGTGACATCGGTCCAGACACCGTCGACCTGGCGCTGGAAGATCACATGATCGGGATCCTTGCGCTCATGGGAGTAAACCGAGCTGACGACGGTGTCATACTCGGCGATCTCGAACGACGCCGGCACAGAGAACTCACGCACGATCTTGGCCCCTCGGTTCCTGGGTTACGGGTTACTGGCGAGTAAGCCTAGTCGCCTGGGTCACAGTCCCGGCAGCCCATATGTGATGCTGAACGACGATGAACAGCGTCCAGATCGCCGATGAGACCTTCGTGTGCGCCGACCCCGTCGATGTCGGGCGGGCCGTGGCCGATCCCGCCGCGTGGCGGCGGTGGTGGCCGGACCTGGCGTTGACGGTGGTCGAGGACCGCGGGCCGGCGGGGCAGCGCTGGACGGTGGCCGGCAAGCTCACCGGCACCATGGAGGTCTGGTTGGAACCCATGATGGACGGCGTCCTGCTGCATTACTTCCTGCACGCCGAGCCCATCGGTGATCCCGCGCAACTGGACCTGGCCAAGCTCAACCATGCCCGCCGGGTGGCGGGCAAGAAGATGTCCTTCGAGATCAAGTCCCGGTTGGAGGCCACCCGCCCGGTGGGTGTGTCGCGGCTGTCTTCCTAGCGCGCCGGGCCGCAGGGGGTGCGGGTACATTTCGTGGCGTGGCGGAGAAGACGGCGCAGACGATCCATATCGAAGCCGACCCCTCGACGGTGATGGACGTCATCGCCGATATCGGCTCCTACCCGGAGTGGGTGGCCGAGTACAAGGAGACCGAGGTGCTCGAGGCCGACGCCGCGGGCAACCCGAAGACGGCCCGGCTGGTGCTCGATGCCGCGGTGCTCAAGGACACCATGGTGTTGACCTATCAGTGGCCCGCGGACCGCAAGTCGGTCACCTGGAGCCTGGTGTCGAGCTCGCTGCTGCGCGCACTGGAAGGGGAATACCGGTTGTCGCCCAGCGGGACTGGCACCGATGTCACCTATGAACTGTCCGTCGACCTGATCATCCCGATGATCGGGTTGCTGAAACGCAAGGCCGAGCGCCGCCTCACCGACACCGCGCTCAAGGATCTCAAGAAGCGAGTCGAGGTGCAGTGACCTGAGTTCCGAGCTCCCGCCCGAGCCCGCCCGGATCAGCCTGTTCGTCGGCAAGGGAGGGGTAGGCAAGTCCACGTTGGCCACTGCCACGGCGGTTCGTGCTGCCCGCAGTGGTCTGCGGGTGCTCATCGTGTCCACCGACCAGGCGCATTCCACCGGTGACGTGCTCGGCGCCACAGTGCTGCCGACCGGGCGGCGGGAGCCGACCCGGGTGCTGACCAATCTGGACACCGGCGCCGACGATATCGGCGGTTACCTGGACGCGCTGGCCCTGGACACCTTGGCGCTGCTGGAAACCCGGTGGCGTGAGGTCTCTCGCGTGCTGGTCGGCAAGTTCCCGGAATCGGAACTGGGAAGTGTTGCGCCCGAGGAGCTTTCCGCGCTGCCCGGGATTCAGGAGGTGCTCGGGCTGCACGAGGTCGCAGATCTGGCCGACTCCGGCGAGTGGGACGAGGTGGTGGTCGACTGCGCGTCCACCGCGGACGCACTGCGCATGCTGACCCTGCCCGCCACCTTCAATCTCTATCTGGAACGCAGCTGGCCGCGGCACCGCAGGCTCGCCGCACCGCCCGCCGACCTGGCCTCGGCTGCCCTGGTCACCCTGGTCGAGCGGGTCGCCGACGGTACCGAGCGACTGTCCGCCCTGCTGGCCGACGCCACCCGGGTCAGCGCCCATCTGGTGCTCACCGCCGAGCGGGTGGTGGCGGCCGAGGCCGCCCGCACGCTGGGGTCGTTGGCGCTGATGGGCGTGCGGGTAGCCGAGCTCTTGGTGAATCAGGTTCTGCTGCAAGACGACTCGTACGAGTACCGCAACCTGCCCGCACATCCGGCGTTCGACTGGTACACCGAGCGCATCGCCGAGCAACAAACGGTGCTCGACGACCTGGACGCCTCGATCGGCGATGTGGCGCTGGTGCTGGTGCCGCACCTGGCCGGTGAGCCGATCGGGCCCAAGGCGCTCGGCCAACTACTCGACGCCGCCCGAAGGCGCGACGGCTCACCGCCGCCGGGGCCGCTGCGCCCGGAGGTGGACCGCGAGTCCGGATCCGGTCTCGATGCGGTGTACCGGATGCGACTAGAGTTGCCGCAGGTCGATCCCGGCGCATTGACATTGGGCCGGGTCGACGACGACCTTGTCATCGGCTCCGGTGGAATGCGGCGGCGGGTGCGGCTGGCATCCGTGCTGCGACGCTGCATCGTCATCGATGCAAACCTGCGGGCCGGCGTGCTGACCGTGCGTTTCCGACCGAATCCGGAGGTGTGGCCGAAATGAGCACCCACTCCGAGATTCCGCCCGAACTACGCCAGTTGGCGCAGGCCATCCTGGACAAGCTGGATCCGGCGGTGCGGCTGGCGGCCGCCCGAGCGGCCGCCGAGGGCACCGGGCCGGGTCCGTGCCAGCAGGTGTGGTGCCCGGTGTGTGCCTTGGCCGCACTGATCAACGGTGAACAGCACCCGCTGCTGTCGGTGATCGCCGAGCACAGTGTCGCGCTGCTGACCGTCGTCCGCGCGATGGTGGGTGAACCGCAGGTCCCGCCGACCGCCCCGCCACCACCGCCGGATCCGGACAAGCCGAACGGACGTTACGAGCAGATCCCGGTCACCCTCGAAGACTGAAGCCGTGTGGTCGCACTCACTGCCGCTGGGTAGAGTTGACCCGGTCAGGTCGCCAGTTGCGGCCGGGGCGCATCCCAGGAGGGGTCCATGTGGTTCTGGTTCTACAAGTACATCTTGATGGGCCCCTTGCTGTCCCTGCTGGGTCGGCCGAAAGTGCAAGGGCTGGAGTATGTTCCGGATTCCGGCGCGGTGATCCTGGCCAGTAACCATCTGGCGGTAGCCGACAGCTTCTACCTGCCGCTGGTGGTGAAGCGACGCATCACCTTCCTGGCCAAGGCCGAGTACTTCACCGGTACTGGCCTCAAGGGCAAGCTCACCAAGTTCTTCTACTCCTCGACCGGCCAGGTACCGATCGACCGCACCGATGCCGACTCGGCGCAGGCTGCGCTGACGACGGCACAGCGAATCCTCGACCAGGGCAAGCTGCTGGGCATGTACCCCGAGGGCACCCGCTCACCCGACGGCCGGCTGTACAAGGGCAAGACCGGGTTGGCCCGCGTCGCGCTGGAGAGCGGTATCCCGGTCATTCCGGTCGCGATGATCGGAACCAATGTCGTGAACCCGCCCGGATCGAAGATGTGGCACTTCGGCCGGGTCGAGGTCCGATTCGGCAAGCCGATGGATTTCAGCCGGTTCGAGGGCCTGGCCGGTAATCGGTTCATCGAACGCGCCGTCATCGACGAGGTCATGTATGAGCTGATGCGCCTCGGCGGTCAGGAGTACGTCGACCTGTACGCCGCCGATGTGAAGGTCGCGGCCGAAGCCGAGGCCAAGACACCGCCGGTCGCGAAAGCCGGCTAACCGCCGGTCGCGACCCGCGCGTCGACGGGAACCCGCACGGCCAGTTTCGGTGTGACGACCCCGATGACCGCGATGACGGCCAGCGCCCACCACAGGTAGGAGCCGCCGACCAGTCGCAACCACAGTGATACCGAGGTCTCGTCGTGCGCCGGCATCAGCGTGATGGGTGTCCACACCGTCAGCGCCACACCCGCGGCACTCAGCGCGAGCAGGGCCAGACTGCGGCAGCGGTACCCGATGACCGCGGTCACCACGACCGTCGGCAGCACCCACACCCAGTGGTGCGACCAGGACACCGGCGAGACCACCAGGCCGAACATCGCGACGCAGATCAGCGCCAGCACCGGTGTCGCGACGGGTTCGGCGTCCCCGGCGCTGCGCAGCGCACGCAACCCCGCCCACACCGTCAGGCCCAGCACCGCGAAACACAGCACGACCCACAGCACGAACCGGGCATCCTCACCGGCGCCCAGCCTGGCCAGCATGCCCGAGATGTTCTGGTTGGTGTTCAGCGTCGCGGTGCCGATGCGCTCGGTGTCGCGCAGTGTCTCGAACCAGTACACCCAGGAATCCCGCCAGGCCAGCACGAAACCGAGCAGCGTCGCCACCACCGCCGAGGCCGTGCTGACCAGAAGCGCCCGGATATCGCGGCGTAACAGGAAGTAGAGCAGGAACACCGCGGGTGTCAGCTTCACCGCGATCGCGATGCCGAGCAGCACACCGCGCGGCCACGGCGTCCGGCGCGGCACGCAGTCGGCGATCACCAGCGTCATCAACACCACGTTGACCTGGCCGAACTCCAGGTTGGCCCGCAGCGGTTCACAGAACACCACTGCCGGCGCGGTCAGCGCGGCGGCCAGCCAGGCGCGGCGCTGCCAGGTGTCACCGACCTGCAGTCTGGTCAGCACGATCGTCGTCGACACGACCAGCAGGACCAGTGTCGTGACGGTGATGGCCGTGCCGGCCGCCGGCAGCGAGAGCCAGGCGAACGGGGCGAACGCGACCGCGGACAGCGGGGGGTAGGTGAACGGCAGGTCGATACCGGCCTGGGTCTGGAACTCGGTGCTGTCGGCGTACAGCGGGGTCCCGTCCAGCCACGCCCGTCCACCCATCCGGTAGACGTCGATATCGATGCGATAGATGGATTCGCCGAGCAACCGCCAGCCGACCCAGACCATCGCCGCCAGGGTCAGCAGCTGGAACAGCCGCCACGTGAGCACCCCGCCGGGCGACTGCCGAATCCTCATTTCGCCGCCCAGCCTATCGGTGCAACGCGACGCGCTGGACGGCACAGGTCCGTCGGTGGCCGGCGACCGGTAAATTCTGCGCCGTGCATCTGAACGTCCAACTGGACTTCATCACCCGCGACCGGCTGCCGCTGTTGTGCTGCCTGATCGCGTTCATCGTGACGTTCTTCCTGACACGTCTCATCGTGCGTTACATCCGGAGTCATCCGAGCACCGACGCGCCGCGCAAGTGGTGGCAGCCGCGCAACCTGTCGGTGGGTGGCGGGGTCCACCTGCACCACGTGGTCATCGGCGTCGTCATGGTCATGGTGTCCGGTGTGACCATGGTGACCCTGGCGGTAAACGGGGGAGTGGCGGAGTTCACGGTCGCGGCAGTCTTTTTCGGCATCGGGGCGGCGTTGGTGCTCGACGAGTTCGCGCTGATCCTGCACCTGCAGGATGTGTACTGGTCCGAGGACGGCCGCACCTCGGTGGACGCCGTGTTCGTCGCGATCGCGGTGGCCGGGCTGCTGGTGCTGGGCTTCAA
The DNA here is from genome assembly GCF_053345865.1 of Mycobacterium sp. C31M. NCBI lineage: Bacteria > Bacillati > Actinomycetota > Actinomycetes > Mycobacteriales > Mycobacteriaceae > Mycobacterium > Mycobacterium sp. C31M. The sequence goes on along the minus strand of NZ_JBKFAX010000026.1, from coordinate 2,482 downwards.
CCCGCTGTCCTTCTTCGACATCGGCATCTGGCAGACCGATGACACCCTGGCGGCCCGGGCCGCGGTGATCGGCGTCGCGGTGCTGACGCTGGCGCTGGCGGTGGTGGTGCTGCTCAAGGGCAAGGTGTGGACCGGCCTGATCGGCATGTTCATCACGCCACTGCTGTTCATCGGCGCGATCCGGCTGTCGCGGCCGCACGCACCGTGGGCGCGTTGGCGCTATACGAGCAGGCCCCGCAAGATGCACACGGCGCTCGAACGGGAACGACGACTGCGCAGGCCGGTGGTGCAGGCGAAGTTATGGGTACAGCACGTGGTGGCCGGTGAACCGCACTTCCCCGACGACGCGAAGGTAAACGAGGAACTGGACCGCGAGATCCACGCCGCGCCAGCACCGAGCCAGGGGGCCGCTTGACATGCGCTACTTCTACGACACGGAGTTCATCGACAACGGTCGCACCATCGAGCTGATCTCGATCGGGGTGGCTGCCGAGGACGGCCGCGAATACTACGCCATCTCAACGGAATTCGATCCCGACCGGGCCGGCAGCTGGGTGCGCAAGAACGTGCTGCCCAAGCTGCCGTCACCAGCGTCGAAACTGTGGCGTTCGCGTCGACAGATCCGCAGCGAGCTGGAGGATTTCTTCGATATCGACGGCGACGAGCCGATCGAGCTGTGGGCCTGGGTGGCCGCCTACGACCACGTGGTGCTGTGCCAGCTGTGGGGCCCGATGACCGACCTGCCACCGGCGATTCCCCGCTTCACCAGGGAACTGCGCCAGTACTGGGAGGAACGCGGGTCGCCGCGGATGCCACCGCGCCCCCGCGACACGCATGACGCCCTCGTCGACGCCCGGCACAACCTGCGCCGCTACCAGCTGATGAACGACGACGGGGCGTGGGCTGCCCGCGGCTGAGCCGCTGATCTGCAGGTATGGCCGGTCAGTCTGAGATTCCGGCGCGGTTACCATGGAGCGGTGAACTGGACCGTCGACGTACCCATCGACCAGCTGCCCGCGCTGCCGCCGCTGCCCGAGGACCTGCGCCAGCGCCTCGATACCGCGCTGGCCAAGCCGGCTCTGCAGCAGCCGAGCTGGGATGCCGGGCAGGCCAAGGCGATGCGCACGGTGCTGGAGAGCGTCCCGCCGGTGACGGTGGCTTCCGAGGTCGAGAAGCTCAAGACCCAGTTGGCCGCCGTCGCCCGCGGGGAGGCGTTCCTGCTGCAGGGTGGCGACTGCGCCGAGACCTTCGTCGACAACACCGAACCGCATATCCGGGCCAATATCCGCACGCTGCTGCAGATGGCTGTCGTGCTGACCTATGGCGCCAGCATGCCGGTGGTCAAGGTGGCCCGCATCGCCGGGCAGTACGCCAAGCCGCGCTCCTCGGACACCGATGCACTGGGCTTGAAGTCCTACCGCGGCGACATGATCAACGGGTTCGCCCCCGACGATGCCGTCCGCCAGCACGATCCGTCCCGGCTGGTCCGGGCGTATGCGAACGCCAGCGCCGCGATGAACCTGGTGCGCGCGCTGACGTCGTCGGGGATGGCCTCACTGCAGGCGGTGCACGACTGGAACCGTGAGTTCGTCCGGACCTCGCCGGCCGGTGCCCGGTACGAGGCGCTGGCCGGTGAGATCGACCGCGGTCTGCGCTTCATGGGCGCCTGTGGTGTCAACGATCGCAACCTGGACACCGCCGAGATCTACGCCAGCCACGAGGCGCTGGTGCTCGACTACGAGCGGGCCATGCTGCGGATGGACATTGGAGATTCAGTCGATCATTCCGGCCATCCCGCCGAGCCCAAGCTCTACGACCTGTCCGCGCACTACGTGTGGATCGGCGAGCGCACCCGTCAGATCGACGGCGCGCATGTCGCGCTGGCCGAGGTGATCGCGAACCCGATCGGTATCAAGATCGGCCCGACCACCTCGCCGGAACTCGCCGTCGAGTACGTCGAGCGGTTGGACCCGCGCAACGAGCCCGGCCGGCTGACGCTGATCAGCCGGATGGGCAACAACAAGGTGCGCGACGTGCTGCCCGCCATCATCGAGAAGGTGCAGGCCTCCGGCCATCAGGTGATCTGGCAATGCGACCCGATGCACGGCAACACCCACGAGTCCTCCACCGGTTACAAGACCCGGCACTTCGACCGCATCGTCGACGAGGTGCAGGGCTTCTTCGAGGTGCACCGCGCGTTGGGCACCCACCCGGGTGGCATCCATGTCGAGATCACCGGTGAGAACGTCACCGAATGTCTCGGTGGGGCACAGGACATCTCGGATTCCGACCTGGCCGGCCGGTACGAGACGGCATGCGATCCGCGGCTGAACACCCAGCAGAGCCTGGAGCTCGCATTCCTGGTCGCGGAGATGCTGCGCGACTAGCTGTACTGACCTGAGAGGTTAGGTACGCGGCTGGCGGGTGGTTGACCCTTGAGTGCAGTGTGGCCGCGGTGATGATTGTAGGTGTGTAGCCAGCG
>NZ_JBKFAX010000025.1:0-86304 GCF_053345865.1 Mycobacterium sp. C31M | reverse complement strand
ACCCAGCAGCACCACCGACCGCACGAAAACACGCCCGGCCTTGGGGCGTCGACCCACTACGGCCTCCACACCCCTTGACTCGACCTACAGCCAGCTAGTCCGGCGTATCCCTAGGCATCCAGACCGGATCTGTCATCGGCGGCGCAGGGGCTGACCCTCGTTTGGTTGATTACTGACCTGTGAGGATCCGTCGCTATAGAAGAGATCTATCCGGTCGATGACCCCAGGGTTCGATAGTTCTCCCCTCAGGCCCACAGTGAAATCCCCCGCTGGTCGGGGGATTTTCTGTTTCTCTAGGCTCTTTTCCCAGGCGTGCGGAGTGTGGCGGTCAGGTTGGCGCACCGAGACAGCGTCGTAAGTGCCGTTCCACCGAATCGGCGACCGTCCCGATGGGTTCCGTCTTACCGTCGACGACCCAATCGGTGAGGTAGATCTGCAGCGCCGAGATCACCAGCGCGGCCGCGATCCGCGGTGGGAGATGGGTGATCTGCCCGGCCGCGACGGCTGCCTCGGCGGCCCGGGTGATCATCTCCATGCCGGTGCGCCAGGCGGCGCGCTGGCCGCCCCGGCCGGCTTGACCCGACGCCGACGCCCAACTGAGTCCCTCGTTGATGTGCAATTGCAGAAAATGTGGATGGGCCGCAAAGAATTCGACTTCGGCGCGGGCGCCCACCAGGATCGCCTCCAATGGCGCCTCAGCCTCGACCACCTCGGTGCGACTGCGCACGGCGGTGACGAACTCCTGCATCCGGGTGGCATTCAGCGCGTCCCAGATGTCGTCCTTGCCCGCGAAGTGTTTGTAGACCGTCGCCAACGAGATGCCGGCGGTCCGCGCGATGTCACTGACGCGGGCGTGCCCGAAACCGGCCCTGCTGAACTCGTATTCGGCCGCAGCCAGGATCTGCTGCCGATACATCGTCTTCCGCAGGTCGTTCACGTCGGTGACCGACTGCTCGGATCGTGCCTGTCCCGTCACCGCCACCTGCTCCTGGATTGACTGTTGGCTACCTGCTGCCAAGCTGTTACGGTGCCACAGTAATCATGATTCTGATAAACAGAATTCTAATTACCGAGTGGAGGCGCGATCGACATGGCGGTAACCGCACCGACAGCGGATGGCGCGTCGGCCATCGCGGCCGCGCTGCCGCCTTCCCGTGGGTTGCGCACCGTGTGGATCGTGGCCTTCGGATCACTCGTGCTGGCGTTCCCGGTGTACAGCTATCTGGCCTTCAATACCGGCATCAACCGCGAATTGGTCGCCGAAGCGATGGTTGTCCAGGCCACCGCGGCGTACTTCCTGGGCATCTTCGCGGCTTTGTTGCCGCTGCCTTCGCTACGGCACTGGACTCGGTTCCAGCGCCTGCAGGGCGTCGCGCTTCCGTTTGTGATCTGTTCGTATACAACGCATCTGACCTGGGAGCTGGGCTGGCTCATCCTGCACAGGGCAATAGCCGGTGCACGCGAAGCGGCCTGGGCGTATCCCTGGTGGAACTACATCGACGGCGGCGATCTGCGGTATCTACACGCCGAGCCCAACTTCCTGATGATCGAGGTGCTGTCGGTGATGAATGCGTGTGTGGGCATCACCGGACTGGTGTTGTTGTTCCGCTCCAAGTTCGCAGATCACCGCGGCACCCTGCTGGTGATGACGACGGCGGTCACGCACACGGTGCTGACCTGGTACTACTACGGAACCGAGATCATCGCCGGGTTTCCGGCGGTCAACACCGACAGCTTCATGGATCTCGGTGTCCGGTTCGTTCTCCTCAACGCACCGTGGCTGATCGCACCCTGGTTCGTGCTTGCCTGGGGCTATGCGCTACTCAAACGGCAGTTCATCACCGCCGCAACGCGTCCCGAGTCTCAGCTGTGACTGTGGCTCACCACGACGTGCCGGTCAGAGTCACCGATTCATCCCACAGCCGGGCGGCGCTCTCGCTGTCGCGCAAAGGCTTCCACAGTTTCTGTTCCCCGGGCGGGCCGCCCGTGTTCCCCGGCCACTGCGGCCCGAAGAACACGCCGGGTTCGGGGGCCGTCGCCGCCAGCAGTGCCGGCAGTTTGGCGCTGTCCACGGTCCCCACCAGCAGACCCCGCGCCGAGAGCATCCGGATCATCCGCACACCCGTGGTGTCCTCGGCGCGTCCGACTTCCGGCCGCGCGGCGAGCAGGCTCGTCGGTGCCACACCCGGATGCGAGATATTGCTGCTGATACCCCAGCCGGCCGCGGCGCTGCGCCGGGCCAGCTCCAGACCGAACAGACCGCACGCGATCTTGGACTGCCGGTAGGCGGCCATCCCGTCATAGGACCGCGCCCAGGACAGGTCGGTCCAGTTGATCGTGCCGCTGCGCGCGGCGACGCTGGTCTGCGAGGTCACCCGGGCGCGGCCGGCCCGCAGCAGCGGCAGCAACTGTCCGGTCAACGCGAAATGCCCCAGATGGTTGGTCCCGAACTGCAATTCGAAGCCGTCGGCGGTCGTCTGCCGATCGGGCGGGGTCATCACGCCGGCATTGTTGATCAACAGATGGATCGGTGCGCCGTCGGAGCGCAAGGTCGCCCCGAGCGCGGCCACCGACGCCAGCGACGACAGGTCGAGATCCGCCAGCGTCAGCAGCGCCTGCGGATGCTGCGCACGGATGCCGGCGACGGCAGCCGCACCTTTCTGCCGGTTGCGCACCGGCATGACGACCTCGGCGCCGGCCGCGGCCAGCCGGGTCGCGATGCCCAGGCCGATACCGTCGCTGGCTCCGGTCACGACGGCGCGCTTGCCGCTCAGGTCCGGGATGGTCAGTTCGTAATGTCTGGGTGCCATGAGAACAACCCTGCCCGGCTCGCGGCACGGTAACCACGGACTGACGATCCCTGGTTGAGCCACTCGCATCCCGGCCACAATGGCAGACATGATCGATCGATCCGGGCTGGCCGACTTCCTGGTCCGCCGGCGCGGCGCCCTGCAACCGGAGGATGTCGGCCTGCCGCGCGGACAGCGCCGGCGCACCAGTGGGCTGCGCCGCGAGGAGGTCGCCGCGCTGTGCCACATGTCGACCGACTACTACTCACGACTGGAGCAGGAACGCGGCCCGCACCCCTCGGAGCAGATGATCGCCGCGATCGCCCAGGGCCTGCACCTGTCCCGCGACGAACGCGACCATCTGTTCCGATTGGCCGGACACACGCCGCCGTCGCGGGGCACGGCCACCGACCACATCAGCCCCGGCATGCTGCGGATCTTCGACCGGCTCGGTGACACCCCGGCCGAGATCGTCACCGAACTGGGGGAGACGCTGCGCCAAACCCCGCTGGGCATCGCGCTCATGGGCGACCTGACCCGACACACCGGGCCGGCGCGGAGCATCGGGTACCGCTGGTTCACCGATCCCGCCGCGCGCGCCATCCACCCGGACGAGGATCACGAATTCTATTCGCGGATGTACGTCTCCGGGCTGCGGGGCCTGCTCGGGCTGCGTGGCCCGGACTCCAAGGCGGCCCGGCTGGCCGAGCTACTGAGCGCGCAGAGCGAGGAGTTCCGCATCCTGTGGGACCGACACGAGATCGGTATCCGACCCCGTGAGGTCAAGCGGTACCGGCACCCCGAAGTCGGTGCGCTGGAACTGAACTGCCAGATCCTGCTGGACCCCGAAGAATCGCACACGCTGCTGGTGTTCACCGCGGCACCGGGCAGTGAGAGCTACGAGAAGCTGCAACTGCTGTCGGTGGTGGGCGCGAACTAGGATGGTGACGATGTCAGCAGACTGGACCGTCCGTCCGCGAAAAGGACTGGGAAAGCTGTTGTTCGGCATGTCGCCCGCCGAAGTCGACGCGCTGTCGGACACCTACGGCGCCGTGACCGGGCGGATGAGCGATGCGATCTCCGAGGACATCTTGCTGGACACGCTGGAGAAGTTCGGCGATGCGCTGTCCGAGCAGGAAAAGCAGGCGCTGATCGCCGCCCACGCCGAGGTCAGCCCCGCACTCGCCGGGTCGGTGACCGAAACCCGCGGCGAACCAGGGTTGATCCTGCGTTATGACGACGATCGCCTGATCGAGATCATGCCCGCACGGGGGCAACGCCCGCTGTTCATCGATGGCGTGGACTGGTTTTCGCTTGGTGCGCGCGAAGCGCTGACGCTGTTGGAGCGGCTCAACGGTGCCCCGGGACGCTACACGGGCCTGGAGGCTGCCTTCGACAATCTGGCGGTCTCGGTCGACGGTTGCAGCGTCACCGACGCGACCGGTGTGCACCCGCTCGGCGAGTCCGACGAGCGTTTTCAGGAGCGGACCGTCATGCTGCGTGCCGAGCCCTACCTGCCCGACGACGGGCCGACGTAGCCGTACAGTCAGCCCATGAGCGCTTGGCTTGTCGGCCACATCCCCGCGGGACTACTCCTGGTCGCCTTGATCGTGCTCATCTCCGGTGGCGCGGTGTTGCTGCAGCGGATGGTCCGGCACCGGTTCCCACATCTGTCGGGTGAGGACCACAATGACGTCACCCGGTTCACCTACGGCGTCATCGGATTCGTCTACGCCTTCTTCATCGGGTTCGTGGTCTCGGCCATGTGGGGCCATATCAACACCGCCGACACCAATTCCCGGGCCGAGGGTGCCGCGGCGGTCCAGTTGGCAAGGGATGCCGTCATTTTCGAGACCGCCGACGCGGAGCGAGTGCACACCGCGCTGCTGGCCTACGGGCAGGCCGCACTTGATGAATGGCCGGGCGTCGGCGGCGAGTCGTCGGAGCGGGCGGACCGGGCACTCGCCGATGTCTATCTGGCCTACGGGCAGGTCCGCACCATCACGGATACTCAGAAGTCCCGGTTGGCAACGTCGTTGAGCAATCTCGACAAGGTCAGCCAGGCCCGGACGGTCCGCACTTTGCAGGCCCGTGACGACGATGGGGCGCCGTGGCCGCTGTGGGCCGTCATCTTTCTCACCAGCGCGCTGGTACTGGGCACCGCGATCATCTATGGGGTCGAGAAGCCCTCGTTGCACTATCCGATGGTGGCGATCGTCGGTGTCCTGGTGGCGACCAACCTGTTCCTGGTGCTGCAGTTGGCGCACCCGTTCATCGGGGATGCCGCCACCTCGGCCGACCCGTTGCGCGAGTTCGTCGCGGTGCTGCAGCGTCCGAGCGGTTAGAGCCGGTACATCTCGCGGGCCATGGCGGCATCCTCCATGAACGCCTCGCGTTTGACCGCGCGGTGGCTGGGCTTGGGCCGGCGCGGCGGTGATTCAGCGAGGAAGGCTGCTCTCAGCCGGGCCAGCCAGCCGCGAGTATTGATGCGCGGCAACGGTATCGCTGCCGCCGGAGACCCTCGGAGGGATTGTGCCTGTGTCATGCTTCGACGCTACGAATTGTGCGCTGACCAGGCATCGTGCCCGAGGGCGATCTTGAATTGCGACCGTAGTAGGAGACGACCCCACCCTGGGCATGAGAGCCGGGTCACAACGGCAAACAATCACCCGTCGGTCAGGTGCGCCCGCACATCCTCGTCGAGTTCGACCCCGAAGGACCGCAGCATCCACCCCAGCGTCTCGTAGGCGCCGACGGTGAAGATGACATCGAGGATCTGCTGGGTGCTCAGCTGCTCGGTGAGGGTGGCCCAGGTGGCATCGGAGATGACTCCGTCGGCGACCAGTTCGTCGGCGGTGCGCAGCAGGGCGGCGTCGGCCGTCGACCACAGCGCGGAATCCGGACCCCAGGCGATCTGGGCCACCTCCGCGCGGCTGATGCCGACATCGCCGGCGATCACCACGTGCTGGGCCCATTCGTACTCGGACTGGCGCAACACCGCGGTGCGCAGCACCAGCAGCTCACGCTGCCGCGGCGTCAGCGAAGTCGCCGACAGCAGGTGTCCATTGAAGGTGAAGAATGCGTGCGCGAGTTCGGGGTGATGTGCCAGCGCGCCCAGCACGTTGAGGCCTTTCGGGCGGCCCTCGGTGGGCATCGGCGGGTGACGGCGGACGGGCGGGTTCATCGCCGCCAGCGCATCGCGCATCGCGGCCGGCCACTCGTTGGGGCGCAGCGGGTCGACACGGGCCATGGCGGGAAATCCTCTCGTCGCGGTAATGGCGTTCTCTCAAGATTGCACGACGATCTCGAAAACGCCGAATGCGACGATCGGACGGATTCAGCTGGCGGCGGGCTCCTGCAGTTTCCACAGGTCGTTCGACAACAACCGCTGCAGTCGGTTGATGACCGCGGCGACCTCGTCGTCGGTGCCGACGAAACCGGCGTAGAAGCCCATCCCGAACATCAACACCAGCAACATCTCGACAAGAGCCTTGCCATCGGTTTCGTCGCTCAGTTGGCCATTCACAATCGCTTCGCTGACGGCATTGTCGAGAAAGGTGCGAATTCCGTCGCGTGGCGCGTAATCGTCGTTCTTCAGCTCCGGGTGGCGGTAGGACTCCAGCATCGAGGTCACGAGGAAGGCCGCCGCCGAGTCGATCTCCCGGTGCGCGGTGAACATCCCGTTCATGACCGCCGACAGCTTCTCCAGCAGAGTGGTCTTCCCGGCCGCTGCGGCCACGCCCGCCTCGATGAGCGCGGCATTGGTCGTATCCAGCACTTGTCGGTACAGATCACGCTTGTTGGTGAAGTAATGATTGATTGCCGGACGGGTCAGATCGGCGCGTTCGGCGATCTCCTGAAACGTCGACGCGTCATAGCCAAGTTCGCTGAAAACCTGCCGAGCCGCGAAGACGATCCGTTCCCGCGTTTCCGCACCGTTAGCTGCTCGTGGGCGGCCGCGAGTGCGGCGCAGCGCTTGTGTCATACGCGGAGTTTGCCACAGATTACTGACAGATGCGTAGAAAACTTCCCGAACAGCAGTTTTTACAGCACCCATAGCAAATGCGATCTTGATCGTTGTTGCCGACCCCGACAGCCGCGCCGTAGCCTCGTGACGTGTCCGGAGTGACCGCTGTCCGCGCCGACGAACTGGCCGCGCTGGAGTTCTTCGCCGGCTGCTCCGCGCACGCACTGCGACCCCTTGCCGCTCAACTGCAACCGCTGGTCGCCGACCCCGGACAGGTGCTGATGCGCCAGGGTGAAACGGCGCTGAGCTTCCTGCTCATCGGGTCCGGGCACGCCGAGGTGACCCATCTGGGACCCGACGGCGCACCGGCGACGATCATGCTCGACCCCGGTGTCGTCGTCGGCGAGATCGCGCTGCTGCGCGACAAACCCCGCAACGCCACGGTCGTCGCGGCCACCCCGTTGACCGGATGGGTCGGCAACACCGAAGCGTTTGCGGCCATGCTGGAACTGCCCGGCGTGATGGACCGGCTGGTGCGCACCGCCCGGCAACGGCTGGCCGTCTACCTCACCCCGATCGAGGTCGCGCTGCGTGACCATTTGGTCCTGCATCTGCGCCCGGTGCTGCCGGGCGACAATGTGCGCACGGTGAACGGGCCGATCGAGTTCTCCGCCGAGACTCTGTACCGCCGGTTCCAGAGCACCCGGGTCCCGACGCCGTCGCTGATGGCCTATCTGTTCGAGGTCGACTACGTCGACCACTTCGTCTGGGTGATGACGGCCGGTCCGGACGGCCCGGTCGTCGCCGATGCCCGCTTCGTCCGCGAGGGGCACGGGGTCAGCACCGCCGAGGTGGCCTTCCTGGTGGCCGACATCTACCAGGGGCACGGCATCGGCAGCTTCCTGATGGACGCGCTGGCGGTGGCCGCCCACGTCGGCAAGGTGACGCGGTTCTCGGCGCGGGTGTTGACCGACAATTACGCGATGCGCGCGATCCTCGACCGGGTCGGCGCGCACTGGGTGCGCGATGATTTGAATGTGGTGATCACCGAAGTGGATGTCCCGGCGCCCGAGGCGCTGTCGTTGCTGCCCGAGATGTACGGCGAGATAGCCGAATTGGCGCGTCGCGTGATGCGGTCGGTGGGCTGATGTCCCAGGACCGTCTTCGCATCGGTGGTCGAAGGCCACCATTGAACAAAGACACCCGGCTGTGCATCTCGCTGGCCGCCCGGCCCAGCAACATCGGCACCCGGTTCCACAACTACCTGTACGACGAACTCGGCCTCGATTTCATCTACAAGGCCTTCACCACCACCGATATCGCCGCAGCGATCGGCGGGGTGCGGGCGCTGGGCATCCGCGGCTGCTCGGTGTCGATGCCGTTCAAAGCCGATGTGATGGCACTCGTCGACGAGATCGAACCGTCGGCGCAGGTCATCGAGTCGGTGAACACCATCGTCAACGACGATGGGCACCTGAGCGCGTCGAACACCGATTACCTTGCCGTGCAACACCTCATCGCCCAGCACGGGCTGGACGCGGAGGACGCGGTGATCATCCGCGGCAGCGGCGGGATGGCCAACGCGGTGGCCGCGGCATTCGCCGGGGCCGGCTTCACCAGGGGTACCGTGGTGGCCCGCAATGGAGCCGCCGGGCGCGCGCTGGCCGACCGGATCGGCTGGGAGCATGCCGCCGAGGTCGGCGCGCTGCGGGCGCCGATCCTGGTGAACGTCACCCCGATCGGGATGGCCGGCGGGGCGGAGGAATCCGAACAGTCCTTCGGCGATGACACGATCGCCGACGCGGACACCGTGTTCGACGTGGTGGCGCTGCCATCGGAAACCCCGGTGATCACCGCCGCCCGCGCCGCGGGGGTCAAGGTGATCACCGGCGCCGAGGTGATCGCGCTGCAGGCGGCCGAACAGTTCGAGCGTTATACCGGCGTCCGGCCGACCGCAGCGCAGATCACCGCGGCATCGGAGTTCTCTAGGGCGTGATCGTCGTTTCCTCGTCGATCGCGGCCGTGGCGTCCATCAACGGGCCCATCTGTTCCTCGGTGCCTTCGGCGTTGATCTGCAGCACGAACAGGCCGTCATCGGCGGGGATGACAGCGGTCTTCTGCGCCACCAGCAGGGTCTTGCCGTCCTTGACGTAGGTGCCGCCGACCTGCATCGCGTCGAAACCACCGAGCTTGCCGGGCTGGCCGTCGTTGCCGCCCGAGTACTCCGGCAGGTTCTTCAGCTCGCCCGGGGCGTACTCCAGGATCTTGGCGCCCTCGACGTCACCGGTGAGCTTGGACAGGATCGCGGTGATGGTCGGCGGGGGCGGCGGCATCGCCGGATCGGTGAAGACGATCTGACCCCACGCCCACTCGGGGGTGGCTGGACCGGCGTCAGCCCATCCCGGCGGGGTGGGCAGGTTGATGTTCGGTGCCCCGTCGTCGCCGCGCTTGACCTGGGCCTCGGTGATCCCGTTCTGTTGGATGTATTCGGCGATGGTCAGATTCGCGCCGGCATCTGCAGGTGCCGACGGTTCGGCGGCCGCGGTGCTCGTCTCGGTGTCCTCGGCGGCGGCCGATGTGGTGGTCTCCTCGGCGCTCGAACTGGCTTCGGTCTTGGTGTCGGAACCACAACCGGCCAGAGCCAGGCTCAGCACCGCGGCCGCGACGGCGGCGCCGCGGGCGGTGGTCTGCTTGTTCATCGATTCTCCTGTCGTTGACGCACGAGACGATCCTGGTGCGGAGGTTACCGGGTTGCCCGGAGGTCGACGGCGTGTCCCGGATCGACACCCGCTCGCGCCCGCCCGCACGTGGTACCACAGCGGTGTGCGTGGCCACGTGATCCTCCTGGGTGCCGTGCTGGCCGTCGCCGCGTGCGCAGGGCCGGACCCGGCGGAGCCGTCGCAGGTGTCGCCGTCGGCGGGTGCGGTCGAGGCAGCCGTGCTGAATCCGGCCGCGATCGAACGGGTGCGCTCAGATCTGCCGCCCGGCTACGAGGTCGCCGATCTCGCCGATCATGCTGCGCCGGCGGCATTCTGGGGTTTCAAGCCGGACTGGGTCGCCGACCCGGCGCCGTGCGGGCTGCTGGCCGACCCGGGTGGCGGCGCGCCGACCCACGGATGGTCGGCCTCGGGACCCGGCGGCATCATCCACGCGGTGGTGGCTGGGCCGGGGGTGAGCCTGGCATTGCCGCCCGGCTGCGAGCACTGGACCTTGACCGGTGGCCGCGCCACCGCCACCGTCACCGCGGTCGCCCCGCCCGCCCTCGGCGACACGCCGACGGCGGCGATGCGGACCGAGGCCACCACCACAGTCGAGGGCGGTACCGAGACCCGGTTGCACGCCGATACCGCGGTGGCGTTCCTGCACGCCGGGTACGTCGTTTTCGTCACTGTCCTTACCGATCCGGGTTCGGCGCTGCCGGTGCTGGGACCCGACACGGCGGCCCGCCTGCTGGCCGAGGCGGTCGGCGAGGTGTCCGGTCAGGGCGGGCCCGCCGGGTAGATTGGCGGCGATGCTGACGTCCCGGGCGCTCGCCCTCGTTACCTGCGTGGCCGCCTTGACGGCATGCTCCTCCGGCACCTCCGTGCCTCCCGGTATCGAGGGCGTCTTCGAGGTGAAACCCACGTTCGATTCCGGCTTCCAGGTGACCACCACCGGCCCGACCGGGATCGACCCGAAACTGCTGGCCCCCCAGACGGTGCCGTCGGGTGTCACGATCGACCCGGCCGGGTGCGCGAAGTTCGCCGCGGGGCTCGCCATACCCGAAGGCGCACAAGGCAATATGGCCGCCACCACCGCCGAGGGCAAGGGCAACCGGTTCATCGCCATCGCGGTCGAGACCTCCGAACCGGTTCCGCCCAACGATCCCGGACCGGACTGCCAGAAGGTGGCGTTCGCCGGCCCGGGGGTGCGGGGTCTGGTCGAGGTGGTGGAATCGCCGCAGATCGAGGGTGTCAAAACTCTGGGCACGCACCGGGTGGTGCAGACCACGGTCGACGGAAAACCGCACAGCGGTGAACTGTTCAACTACGTCGCGAGCTTCGATTCGTTCCTGGTGATCGTCACGGCCAACCCGCTGGTGGTGCCGAACACCCCGGTGACCCCGGTGGACACCGCCAAGGCCCGCGAACTGCTGAGCGCGGCCGTCGCGGCGGTGCGGGGGACTTAACGCACGTCGCGCGGCCGGAACTGGATGCTGATCCGTGGTCCGGTCGGCCGCGCCGTCTTGGGCACCGCATGCTCCCAGGTGCGCTGCGCCGAACCACCCATCACCAGCAGATCGCCATGCGCCTGCGGCAGTCGCAGTGACCGGCCGCCGCCGCGCGGCCGCATCGCGAAAACTCTTCGCGCACCCAGGCTCACGATCGCCACCATGGTGTCCTCGGTGCTGCTGCGGCCGATGTTGTCGCCGTGCCAGGCCACGCTGTCGGTGCCGTCGCGGTAGAGGCACAGCCCGGCGCTGGTGAACGGCTCGCCGAGTTCACCAGCGTAGATGTCGTTGAGCCGGCGCCGCAGCCGGGCGATCGCCGGGTGTGGGGCCTGGCCGGCGGTCAGATCGTGGAAGCTGACCAGGCGGGGCACGTCGAGCACGCGCTCGTACATCTGTCGGCGCTCGGCGCGCCACGGCACCGCCTCCAGCAGTTCGTCGAACAGCGTCTTCTCACCGTCCAGCCAGTCGTTCAGCCAGCCGGCACGCACGTCGATCCAGGCACCTGAGCCCAGGTTTCGACGTTCCGAGTGGTCGAAGAGCGACCCTTGAACGGCCAGAGACACAACTCGAGACTATCGCACAGGCGTTCGATTTCTACAGATTGGCGGCGCCGGGTCCCTGATCGGCGAGCAGATCGTCGGGATTGGCCAGCTGGCAGGCCTTCAGGCTCATGCAACCGCAACCGATGCAGCCGGCCAGGTTGTCGCGCAACCGTTCCAGATGCAGGATCCGGTCGTCGAGATCCTGCCGCCAGCCCGCCGACAGCCGCGCCCAGTCCTTACTGGAGGGCACCCGGTCCTCGGGCAGGGTGCCCAGCGCGTCGCGGATGCGGGCCAGTGGGATGCCCAGGCGTTGGGACATCCGGATGAACGCCACCCGGCGCAGCGTTTCGCGCCGGTACCGGCGCTGGTTGCCCGAGGTGCGCCGCGAGACGATCAGGCCCTCGCGTTCGTAGAAATGCAATGCTGAGACGGCCACCCCGCTGCGGAGTGACATCTCACCGGGTGTGAGCTCATGCGTCTCCATACACCTCAACCATAGTTGAGTTAACGTTTGACGGGTGGAAGCGATACCGCTGGGGTCCAATTCGGAGGTCGGCCGACTACGGACGGTGATCCTGCACCGGCCGGGGCCGGAGTTGCAGCGGCTCACCCCGCGCAACAATGACACCCTGCTGTTCGACGGGCTGCCCTGGGTCAGCAAGGCCCAGGAGGAGCACGACGCGTTCGCCGCGCTGCTGGCCTCGCGCGGTGTCGAGGTGCTGCTGCTGGGCGACCTGCTGGCCCAGGCGCTGGCCTCCGGGGCGGCCCGGATGCACGGTATCTCCGCCGCCGTCGATCCGCGCCGGCTCGGTGTGCCGCTGGCCCAAGAACTTTCGACGTACCTGCGTACCCTGGAGCCCGGCGCGCTGGCCCACGTGTTGATGGCCGGGATGACATTCGACGAACTGCCGTTCGCCTCCACCGAACTGTCGCTGGTGCGGCGTATGCATCACGGCGGCGACTTCGTCATCGACCCGCTGCCCAACCTGCTGTTCACCCGGGACTCGTCGTTCTGGATCGGTCCGCGGGTGGCCATCACCTCGCTGGCGCTGCCGGCCCGGGTGCGCGAGACCTCGCTGACCGACCTGATCTATGCCCATCACCCGCGCTTCCTCGGGGTGCGGCGGGCCTACGAATCGCGTTCGGCACCCGTCGAGGGTGGCGATGTGCTGTTGCTGGCCCCCGGTGTGGTGGCCGTCGGGGTGGGGGAGCGCACCACCCCGGCCGGCGCGGAAGCGTTGGCGCGCAGCCTGTTCGACGATGACCTGGCCCATACCGTGCTGGCCGTGCCGATCGCCCAGGAGCGCGCGCAGATGCACCTGGACACCGTCTGCACCATGGTCGACGTCGACGCCGTGGTGATGTACCCGAACATCGTGGACTCGTTGTCGGCGTTCACGATTCACAAGCTCGACGGCGGCGGGGTGAAGATCGACCGGGCGGCACCGTTCGTCGAGGCCGCCGCCGATGCGATGGGTATCGGCAAACTGCGCGTCATCGACACCGGCCTGGACCCGGTGACCGCCGAACGTGAGCAGTGGGACGACGGCAACAACACCCTGGCGCTGGCGCCCGGCGTCGTCGTCGCCTATGAACGCAACACCGAGACCAACACCCGGCTGGCCGACTCCGGGATCGAGGTACTGCCGATCGCCGCCTCGGAGCTGGGCACCGGTCGCGGCGGACCGCGGTGCATGTCGTGTCCGGCGGCCCGCGACCCGCTGTGAGTTTGGGCTACGGCCTAATCGGGCAGGATTCAGGGCATGCCTACGCTGCTGTGGTTCCGGCGCGACCTGCGGTTGCACGATCTGCCCGCCCTGCTGGACGCCGCGGCCGACGACGGGCAGGTGCTGGCCTGCTACGTCCTGGATCCGCGGCTGAAGGCCACCTCGGGTCCACGTCGACTGCAGTACCTGTACGACGCACTGCGTGATCTGCACGAGCAGCTCGACGGCCGGCTGCTGGTCACCCGCGGCCGCCCCGACACCCGGATCCCGGCGCTGGCGAAACAGATCGGGGCGTCGGCGGTGCACGTCTCGGCGGACTTCTCGCCGTTCGGGATCCGCCGGGACGAGGCCGTGCGGGATGCGCTGGGGGGCATCGCGCTGGAGGAGAGCGGGTCGCCTTATCTGGTGTCTCCCGGCCGTGTCACCAAGGACGACGGCAGCCCGTACAAGGTGTTCACCCCGTACTACAAGGCCTGGCGCGAACACGGCTGGCGGGCACCGGCCAAGACCGGGCCGAAGACCGCGACATGGATCGACCCGGCGGACGTCAACGGCGGGGTGGACATCCCGGCCGGGGATGCCGAACTGGACCATCCGGCCGGGGAGACCGCGGCCCGCAAGGCGTGGAAAGCGTTCGTCAAGAACAAGATCGACGATTACGACGAGGACCGCAACCGGCCCGATATCGACGGCAGCAGCCGGATGTCGGCGCATCTGAAGTTCGGCACCATCCACCCGCGCACTCTGGCCGCCGACCTGAAGGCGGGGCAGGGGCCGCAGTCCTACCTGCGCGAGTTGGCCTTTCGTGATTTCTACGCCGCGGTGCTGCACGCCTGGCCGCGCAGTGTCTGGTGGAACTGGAATTCCAACTTCGACGCTATCGCGGTCGATGAGGATGCCGATGCGAAGAAACGATTCGAGGCGTGGAAGGCCGGCAAGACCGGTTTCCCAATCGTCGACGCCGGCATGCGTCAGCTCGCCGAGACCGGGTTCATGCACAACCGGGTCCGGATGATCACCGCGTCATTTCTGGTCAAGGATCTGCACCTGCCGTGGCAGTGGGGGGCGCGCTGGTTCCTGGAGCAGCTCACCGACGGGGATATGGCCAGCAATCAGCACGGCTGGCAGTGGGCCGCGGGCTGTGGCACCGACGCCGCTCCGTACTTTCGGGTGTTCAACCCCGACACCCAGGGCAAGAAGTTCGATCCCGACGGTGTCTATGTGGGCCGCTGGGTGCCCGAGATCGGCACCGCCGATTACCCGGAGCCGATGGTGGATCACGCCGCCGAGCGCAAGGAGGCGCTGCGTCGGTACGACGGCATCCGCTAGGCCAGCTCAACTTTCCGGCGAGCGTGCGGGTCTGCGCCAGACACGCCGGGCTCAGAGCCAAGTAAGCGCGCGGTGACCGGTGTGTGGACGGTCGCGTACGCCATCGGCAGCATCCCCAGCGCGACCCAGCTTGCGCGAGACTGACGAAATGTCCTGATCCACTCGCACTTTTCGGCCCGTTTGTTCGTTTGGGCGGTGGTCAGGTCAGCGCCAGGACGGCAGCCAGATCTGCATATGCCAGGTCGCCTGCGAGATCGGCAGGCCGGTCATGATCGGGTACAGCCAGGTGAAGTTCGTGATGACCGCGGCCAGATAGAAACTCACCGCCAACAGCCCGAGCGTTCTTCGTTCGGCGTTCTGCCGCGGCTGGTACAGGATGTCGCCGAGGATCAGCGCTATCAGCATCACCAGGAACGGTGCCATCGCGGTGGCGTAAAAGAAGTACATCTGCCGGTCGATCGCGAAGAACCACGGGATGATGCCCGCGCCATAGCCCACCAGCGCCACCGCATAGCGCCAGTCGTGCCGCACGAACGTGCGCCAGCACGCCCACAGCAACACCGGCACCGCGATGAACCACATGGCCGGCGTCCCCACCAGCATCACGGCCTTCACGCACGACTCGGCGCCGCAGCCCGGCACATTCTGCTGATCGATCGCGTAGAGCACCGGCCGCAGCGACATCGGCCACGTCCACGGTTTCGACTCCCACGGATGGTGATTGCCCGCAGCGTTGGTCAGCCCGGAGTGGAACCGGTACACCGAGGCCGTGTAGTACCAGAGCGAGCGGATCGCATCCGGCAGGAATCCGCCCTCGCCGATGGTGCGGCCCACCTCGTGCCGGTACACCCCGGTCTCGGAGGCGAACCACCGCGCATACGACGCCAGGTACACGAACAGCGGGATCACCACGAGCGCGTACACCGACGGCCCCGCGTCACGCCGCAGCGCGCCCGCCCACGGTCGCGGCACCCGATACTCGCGCCGCGCCGCGATATCGAACGCCAGCGTCATGATCCCGAAGAACGCGATGAAGTACAGGCCGGACCATTTGGTCGCGCAGGCCAGCCCCAGCAGCACACCGGCGCCGAACCGCCACCAGCGCACGCCGAGCCGCGGTCCGAACGGTGTCTCGGCGATGCGACCTTCCAGCAGCGTCACGTGCATCCGCTCGCGGACCTGGTCGCGGTCCACGATCAGCGCCCCGAACGCGGCCACCACGAACACCACCAGGTAGACGTCCAGCAGGGCGGTGCGGGCCGAGACGAAGCTGACCCCGTCGGCGATGATCAGCAGTCCGGCGATCGCGCCGATCAGCGTGGACCGGGTGATCCGCCGCACGATGCGGGCCACCAGGATCACGATGATCACCCCGCACACCGCACCGGAGAACCGCCAGCCCAGCCCGTTGTAGCCGAAGATCCACTCGCCGATACTCATCAACAGTTTCGACAGCGGCGGGTGCACCACCAAGCCGTAACCCGGGTTGTCCTCCAGGCCGCCGTTGCCCAGCATCTGCCAGGCCTGCGGTGCGTAGTGCTTCTCGTCGAAGATGGGGGTGCCGGCATCGGTCGGCGAGCCCAGGTTCAGGAACCGGGTCAGCGCGGCCAGCGCCCCGATGATGGCGGTCATCACCCAGCCCTGCAGCCGGTCGACCGGCCCGAAGTCCGGCACCGGAACGAGTGGGCCGGGACTGATCACGGGTGCGGCGCGCTCCGATTGCATGGTGTCAGGAGCGGTCATCACCGACGATCGTAGGCTCTGGGTGTGTCAGACGGCCGATTGCTCCTGGGTGCGACACCGCTCGGCCAACCCGGTGACGCGTCGGCCCGCCTCGTCGAGGCGCTGACGACCGCGGATGTGATCGCCGCGGAAGACACCCGGCGCGCCCGCGGGCTGGCCGCCGCGCTGGGTGTGACGCCGACGGGCCGGGTGCTCAGCCTGTTCGATCAGAACGAAGCGGGCCGGGTGCCGCAACTGGTCGACGAGATCGCGGCCGGGGCCACGGTGCTGCTGATCAGCGATGCGGGGATGCCGCTGATCAACGATCCGGGCTACCGGCTGGTGACGGCCTGTATTGCAGCTGGGGCGCGGGTGCATTGCCTGCCCGGCCCCTCGGC
Source organism: Mycobacterium sp. C31M (assembly GCF_053345865.1). Classification (NCBI taxonomy): domain Bacteria; kingdom Bacillati; phylum Actinomycetota; class Actinomycetes; order Mycobacteriales; family Mycobacteriaceae; genus Mycobacterium; species Mycobacterium sp. C31M. Next base: position 69,620 of record NZ_JBKFAX010000025.1, on the reverse strand, counting down.
GGTGACCACGGCGCTCGCGGTGTCCGGGCTGCCTGCCGACCGGTTCTGTTTCGAGGGATTCGCCCCGCGCAAACAGGTCGCCCGCCGCACGTGGTTGACCGGGCTGGGCACCGAGACGCGCACCTGCGTGTTCTTCGAATCGCCGCGCCGGTTGGCCGAGACGTTGGCCGACGCCGTCGACACCCTCGGCGGCGAGCGGCGGGTGGTGGTGTGCCGGGAGCTCACCAAGACCCACGAGGAGATCAAGCGCGGCACCCTGGCCGAGCTCGCGGACTGGGCGGCCGACGGGGTGCTCGGTGAGGTCACCGTGGTGCTGGCCGGTGCCACCCCGAAGGCGGATCTGCCGACGCTGGTGGCGCAGGTAACCGAACTGGTCGACGACGGCATGCGGGTGAAGGACGCATGCGCGCAGGTCATCGAGGCGAATCCGGGCGCACCGTCCAAGCGCGAGCTCTACGATGCCGTCTTGAGGTCACGCGACTAGGGGGTCGGGGATGTTCAAGTGGTTGAAGCGCCGCAGCGATGCGGCCGCCGCGGCACTGGCCGCCGACATCGCCGAGCAAACCGTGCTGCGACCGCCGGAACAGGGGTCCTACCGCAGCGCCACCGCACCCGGCTATCCGAAGGTGAAGAACAACGGGTTGATTGCGCTCACCGAGCGGCGCCTGGTGTTCCGGACCCTCACCGGCAAGACCATCGAGGTGCCCGTCGCCGGGATCACCGGGGTGCGGGAATCGACGGGGTTCAATGGCTCGGTGGTGGCCGGCCAGACGCATCTGATCGTCGCGACCGCGGCGGGGGAGATCGGGTTCTACTTGTTCTCCGGCAACTCGGACTGGGTCGCCGCGCTGACGGCCGTCGCATCCTCCTGACCGAGCCCGACGATGGTGGCCGCCTTGTGCAGGCACTCCTCCCATTCGGCGGCCGGGTCCGAGTCGGCGGTGATACCACCGCCGACACCGAGCACCGCGGCACCATGGGCGTCGAATTCGACGGTGCGGATCGCCACGTTCAGTTCGGTGCCTGCCGACGGTGACGCCAGACCGACGGTGCCGCAATAGATTCCGCGACGATTCTGCTCCCAATGGCCGAGCAGTTCGCGAGCCCGGCCCTTCGGGGTCCCGGTCACCGAGGCCGGCGGGAAGGTGGCCTCGAGCACCGCGGTGTTGGGCACCGGCACCGGGATCCGGGCGGCCACCGTCGACACCAGATGCCACACCCCGGGAGCCGGCCGTACCCGCAGCAGCTCGGGAACCGTCACCGAGCCGGTGCGGGCAAGTCGGCCCAGATCGTTGCGCACCAGATCGACGATCATGATGTTCTCGGCGACATCCTTGACCGAGGACCGCAGCAGCGTCGGTGACTTATCGAAGGGCAGTGTGCCTTTGATGGGGCTGGAGGTGATCTGCTCGCCGCTGCGGTGCAGGTACAGCTCGGGCGACAGCGAGGCCACCGCGCCCCAGTCGCCGGCCAGATAGGCCGCCCGCGCGGGTGCGGTGCGGGTGACTGCGTCGACGAAGAAGTCCAACGGGTCACCGGTGAAGTCACCGCGGAACTGGGTGCACACACATGCCTGATAGACCTCGCCGGCGCCGATGGCGTCCAGGCAGGCCGCCACCGCGGACAGGTGCCGGTCCCGGTCCGGGGCGGTCCAGCGCATCGTGTAGGGCCGGGGGGCGATGCCGGTGATCCCGGTAAGCCACTCGGGAAGTGCTGCGTCGGTGAGGCTTTCGTGCCACCACAGGCCGTCGGAGTCCTGCCGCAGCACCGAGTTCGACCAGCCACCGGCGGCGTCGGGGATGCGCGGTGCCTCGGTGCCGTCCGGGTAGGACAGGTACCCGAACCAGCCGCCGCCGACCGCCGTCGCCGCTCCCGGGACCGCCTCGAACACCTCGTCGGCCCGGACCGGCCGGGCGTCGAGTGCGGGGGCGATGACGGCCTTCGACCCGAACCAGTCACCGATCAGCGCCGCCGGCGGCGCCAGGCCGGCCCGCGCCCCGGCGTCGGCGACCCAGCGCAACACCTCGGGGGCGTTGCCCAGCGGGCCGAGCCGGTCGATACGCACACGACAAGCTTTCCAGAAAGCTAGCGACCGATCGCCCGGGGGATGGCGGCGGTGGTCAACTTGTCGGGGTTGCGCATCGCATAGAAGTGCGAGATCCGACCTTCGGTGAACTCGACGGTGATGACGCCCTCGAACGTGTCGCCGGTGTACAGGTTCAGCGCCGGCGCATTGTTGTAGGTCGCGAACTCGACGCGACCCTCCGGCCCGCCGAGCCGGAACAGCCCGACGATCAGTCGGGCCACCCGGTCGGCGCCGTGCACCGGCCGCCGTGCGGCACTGACCTTGCCGGCACTGTCGGCCGTCCAGACCACATCCGGGGCCAGCAGCTCGACCAGACCCGCCACATCCCCGGTGGCGGCAGTGAGCAGGAACTGGGTCGTGAGCTGCTCGCTGGTCGCGACGTCGACGGGTTCGTAACGCCGGCGGCGGGCATGCACATGCTCGCGGGCGCGGTGCGCCAACTGGCGCACCGCGCTCGCGGATTTGCCCACCGCGGCGGCGATTTCGTCGTGCCCGAAACCGAACACCTCACGCAGCACGAACACCGCCCGCTCGTCCGGGGTCAGCGTCTCCAGCACGACCATCATCGCCATCGACACCGACTCGGCGAGCACCACATCGCTTGCCGCATCACCGGATTCGACCAGCAGCGGCTCGGGTAGCCAGGGTCCGACGTAATCCTCGCGGCGCCGGGCCTGCGCCCGCAGCGCGTTGAGCGACTGCCGGGTCACCAGCTGCGCCAGATAGGACTTGGTGTCGCGCACCGTGTCCAGGTCCACCTCGGCCCACCGCAGATAACTCTCCTGCAGCACATCGTCGGATTCGGTTGCCGAACCCAGGATTTCGTAGGCGATGGTGAACAACAGCGGGCGCAGCGCGGTGAACCGTTCGGCGTGCTCGGTCATGACACGGTGGCCTCGAGGCGTTCGGCGCGCTTGCCGCCCTTGAGCCAGAAGTACGCCCCGGGCTTGCGGGCCTCCTTGCGCAGGAACGAGAGCGTGCCCCTGCACACCTGCTCCTTGATGGCCGCCGCGGTGCGCCCACCGATGTACAGCCGGATCGGGGTGTCATCGGTCCGCGCGATCTGGATGGTGCCACCGCGGCGGCCGACGCTGATGCACTGACCGGTGAACGCCTGGTTGACCGGTGCCGGTGCAGCCCCGGCCAGTCGGGCCAGCACGGTGTTGGCGGCTTGGGCGCCCAGCGGCAGCGCGGCCTGGCAGCTCATCCGCAGCGGCACACCCGACGGGGCGGCCGCGTCACCGGCGGCCAGCACGCGGTCGTCGTCGATGCTGGTCAGCGTCTCGTCGGTGAGCAGCCGCCCCAGTTCGTCGGTGCGCAGCCCGCTGCCGGCGGCCAGACCGGGCACCCCGAATCCGGCGGTCCACACGGTGGCCGCGCTGGCCAGTGTGCGGCCGTCGGACAACGCCACGTCCTGCGCGCTGACGGCGCTGACCATCGGTCCCTCGATGACCGTCACGCCGAGGCGCTTGAGCTGTTTGGCCACCGACTTGCGGCCCGGTGTGCTCAGCGACGGCCCGAGCACCGAACCGGCCACCAGGGTCACGGCGCGACCGGCCTCGGCGAACTCGGAGGCCGCCTCGATACCGGTCAACCCGCCGCCGACCACCACGATGGGCGCCGAGGTCGGGACATCCCGCAGGCGGGCGGCCAACCGCTGCGCATCCTCCAATTCGCTCAAGGGGTACGCGAATTCGGGCGCCGGACCGCTGGTGCTGCCGACCGCGTAGATCAGATAGTCGTAGGCCAGTGCGGTGCCCGAGGCCAGCTCGACCCGCCGCCCGGCGGTGTCGATCGCCGCGGCGTGATCGACCACCAGGCGCACCCGCTCGCCGAGCAGGTCGTCGTAGCCGGCCACGGCATCGTCATTGCCGATCGCCAGCTGGTGCAGCCGGATCCGCTCCACGAACTCCGGGCGGGCGTTGACGAGCGTGACGTCCACGGCCGGGTTCTCCAGCAGGTGGTTGGCGGCCAGCACGCCGGCGTAACCGCCGCCGATGATGACGACGCGGTCGGTGCTCTCGGTCATGATGTCTCCTTCTCTGAGCGGGTTATGCCCTCAAGACACCTGTGCCGCCCCGAGTGTGACACCTCGGCCGCGAGTGTGGCTCAGATCACTAAATCAGTCCCAGTGCCAGCATCGCATCGGCCACCCTGGTGAATCCCGCAATATTGGCGCCCGCGGCGTAGTTGCCGGGTTGGTCGTAGTCGTCGGCGATGGTCAGGCAGGTCTGATGGATGCGTCCCATGATCTCGGCCAGGCGCGCCTCGGTCTCGTCGAACGTCCAGGAATCGCGTGAGGCGTTCTGCTGCATCTCCAGTGCGCTGGTCGCCACCCCGCCGGCGTTGGCAGCCTTGCCCGGGGCGAAAACCACGCCGGCCTCACCGAAGTACTTCACAGCGTCCGGCGTGCACGGCATGTTCGCTCCTTCGGCGACGATCTGGCACCCGGACTCGATCAGTGCGCTCGCGTCGGTTCCGGTGAGCTCGTTCTGGGTGGCGCACGGCAGGGCGATATCGCAGGGCACCTGCCACACGCTGTGCCCGGTGCGGAACTGCGCCGCCCCATCACGGGCGTCGACGTACTCGCTGATCCGACCCCGGCGCCTTTCTTTGATCTCCTTGACGAGATCCAGATTGATGCCTTTGTCATCGATGATGTGGCCGCTGGAGTCGGAACAGGCGACGACGACACCGCCGAGTGATTGCACCTTCTCGATCGCGTGGATCGCCACATTGCCGGAACCCGACACCACCACCCGCTTACCCTCGAAGGAGTCTGAGCCGGCTCGCAGGATTTCATCGACAAAGAACACGGTTCCGTATCCGGTGGCCTCGGTGCGGACCTGTGAACCGCCCCAGGTCAGTCCCTTACCGGTCAGCACACCGGCCTCCCAGCGGTTGGTGATCCGCTTGTACTGGCCGAACAGATAACCGATTTCGCGCGATCCGACGCCGATGTCGCCGGCCGGCACATCGGTGTGCTCGCCGATGTGGCGGTAGAGCTCGGTCATGAAGGACTGACAGAACCGCATGATCTCGTTGTCGGAGCGACCCTTCGGGTCGAAATCGGAACCGCCCTTGCCGCCTCCGATGGGCAGACCGGTCAGCGAGTTCTTGAATATCTGCTCGAAGCCCAAGAACTTCACGATGCCGAGGTACACGGACGGGTGAAACCGCAACCCGCCTTTGAACGGTCCGAGCGCGGAGTTGAACTCGACGCGGAACCCCCGATTGATCTGCACGGCACCGGAATCGTCGAGCCAGGGGACTCGGAAGATGATCTGGCGTTCCGGTTCGCAGAGCCGGCGGATCACCGCGTTGTCGGCATACTCCGGGTGTTTGGCCACCACCGGACCGAGGCTGGTGAGCACCTCGTAGACGGCCTGATGAAACTCGACTTCGCCCGGGTTGCGTTGGGCCACTTCGTCGTAGATGTCGTGCAGCTTCTGGTGCAGGCTGGACATATCACTCCGTCTGATATCGGGGGAAGACGCCTTCGGGCTTGGGTAACGTGGTGCCGGGCTTCAACCGCTCTCCGATCGATGCGAAATCGCGGGCGTCGGCAGACTGCCCCAGCAGGTCCAGCAGTTTGGCGGTCGACGTCGGCATCACCGGCTGGGCCAGCAGCGTGGCGATCCGCACGGTCTCCAGCGTCGTGTAGAGCACCGTGCCGAACCGCTCCTGGGCCTCGGGTGTCTCAGTCTTGCGCAACACCCACGGCTCCTGCGCCGAGAAATACCGGTTGGCCGCACCGAGCACGGTCCAGATCGCGTCCAGCGCCAGGTGCATGGCCTGCCCGTCGTAGCATTCGCGGACCCGCGCCAACAGGGCGTCCGCTGCGGCCAACAACTCCTCATCGGCAGCGGCGAACGGTCCCGGTGTCGGTACCGCACCGTCGAGGTTCTTGTTCACCATCGACAGCGACCGCTGCGCCAGATTGCCCAGCTCGTTGGCCAGGTCGGCGTTGATCCGGCCGATGATGGCGTCCTCGCTGTAGCTGCCGTCCTGGCCGAACGAGAACTCGCGCAAGAAGAAGTAGCGCACCTGATCCAGGCCGAAGACGTCGATCAGGTTGACCGGGTCGACCACATTGCCCAGCGACTTGCTCATCTTCTCGCCCTTGACGTTGATGAAGCCGTGCGCGAAGACGCGCTTGGGCAGGGCGATCCCGGCCGACATCAGGAACGCCGGCCAGTACACGGTGTGAAATCGGATGATGTCCTTGCCGATCATGTGCAGATCGGCCGGCCAGTACTTCTCGAACGACTCCGAGGCGGTGTCGGGGAAACCCACCCCGGTCAGGTAGTTGGTCAACGCGTCGACCCAGACGTACATCACGTGGTCGGGATGGTCGGGAACCGGGACACCCCAGTCGAAGGTGGTCCGCGAGATCGACAGATCGCGCAGCCCGCCGGAGACGAAGCTGACGATCTCGTTGCGGCGCACGTCGGGACCGATGAACTCCGGATGCTCTTCGTACAGCGCCAGCAGACGGTCGGTGTATTCGGAGAGCTTGAAGAAGTAGGTCTGCTCTTCGGTCCAGGTGACCTCGGTCCCGGTCTCGATGGCGAACCGTCCGCCGTCACGCTGTTCGGTCTCGTCCTCGGCGAAGAAGCGTTCGTCGCGCACCGAATACCAGCCCTGATAGCTGCCCAGGTAGATATCACCGGAGGCATTCATCCGACGCCAGATCTCCTTGGACGCCTCGTAGTGGTCGGCATCGCTGGTCCGGATGAACCGGTCATAGGAGGCGCCGAGACGTTCCTGCATGCCCTGAAACACGTCGGAGTTGCGCTTGGCCAGCTCGGCGGCGGTGATGCCCAGCTTGGCCGCCGTCTCGGCCATCTTCAGGCCGTGCACATCGGTACCGGTCAGGTAGCGCACGTCGAAACCGTCGAGGCGCTTGAACCGGGCGATGGCATCGGTCGCGATGTATTCGTAGGCGTGGCCGATGTGCGGGTCGCCGTTGGGGTAGGCGATGGCTGTGGTTACGTAGTACGCAGGCTTGCTCATCAGGGCTTCCACCTTAAAGTGTCGGCGTGAGCTCCAAGCGACAGAAACCCCCCGCCCCCGAGCCGCTGGCCCCGCTGATCGACGCCCACACCCACCTCGATGCCTGCGGCGCCGAGACGGCCGACGATGTCACCGCGATCCTGGACCGCGCGGCTGCCGTCGGGGTGCAGGCCGTCGTCACCATCGCCGACGACCTGGATGCCGCCCGCTGGGCCGCCGCGGCCACCGGCTGGGATGACCGGGTCCACGCCGCCGTCGCGCTGCACCCGACCCGCGCCAACACCCTCGATGATGCCGCCCGCGCGGAGCTCGAAACCCTGGCGACCCAGGACCGGGTGGTCGCCATTGGCGAGACCGGTATGGACATGTACTGGCCGGGCAAGCTGGACGGCTGTGCAGACCCCGCCACCCAGCGGGAAGCCTTCGCCTGGCATATCGACCTGGCCAAGCGCACCGGGAAACCGCTGATGATCCACAACCGGGATGCCGATGCCGAGGTGCTCGACGTGCTGGCCGCCGAGGGTGCCCCGGACAGCGTCATCTTCCACTGCTTCTCCTCAGATGCCGCGATGGCGCGCACCTGCGTCGACAACGGCTGGCTGTTGAGCCTGTCCGGGACGGTCAGCTTCAAGAACGCACATGCATTGCGGGAAGCAGCCACCGTGATCCCGCCCGAACTGCTGTTGGTGGAGACCGATGCGCCGTTCCTGACCCCGCATCCATACCGCGGCGCCCCCAATGAGCCGTACTGCCTGCCGTACACGGTTCGGGCGCTCGCCGACATTCTCGGGCGCCCGGCGGTTGAAGTGGCAAATATCACGTCCGTAAATTCGATGCGGATTTACGGCTTGCCGGGCTGATTGCGGGGTGGCGAGTTGGCGCGGCCGACGGAACTCCGTTACCGTCTCGTTATCGACTGCGGACGTCATCGCGAAGGCTTGCCGGTGCCGCACTGAACATTTTCGGGGTACCACGCTCGTGAACGTCTTGAACAGAATCAACGAAACCCGCTCGCCCGCGCTGCGCGTGTTGACGGGTGTTTTGCTGGTGACCCTCGTGTTTGCCGGTTTTGTCGCCGTGGGGTCATACAAGCGGGTGACACTGACAGTGGACGGCTCGCCGCTGACCGTGGCAACCATGAAAACCCGGGTCATCGACATCGTCGAGGAGAATGGTTTCACCGTCGGCGAGCGTGATGATCTGTACCCCGCCGCGGACGCGAATGTGCAGGATGCCGACACCATCGTGCTACGGCGTAGTCGGCCGTTGCAGATCTCGATGGACGGCCGGGAGAGCACCGAGGTGTGGACCACCGCAGCAACCGTCCAGGAGGCGCTGGCGCAGCTGTCGATGACCGATACCGCGCCCGCGGCAGCGTCTCGTGGAAGCCGTGTTCCGTTGGCAGGCATGTCTTTGCCGGTGGTCAGCGCCAAAACGGTGCACCTCAACGACGGTGGCAAACTCAGCACCGTGCGCCTGGCCGCCCCGACCGTCGCAGGTCTGCTCGAGGTTGCCGGAGCGCCACTGGAACAGCGCGACACCGTGGTCCCCGCTGCCTCCGCACCCGTCGTCGACGGTATGCAGATCGATGTCACCCGGGTGCGCATCGAGAAGGTCACCCAGCAGGTGCCGCTGCCGCCGGTGAACACTCGCATCGAGGATCCGACGCTGAACCAGAGCCGCCAGATCGTCGAAGATCCGGGTGCGCCTGGAGTGCAGGATGTGACATTTGCTGTCGCCCGGGTGAACGGTCAGGAGACCGGAAGGTTGCCAGTAGCCAATGTCGTTCTCGATCCGGCGCGCGAAGGTGTGCTGAGAGTCGGCACGAAACCGGGTACCGAAGTGCCGCCGGTGTCCCAGGGTCACGTGTGGGATGCGCTTGCCGGTTGCGAATCCGGAGGTAATTGGGCCATCAACACCGGCAACGGATATTTCGGTGGTGTCCAATTTGATCAAAACACCTGGGAGCGACAGGGCGGTCTGAGGTATGCTCAGCGCGCGGATCTGGCTACTCGAGAAGAGCAGATCGCGATTGCTGAAGTAACGAGGGCGCGTCAAGGTTGGGGCGCCTGGCCGACATGTAGCGCGAGATTGGGGTCTAGGTGACCATCCGACTGCTCGGGCGTACCGAGATCAGGCATCTGGCACGGGAGATCGACTTCCGTCCCAGGAAGGCGTTCGGACAGAACTTTGTCCATGACGCCAACACTGTGCGTCGCATCGTGTCCGCCTCCGGTATCCACCGGCAGGACTGTGTGCTCGAGGTCGGGCCGGGTCTCGGTTCGCTGACCCTCGGCCTGCTCGACCGAGGCTCCCGCGTCACCGCGGTGGAGATCGACCCGGTGCTGGCCCGTCAGCTGCCCAAGACCATCGCCAACCACTCGCACAGCGAGATCGGCCGGCTGACCGTCCTGAACCGCGACATCCTCACGCTGAAGGCCGGTGACCTCGACGAGCAGCCCACCGCGCTGGTCGCGAACCTCCCGTACAACATCGCGGTACCCGCGTTGCTGCACCTGTTGGCCGAGTTCCCGTCGATCAAGACGGTCATGGTCATGGTGCAGGCCGAGGTCGCCGAGCGCCTCGCCGCCGAGCCGGGTGGCAAGGATTACGGCGTCCCGAGCGCCAAGGTCCGCTTCTACGGCGAGGTGCGTCGTTACGGCATGGTCTCGCCGACGGTGTTCTGGCCGATTCCCCGGGTGTACTCGGGCCTGGTCCGCATCGACCGGTACGAGACCTCCGAATGGCCGACCGACGCCGCCTTCCGCGAGCAGGTGTTCGACCTGATCGACATCGGCTTCGCGCAGCGTCGTAAGACCTCGCGTAATGCGTTCGCCGAGTGGGCCGGTTCCGGTAACGCGTCGGCCGAGCGACTGCTGGCCGCCAGCATCGACCCGGCCCGTCGCGGCGAGACGCTGTCGATCAAGAACTTCGTCACGCTGCTGCAGCGCTCCAGCGATCTCCCGAAGCCGTCGGCTCCGGTCGAACCGCCGGTGGCCGAGGTCGTCGAGGTCGACGCTCCGGCTAACTCTCTGCACGGCTAGGCACGCAGTGAATCGTGGGCAGTAGACCGGTGAGCCATGCACTCCCGTCGTATATGTGATCCTTGACACATTCGTGTGGCAAACACTAGGGTCACTTCTCAGCGGCGGGATCGACGAGGGGTATCTCACCACTTCAGCGGATGGCGTCGGTGTGGATGCAGGAGGCTCAGCGGTAGTGTCGTGCGGTGTCTGCTTCTGACGGAGATACCGCCACCGAGTGGGTACCCACGGGTTCGGTCACGGTACGGGTGCCCGGCAAGGTCAATCTGTATCTGGCGGTCGGGGATTGCCGCGATGACGGCTACCACGAACTGACGACCGTCTTCCACGCCGTCTCGCTGTTCGACGAGGTGACCGTCCGTAATGCCGACATGCTGTCGGTGGCGATGGCCGGCGAGGGTTCCGGGTCGCTGCCGGTCGACGACCGCAACCTGGCCTGGCGGGCTGCCGAACTGATGGCCGATCACGTCGGCCGCGCGCCCGATGTGGCGATCTCGATCACCAAATCCATCCCCATCGCCGGCGGCATGGCCGGCGGCAGCGGAAACGCCGCGGCCGTGCTGGTCGCGATGAACACCCTCTGGGAGCTCGGCGTGCCACGCCGCGATCTGCACGCGCTGGCCGCCAAACTCGGCAGCGACGTGCCGTTCTCGCTGCACGGCGGTACCGCCCTGGGAACGGGTCGCGGCGAGGAACTGGCCACGGTGCTGGCCCGCAGCACGTTCGATTGGGTGCTGGCATTCGCCCACGACGGACTGTCCACCCCGGCGGTGTTCGGTGAGATCGACCGGCTGCGCGCGGACCCGCAGTGGGGTGGTCCGCCGCGCCTGCAGGATGCCGAACCGGTGCTGGCCGCGCTGGCCACTGGTGACCCGCATGTGCTCGCCCCGCTGCTGGGCAACGATCTGCAGCCCGCGGCACTGAGCCTGCGTGCGGACCTGCGTCGTACGTTGCGGGCCGGTCAAGAGGCCGGCGCGCTTGCCGGGATCGTCTCCGGATCGGGCCCCACCTGCGCCTTCCTCTGCGCGTCGGCGGCCGACGCGGTTGATGTCGGCACCGCCCTGTCGGGCGCCGGGGTCTGTCGCACCGTGCGCATCGCCAGCGGCCCGGTGCATGGTGCACGGGTGGTCCCCGAACCGGTGCGCTGAACCGACGGTCTGTGAGTTCAAACCGGGGCGCGGTGTGACACATGCCTCAATCGAGCCAACGGTTTGGCAGTTACTTAAGGGTTCTTTAAGATGGCACCGGTGGAAACTACCGGTGGGCCCACCGGTGGAAACTACCGGTGGGCAAAGTGCCGGTGACCACCGTTTTGAGACACAACTGCTTCCCAATTGTGTGTGCGCGCCTCTCATGAAGAGTGCACCTGCAGGCGGAATATAGGGAAACGCGCAAGTGAACCTGGTGCCGACGTCGTCGACGACCCGGCCCCAGACACCCAGGAGGTTGCCGTGAGCCGCTTTACCGACAAGATGTACCGCAATGCCCGTGAGAGCAAGCGGGGCATGGTGACCGGTGAGCCTTATGAGCCGATTCGGCACACCTGGGGTGAGGTGCACGAGCGCGCCCGCCGCGTCGCGGGTGGCCTGGAAGCCGCCGGGATCGGACCCGGCGACGCCGTCGGCGTGCTGGCTGGTTTCCCGGTGGAGATCGCCCCGACCGCCCAGGGTGTCTGGATGCGCGGCGGCAGCCTGACCATGCTGCACCAGCCGACCCCGCGCACCGATCTCGCCGTGTGGGCCGAGGACACCCTCACCGTCATCGGCATGATCGAGGCGAAGGCCGTCATCGTCTCGGAGCCCTTCATCGTCGCGATCCCGGTGCTCGAGGAAAAAGGCATCAAGGTCCTCAAGGTCGCCGATCTGCTGGCCGCCGACCCGATCGACCCCGTCGAGACCGACGAGGACGACCTGGCGCTGATGCAGCTGACGTCCGGCTCGACCGGTTCGCCGAAGGCCGTGCAGATCACCCACCGCAACATCCACTCCAACGCCGAGGCCATGTTCATCGGCGCCGAGTACGACGTCGACAAGGACGTCATGGTCAGCTGGCTGCCCTGCTTCCACGACATGGGCATGGTCGGCTTCCTGACCATCCCGATGTACTTCGGTGCCGAGCTGGTCAAGGTCACCCCGATGGACTTCTTGCGCGACACCCTGCTGTGGGCGCGGTTGATCGACAAGTACAAGGGCACCATGACCGCGGCCCCGAACTTCGCGTACGCGCTGTTCGCCAAGCGTCTGCGCCGCCAGGCCCAGCCCGGTGAGTTCGACCTGTCCACGCTGCGCTTCGCACTGTCGGGCGCCGAGCCGGTCGAGCCCGCCGATGTCGAGGACCTGATCGACGCCGGCCGCCCGTTCGGGCTACCCGAGACGGCGATCCTGCCCGCCTACGGCATGGCCGAGACCTGCCTGGCGGTGTCCTTCTCGCCGTGCAACGCCGGTCTGGTCGTCGACGAGGTCGACGCCGACCTGCTGGCCGCGTTGCGCCGGGCGGTGCCCTCGTCCAAGGGCAACACCCGCCGGCTGGCCTCGCTCGGCCCGCTGCTCAACGATCTGGACGCCCGCATCGTCGACGAGGACGGCGCCGTCCTGCCCAGTCGCGGTGTCGGTGTCATCCAGCTGCGCGGCGAATCGGTAACCCCGGGCTACATCACCATGGCCGGCTTCCTGCCGACCCAGGATGAGAACGGCTGGTACGACACCGGCGACCTGGGCTACATCACCGACGAGGGCAACGTCGTCGTGTGCGGTCGCGTCAAGGACGTCATCATCATGGCCGGCCGCAACATCTACCCGACCGATATCGAGCGCGCCGCCGGCCGCGTCGAGGGTGTGCGCCCCGGCTGTGCCGTCGCCGTTCGCCTGGACGCCGGGCATTCACGCGAAACCTTCGCCGTCGCAGTGGAATCCAACCAGTACCAGGATCCCGCCGCCGTGCGTCGCATCGAGCATCAGGTCGCCCATGAGGTCGTGACCGAGGTCGACGTGCGGCCGCGCAACGTCGTTGTGCTGGGCCCGGGCACCATCCCGAAGACCCCGTCGGGCAAGCTGCGCCGGGCCAACTCGGTCGCCCTCGTCACCGGCTGAGTCCCTCTGGCGAGCGTGCATGTCTGCGGGCACCACGCCGCCCCCGAAGCCGAGTTCCCGCACGCTCGGCGACCTTCGACTTACGGAAGCGTCAATTTAGCGGTAGGTTCTTCCACCGTGACGCGTTATCGCGATGGCGGCAGGGTCCGCCTCGGTTCGGCAGTGCTGGTTCCTGCGTTGGCGGCATTCGGTGTCGCCGCAACATTGCTCGCACCGTCGGCGGCGGCCGACGGGCCGGGCGGATACGTCGAAGGTGGCGACATCTCGCGGGCCGTCGGCTCGGGGTGCTGAACGGAATCCTGGTGGGCTTCAACGCTTCCGGTGCCGACAACGACGCGGCATCGGCATCCGTGGTGGCCATGTGCAAGACGGCCGGGGCCGAACAGTGCAGTAGTGACGAAGTCACCAATGACGTCTTCTGCGTGGCGACCGTCGGTGACGACGGCAGCGGCGTGGTCGCCGGGGGAGCGGGCCTGTCGGTCGAGGCGGCCCGGGACGACGCCCACGTTAACGCCGGTCGCGCCGGGGTGGCATTCGGGCCGACCGCCCGCGTGCTGGCCTCGTCCTGCCCCTGACATGTCCACCGCGGCCCAGGAAGGTGCCATGACCCACCGGATGAAATACCCCGCACTGGTCGCGGTCGGCGCCGCGAGCGTCGCGCTGATCTCGGCGCCCACGGTCGGTGCCACGCCGACCTGTCAGGACGCCGGCAGCGTCGTCCGCTGCCAGACGAACGGCAGTGTCTCGATCAAGGCGGTGCCGGGAACCCGGGCGCCGAACGTCGCCGAGTCGATCCCGCGCGGCAACAACCGGTCCGGGATCATCCTGAGCTGGTAGCGCGCGCCCGGCCCACCTCGGCGGGAGTCCGTATCCTGGTCTGATGGAACGGTCCTCACACGCCCTGCTCGGTTGGTTCGGCGTGATCGGGGCCGCCATCTCGGTGGTCGCGATCCTGTCCTTGGACGCGATCCTCGGCAGCGAATCGCACCGGCCCGGTCGCACTCTGCGGATGGCGACCATCTCCGAATACATCTACACCCCCGGCGACTGGGCGTTCCTCACCGGAGTGCTTGCGCTGGCGCTGGGTTCGACGCTGCTGTTGGTCGGCCTGGTCCTGGCCGGCCTCGCCGCACCGCTGTCCCTCGGCTCGATCATGATGTCGCTGTGGGTGATCGGCCTCGTCGGTGTCGCGGCATTCCCCAAACACAACTGGGAAATCGGGCCCAGCGCAAGCGGTTCCATCCATCGGGTGGCGACACTGCTGGCGTTCCTGTCGTTGCCCGTCGCGGTGCTCGCCATCGCGCGTCGGCACCGGCAGGCCCGCCCCGCGGTCTGGATGGCCTACGGATCCATCGCCTGGCTGTCGGTGCTGTTCGGCGCCATCGTCATCGGCATGATCACCGATCTGCGCTGGTATCGCATCATCCCGCTCGGGATCGTCGAGCGGGGCATCGTCGCGTTCGAGGTGGCCGCGGTGATCGCGCTCGGAATCTGGTTGATACGCGGCAACTTCCGCGCCGAGAAACAGCTCGAAGCGGCCTGAGCCCACTACCAGGCGTGCACGGTGTTCTGCGCGGACTCCAGCCCGTGGGCGAGCAGTAATTCGGCGGCGTCGGCGGCGTTCTCGCACAACAGCGGAACCTCGGGCCGCTCCACCGAACTGAACTGCTCCAGCACAAAGGCGGCCGGATCCTTGCGGCCGGGGGGACGGCCCACCCCGATACGGACCCGCTGAAAATTCTTGGTGCCCAGCGCGGCAGCCACCGAGCGGAGGCCGTTGTGGCCGCCCTCGCCGCCGCCGAGCTTCAGCCGGACCCGGCCGAAATCGATATCGAGTTCGTCGTGCAGCACCACCACGTCGGCGGGGTCCACCGAGTAGAACTTCGCCAACGGCCCGACCTGACGGCCGGATTCGTTCATATAGACCCGTGGTTTGGCCAATACGACAGCCCGGCCACCGAGGCGACCAGTGGTCGCCTCGGCGCCGGACTTCTTGTGCAACTTGAAACCCGAGCCGATGCGGTCGGCCAGAATGTCGGCCACCATGAACCCGATGTTGTGCCGGGTCTTGGCGTAGTTCGGCCCGGGGTTTCCCAGGCCGACCACCAGCAGCGGCTCGGCCATGTCGTCGTCGAGTTACTCGGCGGCTTCGGCGTCGCCCTCGGCGGCTTCCTCGGCCGGGGCAGCGGCGGCGTCGTCGGCATCGCCGGCACCCTCGCTGTCCAGATCCTCGGCGGTCGGGGCCTCGACGACGTTGACCACCAGGGTCTCCGGGTCGACGACGAGCTCGACACCCTTGGGCAGCTCGATCTGGCCGGCGGTGATCTGGGTGCCCGCCTCGACGCCCTCGACCGACACGGTCAGCTGCTCGGGGATGGACAGCGCCTCGGCCTCGATGGCGACGGTGTTGGCGTCCTGGGTGACCAGGGTGCCCGCGGCGGCCTCACCCTCGACGACGACGGTCACGTCGACCTGAACCTTCTCGCCCTTCTTCACGACGAGCAGGTCGACGTGCTGGATGTTGCGGCGCACCGGGTGGATGTCCAGCGCCTTGGTCAGCGCGAGCTGCTCGGTGCCGTTGATGTCCAGGGTCAGGATCGCGTTGGTGCCCGAGTTACGCATCACGGCGGCGAAGTCACGCGCGTTGAGCTCCAGGTGCTGCGGATCGGTGCCGTGGCCGTAGAGCACGGTGGGGACCTTGCCGTCGCGGCGGGCCTGGCGCGAGGCGCCCTTGCCGGTGCGCTCGCGCACGGTAGCGGTCAGCTTGTTGGGGGCCGAGTTCTTGGCCATGTTGTCTCTCCTGTAGCCGGTTCACACACGGCCAGGGTCCAACGAAATGGGTTCCCGTCGATAACGGTGTTCTGGTAACCACCCTCGCCGTGACTCGGCAAGGGTAGCCGACAACGGCCTCAGACCTGAAATTCGGTACCCGTGAGCTGGGCCGACAGCGCCCATAACGCCGCTGCCGTGGTGGTGTTGCGGGCCAGTGGACTGCGGAAGCTCGGGCCGGTCGGCCCGCGCATGGCGAACCGCGGGCCGATGAAGCTGTCACCGGGGATGTCGGCGGCCGCCGCGTACAGCGTCTGCCGGGCTCCGAAATCGGCGTCGGTGGCCACCGCGTTGGCGGCCTTGAAGATCTTGTCACCGGTGGGGTTGCCGGTCTGGCCCTGCAGGTTGGTGGCCGAGTAGCCGGGGTGTGCCGCCACCGCGCGCACCGGGGACCCGGCGGCGGTCAGCAGGCGCTGCAACTCGGTGGTGAACAGCAGATTCGCCAGCTTGGACTGGCCGTAGGCCAACCAGGCCGAATACGGCCGGGCCCGCCAGTTCAGATCCTTGAGGCTGATGATGCCGATCAGGTGCATCATCGAGGACACCGTCACCACCCGGTCGGTGATCTTGGGCAGCAGCAGGTTGGTCAACGCGAAGTGGCCCAGATGGTTGGTACCGATCTGGCTCTCGAAACCCTCGGCGGTCTGCGCGTACGGCACGGCCATGATGCCGGCGTTGTTCACCAGCACGTCGACGGTGTCGGTCGCGGCGGCGAACTCGCGTACCGACTCCAGGCTCTGCAGATCCAGCTTGCGGACCCGGACGTCACCGGTCATCTGCGCGGCTGCGGCGTCACCCTTGTCGGTGTTACGGCAGGCGAGGGTGACAACGGCGCCGACGCGGGCCAACTCACGGGCGGTCACCAGGCCGAGGCCGCTGTTGGCTCCGGTCACGATCACCGAGCGGCCGGCGAAGGAGGGCAGGTCCGAAGCGGTCCATGAGCTCATGGCAGCCAGCGTAGCTACTCGGCGGTGACGTCGAACCCGGAGATGATCTGCTCGATGTCCGGGCCCTGGGCCTGGGCATCGTCGGCGAAGCTGGTGACGGTGAACTGAACCAGGTACTTCTGCGGTTTCGGGATGGGCTGACCGGCCGCGGGTGCCTTGCGCGGAGCTCCGGTGGCGAACACGATGCGGTTGTAGCTCTGCATGCGCTGCCCACCGGCGTCGTAGGTGCCCTCGATCATCGAGGACGGAAAACCGTGGAAATTGTCGCGGGAACCGTTGAGCTTCTTGAAGTTCGACGATATCTCGGCGTCGACGTCGGCATGCTTGAGCGCCTCGGTGGTGTCGAAGTCGCCGTCGAGGGTGAAGACCATGAGCATCGCGGTCGGGTAGGTCTCGCCGCGGGCGATCATCCGGGTGCCCGGTGCGAGGTTGGTGTTGACGTAGTCCTGCCAGCCCTCGGGGCGGGGCACCGTCACGGTCAGATCGGTGAGTTTCTCCGGGGCGACGGGTTCGCCCTTCACCCCGACGTTCTCCAGATAGGCCGACAGCGGCACGTCGGTATCCGACGGCGCCTCGGCGCTCGGCCGGGTCGGGGTGGTGGCCAGCAGTGACTGGTAGTCGGGGGTGGCCTCACCGCACCCGGCCAACGTCAGACACGCCAGAACGGCCGCCGCCCACCGTCTCACAAGATGTCGCGGACGTTCTCGATCGGGCGGGCCAGTCGGGCACCCTTGTCGGTGACCACCCACGGCCGTTCGATCAGGATCGGGTGCTCGGCCATCGCGTCGAGCAGCGCGTCATCAGAAGCATCGGCCAAACCCAGTTCGCCGTAGAGCGATTCGCGTTTGCGCACCGCCGCGCGGACTTCGATACCGGCGTCGGCGATCATCGTCACCAGCTCGTCACGTGACGGCGGGGTCTTCAGGTACAGCACGATCTCCGGTTCGATCCCGTTCTCGCGCAACAGATCCAGCGTCTTGCGTGAAGTCGAGCATTTCGGGTTGTGCAGGATCTTCGCCACTATGTCTGATTACTCCTCGCGCAAGCGCTGGTCGCTAGGCCGATCCGTCGAACAGTCCGGTCACCGAACCATTGTCGAACACCGCGCGGATGGTGCTGGCCAGCAGCGGCGCGATGGACAGCACCGTCAGCTGCGGGAACTTCTTCTCCTCGGTGATCGGCAGCGTGTTGGTGACGATCACCTCAAGCGCACCCGAGTCGGCCAGCCGCTGGGCGGCGGGATCGGACAGCACACCGTGGGTCGCGGCGATCACCACGTCCTTGGCGCCATCGTCGAGAAGCAGCTTGACCGCGCCGGCGATGGTGCCGCCGGTGTCGATCATGTCGTCGGTCAGGATGCAGGTCTTGCCCTTCACATCGCCGACCACACGGTTGGACTTCACCTGATTGGGCACCAGCGGGTCACGGGTCTTGTGGATGAAGGCCAGCGGCACGCCACCCAGCGAGTCGGCCCACTTCTCGGCGACACGCACGCGGCCGGAGTCGGGGGAGACGACGACCTTGTCGGCGTCGGCGTACTTGTCGGCGATGTAGCCGCACAGCAGCGACTGACCGCGCATGTGGTCTACGGGGCCGTCGAAGAAGCCCTGGATCTGATCGGTGTGCAGGTCGACCGTCAGGATGCGGTCGGCGCCGGCGGTCTTGTACAGATCGGCGACCAACCGCGCCGAGATCGGCTCACGGCCGCGGTGCTTCTTGTCCTGCCGCGCGTACGGGTAGAACGGCAGGATCGCGGTGATCCGCTTGGCGCTGCCGCGCTTGAGCGCATCGATCATGATCAGCTGTTCCATCAGCCACTGGTTCAGCGGCGCGGGATGGCTCTGCAGGACGAACGCGTCCGAGCCGCGCACCGACTCGTCGAAGCGGACGAAGATCTCGCCGTTGGCGAAGTCCCGCGCGGTCTGCGCGGTCACCGGGACGTCGAGCTCCTTGGCGACCTGCTCGGCCAGCTCGGGGTGGGCCCGGCCGGAGAACAGCATCAGGTTCTTGCGGTTGTCGGTCCAGTCGTGGCTCATGTGTTGTGCCTCTGTGGTTTGGCGATCAGGCGGGTCGGCGATCAAGCCGTTCGGGGATCGATACGGGGCAATCGTACGGGCCAGTAACCGCCCCGCGTCCCCGGGTTACCAGAATGCCAACATCAGGCGTCGGGTTCGGCTGCTCCGGCGTTGCGGGCGGCCTCGGCCGACGAACTTGCTGGGCGCTTGCGTAGCACCCAGCCCTCGATGGTGCGTTGGGTGTTGTCCGAGACCGCCAGCGCGCCGGGCGGTACGTCCTCGCGCAGCACCGTGCCGGCACCGGTGTAGGCGCCGTCGCCGACGGTCACCGGTGCCACGAACATGGTGTCCGACCCGGTGCGGACGTGCGACCCGATGGTGGTGCGCCGCTTGGTCTCTCCGTCGTAGTTGACGAACACACTGGAGGCGCCGATATTGCTGTGTTCGCCGATATCGGCGTCGCCGACATAGGTCAGGTGCGGCACCTTGGTGCCCGCACCGATGGTCGAGTTCTTGGTCTCCACGAACGCGCCGAGCTTGCCGTCGGCGCCCAGCGTGGTGCCCGGCCGCAGATAGGTGAACGGGCCGACGGTGGCGCCCGCGCCGATCACCGACAACTCGCCGTGGGTGCGGATGACGGTGGCGCCGTCGCCGACCTCCATCGACGTCAGCGTGGTGTCCGGACCGATGGTGGCACCGGAGCCGATCGCGGTGACCCCCAGCAGCTGGGTGCCGGGGTTGATGACGGTGTCGGGGCCGATCTCGACGTCGACGTCGATCCAGGTGGTGCCCGGATCGATGACGGTGACCCCGGCCCGCTGGTGGCGTTCGATGGTGCGCCGGTTCAGCTCGGCTGCCAGCACCGACAGCTGCACCCGGTCGTTGACGCCGGAGACCAGGGTGGTGTCGTCGACGTGCTGGGCCCGCACCGGCAGGCCTGCGGTGCGGATCAGCGCGATGGCGTCGGTCAGGTACAGCTCGCCCTGGGCGTTGTCGGTGCGCAGCCGGGTCAGTGCCGTCCGCAGCGCGGCGGCGTCGAATGCGTAGACCCCGGAGTTGATCTCGGCGATGGCGCGTTGGGCTTCGTCGGCGTCGGCCTGTTCGACGATCGCGGTCACCGAGCTGTCGGCGTCGCGGATGATGCGCCCGTACCCGGTCGGGTCGGTCAGTGTGGTGGTCAAGATGGTGACGCCGGCTCCGGTGTGCGCGTCGGCCAGCGTCGTCAGGGTCGCGCCGTCGAGCAACGGCACATCGGCGGTGGTGACGATGACGGTGCCGGCGAAACCGTCGGGCAGCCCGGACAGCCCGACGCCGACGGCATGCCCGGTGCCGAGCTGTTCCTCCTGCACCACGGTGACGGCCTGGCCGCTGATCCGGGCGACCTCGGCGCTCACCTGGTCACGACCGTGCCCGACGACAACCACGGTGTGGGTGGGTGTCAGCGCGCCGATGGCGTGCAGGGTGTGGGCCAGCATGCTGCGCCCGCCG
This sequence comes from Mycobacterium sp. C31M, assembly GCF_053345865.1. Classification (NCBI taxonomy): domain Bacteria; kingdom Bacillati; phylum Actinomycetota; class Actinomycetes; order Mycobacteriales; family Mycobacteriaceae; genus Mycobacterium; species Mycobacterium sp. C31M. The sequence goes on along the minus strand of NZ_JBKFAX010000025.1, from coordinate 49,106 downwards.
AGCGGGTGCAGGACCTTGGGGATGGCCGACCGCATCCGGGTACCGGCCCCGGCGGCCAGGACGATCACGGCGATTTCAGTCGACACGGGCCCTTCCTTCCGGCGAGCGACCGTGTCTGTACGCGGACACGCCGTCGCCGCTGTGCGTTCGGGGTCACTCGCGCTGCGGGTGCTGTCTGCTCCGTCGCCAGGACTCGAACCTGAACTATCTGAACCAAAATCAGAGGTGCTGCCGATTACACCACGACGGACCGATCAACCCGAGACTCTAGTCGACGGCGGCTAGTCTTTAGTCCGTGGCAGCACCCGAGAAAGACGCCCGGGCACCGCGTGCCCGGATGACCGGCAGCGAACGCCGCCAGCAGCTCATCGAGATCGCCAAGTCGCTGTTTGCCGAACGCGGCTTTGACGGCACCTCCATCGAGGAGATCGCGCAGCGCGCCAACGTGTCCAAACCCGTCGTGTACGAGCATTTCGGCGGCAAGGAGGGGCTGTACGCCGTCGTCGTGGATCGTGAGATGTCGACACTGCTCGACGGCATCACCTCATCGCTGGTGAAGAACCGGTCCCGGGTGCGGATCGAGCTGGTGGCCCTGGCATTGCTGACCTATGTCGAGGAACACACCGACGGGTTTCGCATCCTGGTCCGCGATTCGCCGGCGGCGCTCACCTCGGGCACCTATGCGACGCTGCTCAACGACGCCGCCAACCAGGTCGCCTCGATCCTCGCCGGCGATTTCTCCCGCCGCGGGCTGGACCCGGACCTGGCTCCGCTGTACGCGCAGGCGTTGGTCGGATCGGTCTCGATGACCGCGCAGTGGTGGCTCGATGTACGCGAACCAAAGAAGGAAGTGGTCGCCGCGCACGTCGTCAACGTGGTGTGGAACGGGTTGACGCACCTGGAGGCCGACCCGCAGCTGCACGCGGAGTGAGCTAACTCGGCGCGGCCTCGCGGGCCTTGCGCTTGTTCTCGGCCGTCAGGTAGCACCCCGTGGTGACCTGCAGCGACGCCGCCACCATCGATCCGAACGCGACCCGGCCGCCGTGCTCGTCGGCGATGGTCAGGTCCATCGCATGGGGGCCGGCCTGATCGTCGGTCTCATTCTCTGTGCGGCCGGTGACATCGGTGAAGCCGTACCGCGCGGCGATATCGACGACGGCCTGCGATGCCGCCGGCCACAGCGCCGCGGTGACCGGCACCTGCGACACATAGTTGCGGCTGAAGTAGACGTTGCCGTCGGTCGAGCCGAAATCGCCGCATCCGGTGCTGCGCTCGTCGCGGTTGGGCAGCCATGACGAGCCTGGGACGATGCGGCTCAGCTCCGCGGTGATCTCGCCGATCATCCGATCGCGGTCGGCCAGAACGTCTTCGGCGTCGCGGCGCTCCAGCAGCGGCTGCAGTTCCTCGGGCACCCCGTAGCCGTAGTCACCCTCGCCGGGGCCGGTGTACTGCGACTCAAACATCGGTCCGCAGCCCGTCAGTGCCAATGCCACCAGAAAAGCGATCAGCGGGCGCCACATCAATCCTCCACCTTCACGTATCGATCGTCGGATCCCAGACCTGCCACCACCACCGCCTGGTTGTACAGCGCGGTGGTGTCGACGAAGGAGTACTCGCTGTGGCCGGTCGATTCGTTGCGCGCGCCCAGCGGTGTCGCCTCGGCATTGGTCGACAGGTCGATGAAACCGGGCAGGCTCGACGGCATGGCCGCACCGTAGCGTCCCAGATCGGCCACGATGTCGTTCTTGGCGTGCTGGATGTACACGTTGCCCTCGGCCATGTGCAGGTCGGCCGGGGTCACATCGTCGAAGTACTGCCACGGGTTGGTCTCCAGTCCCGGCGAGCCCATGAACACCACGTCATCGGCGGCGGTGCCGCGCTGCAGGGCCTCGCTGGCCAGCGTCGAACCGTAGGAGTGGCCCAGCACGGTGAGGTGCGGGTCGGTCTCGCGGGAGCTGTCGATGCCGTTCAGGAACGAAGCCAGCTTGGGCGCATTGTCGTCGGCGTAGTGGCCGCTGCCGGCCTGGGCCAGGTTCGACGGCGGCTCGTAACCCAACCAGGCCACCGTGGCGACTGTCTCGTCCGACTTACCGGCGTTGTCGAGCACCCGTTCGGTCTCGGCCCGCAGCCACTCCGACTGCTCGACATAGGTCGGCAGATCGTTACCGGCCTTGGGTTTGTCGTAGGGCACCGATCCGGTTCCCGGCACGTACACGCTGACGTGGTCGGCGGTGTCGACGTTGCCGCTCGCGATGGCCACCTTGGGATGCTCGCCGTCGAAATCCAGCACCAGAAGTTGGCGGTCCGGTTTGGACAATGCGTCATCGATCGCGGCGATGGTGCCGCGTTCCTCGGGGCTCAGATTCGGGTCGCGACGCATGGTCTCCAGCCGGTTGCGGTTGGCCAGATCACGTGCGGTGCCCGGCACCCCGTCGAGATTGCCGATCCATTGCGGGCGCTCGGCGATGATGCGCTGCTGATCCTGCGCGCTCAGCCCGTCCCACCACTGGTTGACCTCGGTGTCGGTGGCGCCCTCGGGAGGCTTGAGCTCCTCGATATCGGGTTCCGATGGCGGCGCCTCACCGGGTTCGCCGTCCATGCCCCAGGACGCCTGCTTGACGGCGTCGGCGGTGGCCTGATCGACGGCATCGAACTGTTGCAGCAGCGACTTGAGCACGCTGCTGTAGGCGGCGGCAACCTGTGGTGTCAGCAGCGCGCCGGAACCGGTCGAGGTCACCGTGCCGTCCGCGCCGACGATGCCGCCGAGCGCGGCGGCCTGCTGTGCCACGTCGACGACGGCCTGCCGCAGCGGTGTGAGATTGGTACCGCCCGCGGCCAGCGTGGCTTGGACGGTCTGCAGCCGGGTCCGCAGATCCGTGAGCCGCGCCACGGTCTGCATGCCGCCGGCCGCCGCGGCCGTCGACGCGGTGCCCTCCCAGCCGGCGGACAGGTCGGTGAGCATGCGTTGCTGGTCGGCGATCGCCGAATCGAGCAGGCCGATCTTGCCCTGCAGGCCTGCGGCGGCGTCGGACAGGGTGGCAGGGTTGCTGGCGGCGACGACCGGGATCGTCACGGTCACCGTGTCACCCCCTGACCCCCGACAGACGTGCTGTCAGCACGCTAACACCGCGCCGACGGCGGTCCTGCGCCAAATTTCGGGCTGCACCGGCGCCACCTAAGATGGACCCATCATGACCGCACCGGGGCACACGCATGTCCAAATCCCGATCGCGGGGCTCGTCGATCTGGCGCTCACCTCGCCCACCTTCATCGATCTGATCGACCGTGCGCAGGGCCGCCCCGACACGTTGTCGATGGTCGGCCCGGCCAGTGCCCGGCTGTTCACCGCCGCGGCGCTGGCCCGCACCGGCCCGCTGCTGGTGGTCACCGCGACCGGCCGCGAAGCCGACGACCTGACCGCCGAACTCAAGGCCGTCCTCGGCGAGGCTGTCGCGCTGTTCCCGTCCTGGGAGACGCTGCCGCATGAGCGGCTCTCACCCGGGGTGGAAACCGTCGGTGCGCGGATGCTGGTGCTGCGTCGGCTGGCCCGCCCCGATGACGAGCACCTCGGCCCGCCGCTGCAGGTGGTGGTCACCACGGCCCGGTCGCTGTTGCAGCCGATGGTCGCCGGCCTGGGTGATCTGGCGCCGGTGACGCTGGCCGTCGGGGCGGAATCCGATTTCGACGACACCATCGCGCGGCTGGTGGAACTGGCCTACACCCGCGTGGACATGGTCGCCAAGCGCGGTGAGTTCGCGGTCCGCGGCGGCATCCTGGATGTCTTCCCGCCGACCGCCGAACACCCTGTGCGCGTGGAGTTCTGGGGTGACGAGGTCTCTGAGATGCGGATGTTCTCGGTGGCTGACCAGCGATCCATCACCGAGATCGAGATCAACCGGGTGGACGCGGTGCCGTGCCGGGAGATCCTGATCACCGAGACCGTCAAGGACCGTGCCGCGCAGTTGGTCGGCTCGATGCCTCAGACCGACAACACCGTGGCCGGTTCGATCGGCGACATGCTGGCCAAACTGGCCGACGGTATCCCGGTCGACGGTATGGAGGCGTTGCTGCCGGTGCTGCAGCCCGACGAGCTGACCCTGCTCACCGGCCACCTGCCTGTGGGCACCCCGGTGCTGGTATGCGATCCCGAGAAGGTGCGCACCCGGGCCGCGGACCTGATCCGCACCGGCCGCGAATTCCTGGAGGCCTCCTGGTCGGTGGCCGCCCTCGGCGGCGCGGCCCCGGTGGACATCGAGGCCCTCGGTGGCTCGGGTTTCCGTGAACTCGAGGAGGTGCGTGCCGCCGCGGGTCGCTGGTGGACGCTGACCCAGCTGACCGATGAGGGTGCCGTCGAGCTCGATGTGCGGCCCGCGCCGTCCGCGCGCAGCCAACACGCGGTCGACGAGATCTTCGCGATGCTGCGGGCGCATGTGGCGACCGGTGGCTTCGCCGTGGTGGTCACACCGGGTTCGGGTACCGCGCAGCGTGTTGTCGAGCAGCTCGCCGAAGCTGACACGCCCGCAACGCTTCTGGAGTCCGGGGCGCAACCGGCCGCCGGTGTGGTCGGCGTCTTGAAGGGGCCGCTGCACGACGGTGTGGTGATCCCCGGCGCCAACCTGGTGGTCATCACGGAGACCGATCTGACCGGTAACCGGGTCGCCGCCACCGACGGCAAACGCCTTGCCGCCAAACGTCGTAACGTGGTCGACCCGCTGGCGCTGGCCGCCGGTGACCTGGTGGTGCACGATCAGCACGGCATCGGCAAGTTCGTCGAGATGACCGAGCGGGTCATCGGCGGGGCGCGCCGCGAATACCTGGTGCTGGAGTACGCCTCGGCCAAGCGCGGTGGCGGCACCGACAAGCTGTACGTCCCGATGGACTCGCTGGATCAGCTGTCCCGCTACGTCGGCGGGCAGGCGCCCACCCTGAGCCGGCTCGGTGGCAGCGACTGGACCAACACGAAGACCAAGGCGCGCAAGGCGGTTCGCGAGATCGCCGGAGAGCTGGTGTCGTTGTACGCCAAACGGCAGGCGGCCCCCGGGCACGCCTTCGGCCCGGACACCCCGTGGCAGGCCGAGATGGAGGACGCGTTCGGCTTCACCGAAACGATGGACCAGATGACGGCCATCACCGAGGTCAAGGCGGATATGGAGAAGCCGGTCCCGATGGACCGGGTGATCTGCGGTGACGTCGGCTACGGCAAGACCGAGATCGCGGTCCGCGCGGCATTCAAGGCGGTGCAGGACGGTAAGCAGGTCGCAGTGCTGGTGCCCACGACGCTGTTGGCCGATCAGCACCTGCAGACCTTCACCGCCCGGATGGCCGGCTTCCCGGTGACGGTGAAAGGCCTGTCGCGGTTCACCGATCCGAGCGAGTCCAAGGCCGTGCTGGACGGAATGGTGGACGGTTCGGTCGATGTCGTCATCGGCACGCACCGGCTGTTGCAGACCGCGGTGCGCTGGAAGGACCTCGGTCTGGTCATCGTCGACGAGGAACAGCGCTTCGGCGTCGAACACAAGGAACACATCAAGAGCCTGCGCACCCACGTCGACGTGCTCACCATGAGCGCCACCCCGATCCCGCGCACCCTGGAGATGAGCCTGGCCGGTATCCGCGAGATGTCGACCATCCTGACCCCGCCCGAGGAACGCTTCCCGGTGCTGACCTACGTCGGCCCGCATGACGACAAACAGGTCGCCGCGGCACTGCGCCGGGAGCTGCTGCGCGACGGGCAGGCGTTCTACATCCACAACCGGGTGAAGTCCATCGATCAGGCCGCCGCCCGGGTGCAGGCGATGGTGCCCGAGGCCCGGGTGGTGGTGGCACACGGCCAGATGAACGAGGAGACCCTGGAGAAGACGGTCGAGGGATTCTGGAACCGGGAGTTCGACATCCTGGTGTGCACCACCATCGTCGAGACCGGGTTGGACATCTCGAACGCCAACACCCTGATCGTTGAGCGCGCCGACACCTTCGGTCTGTCCCAGCTGCATCAGCTGCGCGGCCGGGTGGGCCGAAGCCGCGAACGTGGTTACGCGTATTTCCTGTATCCGCCCGAGGTTCCGCTCACCGAGACCGCACACGACCGGCTGGCCACCATCGCGCAGAACAACGATCTGGGCGCCGGTATGGCGGTCGCGATGAAGGACCTGGAGATCCGCGGTGCCGGCAATGTGCTCGGTGTCGAGCAGTCCGGGCACGTCGCAGGGGTCGGATTCGACCTGTACGTGCGGCTGGTGGGCGAGGCCGTCGAGGCCTACCGCGCCGCGGTGGACGGCAAAACCGTTGTAGGTGTTGAGGAACCAAAGGATGTGCGCATCGACCTGCCGGTGGACGCGCACCTGCCACCGGACTACATCGGCAGCGACCGGCTCCGGTTGGAGGCCTACCGACGCCTCGCCGCGGCATCCGACGGTGCCGGAATCGGCCGTGTCATCGAGGAACTCGTCGACCGGTACGGCCCGCTGCCCGAGGCCGCGCAGCGGTTGGTCGCCGTCGCGCGGCTGCGCCTGCTGTGCCGTGAGTACGGGGTCACCGAGGTGGCCGCCATCTCGGACTCCACGCTGAAAGTTTCACCGTTGACGCTGCTGGACTCCGGTCAATTACGGCTCAAGAGGATCTATCCCGGCTCGGCGTACCGGGCCACCACCTCGACGGTGCAGATCCCGATCCCGCGGGCCGGCAGCGGGGTGGGCGCACCCCGGATCCGCGATCTGGAGTTGTTGCAGGCGGTTGCCGGGCTGCTGCTCGCGCTGGACGGCCGCCCCGCCGACGAGGTCGACATCACCGGCGGTGTCACGTCGAGTTCGGACGCCGGAGGCGTCAAATGACCGTCGTTCTCGTTGATCCGCGACGGCCGCTGCTGGTCCCGGTGGAGGCCGTCGCGCTGCTCGCCGGTGATGTGCAGTACACCGAGGAGATGCCGATCAAGGTGCCGTGGTCGTTGCCGTCGGCGCGGCCGTTTCTGTCCGATGGCTCCGACGCCGCACCGGTGCTGCTGTCCTCGGATCCTGATCATCCCGAGGTCAGGTCCCGGCTGGCGGCCGGTGCCAAGCTGATCGCCGCGCCCGCACCGCACGTCGGTGAGCGGTTGGTCGACGCCGTCGCGATCATGGACCGGCTGCGCACCGACGGACCGTGGGAGAGCGAGCAGACCCACCATTCGCTGCGCCGCTATCTGCTGGAGGAGACCTACGAACTGTTCGACGCCGTGCGCAGCGGGGACGCCGACGAACTGCGCGTCGAACTCGGAGATGTGCTGCTGCAGGTGCTGTTCCATGCCCGGATCGCCCAGGACGCCCCGCAGCATTCCTTCGATATCGACGATGTCGCCGATGCCCTGGTCCGCAAGCTCGGGAATCGGGCCTCGGGTGTGCTTGCGGGGGAGTCGGTTTCGCTGGAGGAGCAGTTGGCCCAGTGGGAGGAACGCAAGCTGGCCGAGAAGACCCGCGACTCGTGCATGGACGATGTGCCGACCGGGCAGCCGTCGCTGGCGTTGACCCAGAAGGTGCTCGAGCGCGCCGCCGGTGCCGGGCTGCCCGACGATCTGGTCCCGGAGTCGCTGCGCACCGTGGAGGTCGGCGTCGAGTCCGACGCCGAGAACATCCTGCGCGCAGCGGTATTGGAGTTCATGGACACCGTGCGCCGGGCCGAGCGGTCCGTCGCGGTCGCTCGGGGTGCCGACGGGATCGGGGAAGCGCCCCGCGAACCGATCGACGCCGACGAGTGGCGCGCCCACTGGCCCGGCTGAGCACCTGGCGAAACTCGCGTACCCGGGGTGGGCAAGCGCTTGCCCACCCCGGGTACGCGTGTTTCGGCGACTATTCAGGCCAGCAACCCCTGGCCCAGCCAGTCGCCCTCGGCCACCCCGGGCAGCATCGCGAACGTCGCTGACCCGACCGTGGTGATCCACTGATTCATGGCGTCCGCCTCGGCCAGTCGCTGCTGTACCGGGATGAACTGGCGCACCGGATCGCGTTGGTACACCGCGAACACCAGACCACTGTCGGTGGTCACCCCGGCCGGTGGCGGATCGTCATAGTTGTACGGTCGCCGCAGGAACCGCTCATCGTCGGTGCGGGCATGCGCCAGCGCGATATGCGAATTCGGCGGGATCACCGGGATACCGGCCGCCTGCGCATCCAGATCGGGCACATCGGATTCCCGGGACCCGGTCAGCGGCGCCCCGCTGTCCAGGCGTCGGCCTACCGCGAACTCCTTGCTGGCCCGGTCAAGTTCGTCCCAGGTGTCCATCTCGGCACGCACCCGTCGTAACACCAGCACGGAGCCACCGGCGAACCATGGCTGCGCCGCACCGTCATCCCAGACATGGCGGTCGAACTCGGCCGGCGTCCGCAGGTTCGCGGTCCCGTCCACCTGGCCCATCACATTGCGCATGGTGGTGCCCGAGGCAGCTGCGCCGTGCGCATTGCGGAACCCACACTGCCGCCAGCGCTGCACCGTCATCGCCCGGACATTCTTGAGCAGCACCCGGCTCGCGTGCGCGACGACCATCGGGTCGTCGGCGCAGATCTGCAGCAGTACCTCACCGCCACCGAATCGTGGATCGAGTCGGTCGGTCCGGAACGCCGGCATATCGATCACGGACGGAGGTCGCTTGTGCCCCAATCCGATCCGGTCGAACAGCGTCGGCCCCAACCCGACGGTCACGGTCAACCGGGCCGGCCGCAGAGCCAGTTCGGGTTCGGTGTCGGCCAGCGCCGGCCGGCCCTGGGTGAGCCGGGCGGCGTCGGCGCTCCACAACTTGAGCACCGCGGTGATTGCCTCGCGCGGGCTGCGACCGGTATCGGGTGTCAGGTCCAGCGCGACGAACAGTGCGTGGGCCTGCGGGACGGTGGTGATGCCGGCCTGATGCGAACCGTGGAACGGTTCCACCGCGGTACCGAAACCGTCGACGGTCGCCGACTGCGCGGCACCGCATTGCGTCAGCGCCGTCCCGGCAGCCAGCGCGGCGGCGCCCCCGGTGAGGAGGCGCCGCCGGTTCACATCAACCATGGTTGCCGTGGCCGGGCTGGTATTCCTCGTTGGCCCCGGCGAAATCACGCACCTGCGCGGTGACCGGCAGCGTCGAGCCGTCCTCGAAGGCCAATGTGACGGTGACCTCGGCTCCCGGTGCCAGCGGACCGGTCAGGTCCATCAACATCACGTGGTCGCCGCCGGGCACGAGTTCGTGGCTGCCGCCGGGCGGGATGACCAGCCCACCGTCCTTGGCCTGCATGGTCTTACTGCCGGCCTCGCCGACCACTTCGTGCAGCTCCACCATGCCCGCCGCCGGCGAGGTGCCCGACGTGACTCGGGCTTCGGTGCCCCCGGCGTTGGTCAGCGTGCCGAACAGGGCGGCCATACCGTCGTCGGTGGCGGCGGCCCACTGTTCCTCGATGGCGACCTGATCAGCCATCGTGCGGGCATCGGGACCAGCGCAGGCCGAAAGCATAAGCGCTGCAACGATTATAAGAACCTTATGCATCGGCGGACTCCTTGCGACGCTTGGCCGCGCCGATAGCCATATCCACCACCACGAACACCGCCAACGAGATACCCAGCAGCGGCAGGAACCAGCCCACTGCCACGGCACCGAGCAGCAGAGCACCGATGGCCCACGGCGACAGCCGCTTCCAGCCACCGCGGCGCGGCGGCCGGCCCACCGCCCAGGCCGAGCCGCGGGTCGGGCGGCGTTGCCACCACATCCGGTAGCCGCCGACGATCACCGCCACCAACGCCACCGCGATCCCGAGCAGCAACAGCTGATTGGCCAGCCCGAACAGGAATCCCATGTGCCCGCGGATGCCCCAGTCGGCCAGCATTGCGATCCCCGAGTAATCGCGCCAGTAGTCCACCGAGCTGCTCACGGTGTTGGTGGCTGGGTCGATCGATGCCGCATTGGTGGTGAGCCGGTACGGCTTGTCGATCTCGGTGACCGCAACACCCTGGCCGGGCTCGGCGGGCAGCGTCATCTCCACCGGTAGCTGCACTCCGGCACCGGCTGCGGCGCGCAGCACCGCGTCATAGTCGACCGCCGTCGTGCCCGACGTCGGGGCGCCGTGTCCGGCGTGCTCACCGTGCCCGGTGTGCACGCTTTCGGCGGCCGGGTCCAGTGCGGTGTTCAGGGCGGGGCGTTTCCACTCCATCGCCGAGCGCAGTTCGGTGACGTGGGCGCCGGCGTAGGTCGACCAGGTGATTCCGGTGGCGCTGAGGAAAAGCAGCCCGACCAGCAGCCACACCCCGGTGGCGCCGTGCCAGTTCATGGTGCGGGCACGACCGTCGACGCTGCGGTCGACCCGCAGCACCCGGCCGGGCCGTCCGCGTCGGCGTTCGGCGGCCGCCTTGGTCAGCCACAGGGTCAGCCCGCCGAGTGCCACCACCCACAGCCAGGATGCCGCGAGTTCGCTGTAGATCCGGCCCGGCTCACCGAGATTCAGGTGCCGGTGCATCCCGTCCAGCCAAGTGCTCACCGGCAGGTAGCCCAGCCACGTCACCTCGTCGCCGAGCACCCGGCCGGTGTGCGGATCGACGAATACCGCGCGCTGCAGCTCCTCGTTCAGGGTGGGGTCGGCGAAGTACACCCGGGTGGACTCGTCCGGTGCGGCGGCCGGGCGCAGGCCGGCCATCGTCAGCCCGGGGAACGCGTTCTGCGCCGCGGCGGCCTGTTCATCCAGCGGCAGTGACTCGCCGGCCGGTTCCACGGTCAGGATGTCGCCGTAGACGACTGTCTCGATGGTCGGGGCCATCGCGTACAGCCCACCGGTCAGGGCGGCGATCAGGATGAACGGTGCGATCAACACACCGGCGTAGAAGTGCAGGCGCACCACGAGGGGGCGCCAACGTTGTTGGGGTGGACCGGAAACGGGTGCTGCGGGTTCGACGATATCGTCGGGAATGGTCATGAAAAGCCTTCTGCTCAGTCAAGAGTGATGGGTGCGTGCGTACGCACGAAGCGCCGTGACCAGACGGTCACGGCGTACAGGACGTCAGAGGTCGTCGACCGTCAGGCGGTCGCGACGTCACCCATCGGCGGGGCCCGCATACCGAGGCCAGGAGCCAGCAGAACAGACTGTGCGACAACGTTGTTGGTACGCCGCCGGATGCGTGGCGGCGCCGGGACAGGATTGCGGGCGGCGAAGAGGCGCAGCCAGCACAGCACCGACGCGCACACCCGGTACAGGTGCTCGACGGCCGCGATCGCGATCCCGAGGACCACGGCGGCGACGGCGTGCGCGGCGATCATCGACGGTGTGAATCCGAGATCGCCGTGGTGGTGCCCGCCGGTCACGCTCAACGTGAGGTGGCTGAGCAGTTGTGCCGCGCCGAGCGCGCACGCCAGCACGACCACCTGGGCGTGCCGGTGGGCGACGGTGACGGCGCCCGCGGCGGCACCGGCCGTCGCGCAGACCAGCAGTGCGGCGACCAGGGCGGCGCCGTGCGGCATGGCGCCGGCCACGGCGGTGTGCGCGCCGACGGTGACGACCGCCGAGCACAGGCCGACCAGCGTGGCGCGCAACCCGTGCGCGCGTGCCGTCGGTGTGCTCATCAGCGGGACTCTACCGCTGTGCTACTACAACGCCTAGTAGAGCCATCGTGAGATTGCCGTTGTCGAGCCCTCTACTCGTCGCAGTTTCGCTCGACAACTGCAATCTCGCGGGTTGTCAGCGGACGAGTTCGTCGCCCAGGAACCGGTCCTCGCCCGTCACCCCCGGCAGCACGAAGAAGAAGCCACCGCCGACGGGCATGATGTACTCCTCCAGCGGTTCACCCTTGAGGCGTTCCTGCACCGCCAGGAAACCCCTCTGCAGGCTGCGCTGGTAGGCGACGAACGCCAACCCCTGATCGAGGCGTCCCGCCCCGTCGAAACCGCGGGAGTAGTTGAACCCGCGGCGCAGGATCAGGTTCTCCTCGGTCTCCGGGGTGCGCGGGTTGGCCAGCCGGATGTGCGCGTTCAGCTTGATCCGCAGCCCGTCCGGGTCCGCCGCGTAGTCCGGGTCGTCGAATTCCCCGGCCAGCCCCAGCGGGGCGCCGCTCACCTTGGCCCGGCCGATCAGCGCCTCCTGCTCGACCAGCTGGGTGCGATCCCAGAACTCGACGAAGTTCCGGATGATGCGCACGGCCTGATAGGTGCCTCCGGTCGCCCAGGCCGGCTCGCCGTCATCGGGGCCCACCCAGACATGGCGGTCCATCACGGCAGGGTCGGCGACGTCGAGGTTGGCGGTGCCGTCCTTGAAGCCCAGCAGATTGCGCGGGGTGGCGGCCTCGGACGCTTTACCCGCGCCGATACCGCGCGCGTAACCGTCGATCATCCAGCGCAGCACCAGGTCACTGCGGGTGCGGCGCATCAGCTGCCGCAGCGCGAACTGCATGGTGTCGTTGTGCCCGGACTCGAAGATGATCGAGATGTCGCCGTGCGACAGCTTCGGGTCCAGCCGGTCGTTGGCCAGAAACGGCATGGTGACCAGCTCACGGGGTTTGCGGTCGGCCAGCCCGAACCGGCGGTCGAACAACGAGGCCCCGACCCCGACCACGATGGACAGGTTGTCCGCGGGCGGGTGCTCGCCCAGGATTCCGGAGTCCACCGGCGGATAGGCCGGGTCGCGCTGCTCGGGCGGGCGGCCGGCCATCAGGCCACGGATCTCGTCGGTGAGTTCCTGCAGCGTCGACGTCAGCTCGGCGCGATCCTTGGCGTGCACATTGAACGACGCGATCAGACCCTGCTCCGGAATGGGCAGCGCGGTGATCCCGGCCTGATGGGCGCCTTCGAACTCGATGAACCGTTCGGCCGGTGTGGGTACCTGCGGTTCGGGCCCGCAGCCCGCCAGTGCCCCGGCGCCGACACCGAGTGCGCCGGCGCCCAGCGCCCCGGTGACGAAGCCGCGCCGCGATATCCGGCTCACTGCAGTTTGAGGACTCCCGAGACCTGCGACAGGTTCTCCGACAGGCCCGCGAGTTCGGACTTGAGGGTGTCGATCACCTCAGGGGTGACGGTGACCTCGGGGCAACGCGCCGACGGGTACGGATCGTTCTCGGTGCAGAACAGCACCCAGCCGTCACCGCGGCGCAGCGGGCCCAGGGTGTCGAACACCGAGTTGAGGCCGGCCTCGATCTTGCCCAGCAACGCCGGATCGGCCTCCACGAGTGCCGGGTTGAGCTTGCCGATGGCATCGCGGGCGCCCTGGACGTTGGCGTCGAAGTCCCACAGGTCGGTCTTGGCGTAGCGGTCCTCTTCGCCGGTGATCTTGCCCTCGGAGACCTCTTCGATCAGCTCGGCGGCACCGGTCGACACATCGACGGGCTTCACCTCGACCGACGGGAACTGCGCCTTGAGTTCGGCGATATCGGCGTCGAGCTGATCGGCGAACGGTGCGGCGCCCTCGAGGGTGTTCTTCTCGAACAGCAGGTACTCCAACCGGTGCCAGCCGGTGAACTCCGGGTCGTCGACACCGGCGAAGTCGTCGACGCGGGCGTCGATCTTGCCGTCGATCTCCTCGACCAGGCCGGCGATCGGTTCGATGCGCTCCCACGGCGCACGGGACGGCGCGTAGGCGTCCTGGGCGGCCTGCAGGTCACCGGCGCGCACGGCGTCGGTGAACACCTTCACCACGGTGACGAGCTGGTCGATCTCGGCGATCGCGTAGGCCTTGTATTCCTCGGCGGCCTTCTCGGTCAGCGGGTTGGGCGCCGCTGCCTCGGCAGACGTGGTGGTCGACGCGCCCGAGGAGGCAGCGCTGCTCGAGGTGTCCGAGCCGCTGTTCGAATCACCACCCGAACATCCGCTGAGAATCAAGGCTGCCGCGACAACCGGTATCTGCCAGGCAATATGGTGCTTCATCGAACCTCCTTGGGGGACTGCGTGCACAGTACATGTTCGAGGAGTATTGGATAGGCATACCTGACCGAACTCGAGCGATCGACTGTCCGTGTCACCGCCGCAGTTACTCTTGACCGGGGGTGTGAGGGCCCCGGGTTGCATCTAGGGAGTGCCTTGTCGGACGTGCGGAGTGTGGCCGGGAGTGTGTCGCCCGCGGCGCCGACCGTCGAGCCGGTGCCGCCGGTTGCCACGCGCGGTATTGCCGGTACGTGGCGTACCCGCTGGCTGCGGGTGGCCCTGGTGGTCGCCGCCGCGTTGTTGCTGCTCGCGTCCAGCTGCTCCTTCCAATCCGGCGATCCGATCCCCGACGGTGTGCCACCCCCGCGCGGTGCCCCCGTTCCGGCCATCGACACCAACGCTCCCGGCCGTCCCGCGGACCAGCTGCGCGAATGGGCCGCCGAACTGGCCCCGGACATCGGCATCCCGGAGCAGGCGCTGCAGGCCTACGCCTATGCGGCGCGGGTGGCCGAGGTGGTCAACCCGAAATGCAATCTGGCCTGGACCACGTTGGCCGGCATCGGCATGGTGGAAAGCCATCACGGCACCTACCACGGTGCGACCATCGCCCCGAACGGCGATGTGCGCCCGCCCATTCGGGGTGTCCAGCTGGACGGGACGATGGGCAACATGCAGATCCTCGACACCGACCAGGGCCGCCTGGACGGCGACCCGCATCTGGACCGGGCGATGGGCCCCATGCAGTTCATCCCCGAGACCTGGCGGCTGTACGGCGTCGACGCCAACAACGACGGTGTGATCAGTCCCGACAATTTCGACGATGCGGCCCTGTCGGCGGCCGGGTACCTGTGCTGGCGCGGTAAGGACCTGTCCACCCCGCGGGGCTGGATGGAGGCGTTGCGCGCCTACAACCTGTCCAACCAGTACGCCCGCGGTGTCCGGGACTGGGCCACGGCCTACGCCGACGGGCACCCCCTCTGATAACGCCAGGTTGAGACGCAACCTCTAGGCTCATAGCGAACGCACGCCCATCCCAAGACCGATTTCCAGGAGGAACCCGTGCCCATCATCGAACAGGTCGGAGCCCGCGAGATCCTCGACTCTCGTGGTAACCCGACCGTTGAGGTCGAGGTGGCCCTGATCGACGGCACCGTGGCCCGCGCGGCCGTGCCGTCCGGCGCGTCCACCGGCGAACACGAGGCGGTCGAGTTGCGTGACGGCGGCCCCCGCTATCTGGGCAAGGGCGTCGAGAAGGCCGTCGAGGCCGTGCTCGACGAGATCGCCCCCGCGGTCATCGGGCTGTCCGCCGATGATCAGCGCCTGGTCGACCAGGCCCTGCTGGATCTGGACGGCACCCCGGACAAGTCCCGGCTGGGCGCCAACGCCATCCTCGGCCTGTCCCTGGCGGTGGCTCGCGCCGCGGCCGACTCGGCCGGTCTGCCGCTGTTCCGTTATGTCGGCGGCCCGAACGCGCACATCCTGCCGGTGCCGATGATGAACATCATCAACGGCGGCGCCCACGCCGACACCGGGGTGGACGTCCAGGAATTCATGATCGCCCCGATCGGCGCCCCGACCTTCAAGGAGTCGCTGCGCTGGGGCGCCGAGGTCTACCACTCGCTGAAGTCGGTCCTCAAGAAGCAGGGCCTGTCCACCGGCCTGGGCGACGAGGGTGGTTTCGCCCCCGATCTGCCCGGCACCAAGGCCGCCCTGGACCTCATCGGCACCGCCATCGAGGCCGCCGGCTTCAAGGTCGGCACCGATGTGGCGCTGGCGCTGGACGTCGCAGCCACCGAGTTCTACACCGACGGAACGGGTTACGCCTTCGAGAAGGAGACCCGCACCGCCGAGCAGATGGCCGAGTTCTACGCCGGTCTGCTCGACTCCTACCCGCTGGTGTCCATCGAGGATCCGCTGTCCGAGGACGACTGGGAGGGCTGGGTCGCCCTGACGACCGCCATCGGTGACCGGGTGCAGCTGGTCGGCGACGACCTGTTCGTCACCAACCCGGAGCGCCTGGAGGAGGGCATCGAGAAGGGTGCCGCGAACGCGCTGCTGGTCAAGGTCAACCAGATCGGCACCCTCACCGAGACGCTGGACGCCGTGTCGTTGGCGCACAACAGCGGCTACCGCACCATGATGAGCCACCGCTCCGGTGAGACCGAGGACACCACCATCGCCGACCTGGCCGTCGCCGTGGGCAGCGGTCAGATCAAGACCGGTGCGCCTGCTCGCAGCGAGCGGGTGGCCAAGTACAACCAGTTGCTGCGCATCGAGGAGGCCCTCGGTGACGCCGCTCGGTACGCCGGTGACCTCGCGTTCCCCCGGTTCACGCCTGCGAGCCAGTAACGTCGCTGTATGCCCGACGCGAAACGGCCCGACCAGCGCCGCCGCGGCCCGGCCTCCGGGCCGGGCAAGGCGGGTGGGTCGGGCCGTCCGCGTGGTGGGTCCGCGGCGCGCCGCGAGCCCAAGGCGATCGAGAGCCGCGGTGCCCGGGAGGCGCGTGTTGCCGGGCAGACGCCCGATGACACCACGGCCGAGGCCACCTCTGACACCGTGGCCGAGGCGATCCGCCGTTCGGTCACCGACACCGCCGATCAGCAATCCGACCAGCGTTTCGGGTCGGCGGCGCGGCGGGCGGCGATCCTGGCTGCGGTGGTGTGCGTGTTGACGTTGACCATCGCCGGCCCGGTCCGCACCTACTTCGCGCAGCGGGCCGAGATGAACCAGCTGAAAATGGTTGAGGAACAATTGCGTTCACAAATCGCGGATCTGGAACAGCAGAAGATCAAGCTGGCCGATCCGGTGTTCGTCGCGGCCCAGGCCCGCGAGCGGCTGGGCTTCGTGATGCCCGGCGACATCCCGTATCAGGTGCAGCTGCCGCCGTCGGCGATCGTCGAACCCGACGCCGGTACCGACGCGCCCACGGCGATCAACACCGATCCCTGGTACACCTCGCTGTGGCACACCATTGCCGATGAGCCACACGGTGTTTCACCGGCGCCTCCGCTACCTGCCCCGGTGCCGCCGGTGCCGGCCGACCCCCCGCCCGCCGGTGGTTGACCCGGCGGACCTGGACGCCGTCGCACGCCAGCTCGGCCGTGAGCCGCGCGGTGTCCTGGAGATCGCATACCGGTGCCCCAACGGGGAACCCGCGGTGGTCAAGACCGCCCCACGGCTGCCCGACGGCACCCCGTTCCCGACGCTGTACTACCTGACGCACCCGGCGCTGACGGCGGCCGCGAGCCGGCTGGAGTCATCCGGACTGATGCGGGAGATGACCGAAAGGCTCTCGGACGACGAGGAATTGGCGACAGCATACCTGCGGGCCCACGAGTCGTTCCTGGCCGAACGTGACGCCATCGAATCGTTGGGCACCACCTTCACCGGTGGCGGTATGCCAGACCGGGTGAAATGTCTGCATGTGGTGATGGCGCATGCGTTGGCCAAGGGCCCGGGGGTGAACCCCTTCGGTGACGAGGCGCTCGCCCTGCTGGCCGTCGAACCCGGCATGGCCGGCATCCTGGATCCGGAGGTGTGGACGTGAGGGTGGGAGCGGTCGACTGCGGTACCAACTCCATCCGGCTGCTGATCGCCGAGAACGGTGTCGACGTGCACCGCGAGATGCGGATCGTACGACTCGGCCAGGGAGTCGACGCCACCGGCGAGTTCGCCCCGGAGGCATTGGCGCGCACCGAATCCGCGCTTGCCGACTATGTCGATCTGATGCGTGAGCACGGGGTGTCCCGGGTGCGCATGGTGGCCACCTCGGCCGCCCGCGACGCCGGCAACCGCGACGACTTCTTCGCCATGACGGCCCGGCTGTTGGGTTCGGTCGTTCCCGGTGCCGTGGCCGAGGTGATCACCGGCACCGAGGAGGCGCAGCTGTCCTTCCGCGGTGCGGTCGGTGAACTCGACCCTGCGGGTGCGCCTTTCGTGGTCGTCGACCTGGGTGGCGGGTCCACCGAGCTGATCCTGGGCGATGCCGACGGCGTTCAGGCTTCGTTCTCCGCCAATATCGGGTGCGTGCGGCTCAAAGAGCGCTGCCTGCATACCGATCCACCCGCGGCCGACGAGATCGACGCGGCCCGAGCAGTGGTGGCCGAACGCCTCGACGAGGCGCTGGCTGCGGTGCCCGTCGACGGTGCCCGCACCTGGGTCGGGGTGGCGGGCACCTTCACCACGCTGGCGGCGCTGGCGCACAAGTTGCCGGCCTACGATCCCGCCGCGATTCACCTGTCACGGACGCCCTTCGGCGATCTGCTGGCGGTGTGCGATGACCTGATCGCCAAGACCGCGCAGCAGCGGTTGGCGCTGGGGCCCATGCACGAAGGGCGCGCCGATGTCATCGCCGGCGGTGCGATCGTGGTGCAGGAGTTGGCCCGGGTGTTGGCCGAGCGGGCCGGAATCGACGAACTCGTGGTCAGCGAGCACGACATCCTGGACGGAATCGCACTGTCCATCGCTTAGCGTGTACGGGGTAGACATACGAGGGGAGTGGCGTGAGCACGTGGAATTCCGGCGGGGGACCACCGCCGATCGTCCCGCGTCCACCGTCGCGGGGCGGCCCGAACATCGGTCTGATCGTCGGTATCACCGTCGGCGCGGTGGCCATCGGGGCCGGTGTCGCGTATCTGGTGTTGCGTCCGTCATCGCCGGATGCGCCTGCCGCCCAAGAGCCTTCGGTGGCAGCCGAGACATCGGCCGCGGCCGACTCGGAACCGTCCGAGGATGCGAACACGCGGCTGATGAAGGTTCTGCCCAAGGGCTACCCGGACGGCGCCTGCGAGCCGGTGGCCCGGCTGCAGGGTGCGCTGGCGACCATCGCCTGCACCGTCAACAAGGATGCCGGCGGCCCGATGTCGGCGACCTATTCGCTGTTGCTCGACACCGCGGCGCTCAACGCCGCGATCGATGATCTCGGGTCGACGGCGACCGTGGTGGACTGCCCGGGCCGGATCCAGTCACCGGGGCCGTGGCGGCACAACGCCTCACTGCACGAGGTCAGCGGCACCGTCATGTGCGGTATCCAGAACGACAATCCCATGCTGGCCTGGACCAATATCGACGACCAGATGTTCGCCGTGGTGCAGGGCCGTCCGGCCGCGCCGAACCTGGATCATCTGTACACCTGGTGGAGCACACACTCCTGAGGTCTCGCATGACAACCTTGCACGTCAATGGCGCCCCGGTCCGAAGGACCGGGGCGCCATTGTTTTTGAGCTCAGTACCGCCAGATGTCAGGCCGGGGGAGCCGGCACCGGGGTGGTGACCGGTGCCGCGCCGGCGGGCAGCGGGGTGCCCTGGCTGCCGACCTCGGCCTGGGCGACGGGCTCGGGCGCCGGAGCTGCGGCGGGTGCCGGGACGGTGCCCTCGGGAGCCGGGACGGCCGCGGGTGCCGGAGCGCCTGGCACCGACGCTTCCTGGACGCCTGCCGGGGTCAGGCCGGGCTGGCCCTCGGGCAGCGGGGTGCCGACACTGCCGGCCGGGGCCGGGGCCGTCTCGGGGGTGCCTTCGGGCAGCGGGGTGCCCACGCTGCCGGCGGGTGCCGTCGTCGGCTCGCCGGGAGCGGGGGTCTCCGTGGTCTCCGTGCTCTCGCCGGCCTCCGCGGCCGGGGTCTCGGTCGTCGTGGTCTCGGTCGTCGTGGCCTCGGTACCCTCGGTGGCCTCGGCGGCGGCCGGTGCCTGGTAGGTCCGGGTGCCCGTGCTGGCGCCGGTACCGGTGCTCGCGGCAGGCGGCGGGGTCAGCCAGACGATCAGGTCGGCGGCGTTGGTCGCATAAACGACGCTGTCGGGAGCCTCGCCGGTGACGTCGAAGTACACCTTGCCGGAGGTCTGCTGGCCCTGCGAAAGGGTTGACGGGTTCACACCCTGCGCGGTGGCGACACCGAACAGCGCGCGGTAGGTGTCACCGTTGCGGGCGCGGGCATTGAAGTTCGAGACGATCGGCGTGGCGCTGCCTTCCAGGGCCTCGTCGGTCGCGGTGGCCTCCCACAAGGTGCCGTGGATCTCGGCCGGGATGGTGTCGGTGCTGACCTTCAGTCCGGTGACGGTCCAGCCCTGGACGACGTTCCCGTCGTGCAACTCGGCCTGGCTGCCCAGCTGGGTGGTGGTGACGGTGGCGCTGTGATCGTCGGCGAAGGCGGTGGGCGCGCTGAACGCGGTGATCGCCCCTGCAGCGGCGACGGCAGCAGCCGCAAACGCGGCGGCAATGCTCGTGGTCTTCACGGTGATTCCACTCCTGAGTCGTCAGATTGACGGCATCCCCCCGATGGGGTGCATCACAGACCGAAGTTAGCAGGTGGCCTGGGGCGATGGAACCGCCGCGAGGTCGACGGCGGTTGTCGTCGCGGTGACGGCGGCGTTGGTGGCGGCTCGCGACCGACAATGGCAGCAAACAATTCAAGCGTATGGTCATCATTTGCTACAAAGGTCAGCACATTGTTTCGCCGGGAGCCTGCTAACTCGCCGGGCTTTGCTCCCCGATAGTTGTCCGCTGTGCGGACGATTAGCGAAAGCTGTGCGGCAAAACGGCTCAGGCGGTGTCGTCGCGGGCGCCCAGGCGCAGGTGCTCGATGTGGTAGACGGCCTCGTCGAGCAGTTGTGCGACGTGGGCGTCATAGAGCCGGTAGACGATGTTGCGACCGTTCCGATCGCCGGCCACCAGGCCCAGCGCGCGCAGCAGTCGCAGTTGATTGGAAACCGCCGGTTGCTCCATGCCGACGGCGGCGGACAGGTCGGTCACCGTGCACGGTGACTGTCGCAACCGGGTCAGGATCAGCAGTCGATTGGGTGAGGCCAGGGCCTGCAGGGTCTCGGCGACCTTGACCGCCGAGGCGGCGTCGAGCGACGCGGCGGGCGGGGTGCGCCCCTCGACTCCGTGTCCCATTCATGTATTCAACCATGCGTCATCTGAACCTTTAGACATGTAGAACTTTACATGTTTATATGTATCGGTGATGACCACGCAGATCGAAACGGACATGCGGGCCGATCGGACCGCCAGGCGATCGGTATGGACGCTGAGTTCGGTGCGCTGGGCTGCCGCCGCGTTGGTCATCTTCGCTGCCGCCTTCACTCTTCAGCTCGCCGGCGTGCCCGAAATCATCTGGTGGACACTGTATCTCGCGTGTTACGCGGCGGGCGGGTGGCAGCCGGCCCGCGACGGGCTTTGCGAGCTCGCCGGCCGCCGTCTCGATGTCGACCTGCTGATGATCCTCGCGGCGATCGGCGCCGCCGCCATCGGTCAGGTCTTCGACGGGGCCCTGTTGATCCTGATCTTCGCCACCTCGGGCGCGTTGGAGGACGTCGCCACTCGGCGCACCGAGGACTCCGTGCGGGCCCTGCTCGATCTCGCGCCGCAACGTGCCGTCCGACTCGAAGGATCCGACGAGGTGGTGGTCGCCGCCGCCGACCTGCGGGTCGGTGACCGGATCCTGATCCGGCCCGGGGAGCGCATCTCCGCAGATGCCACCGTCGTCGGGGGCGCCAGCGACATCGACCAGTCCACCATCACCGGGGAGCCGCTGCCGGTGGCTGCAGGCCCTGGTGACGAGATCTTCGCCGGCACCCTCAACGGTGCCGGCGCGCTGCAGGCGCAGGTGATCCGGGACCCGGCCGACAGTGTGGTCGCTCGCATCGTCGCGATGGTCGAGCAGGCCTCGGCGACCAAGGCCCGCACCCAGCTGTTCATCGAGAAGATCGAACAGCGCTACTCGGTGGTGATGGTGTGCGCGACGGTGGCGTTGTTCATCGTGCCGCAGCTGTTCGGAGAGGACCTGCGAAGCGCGCTGCTGCGGGCGATGACCTTCATGATCGTGGCCTCCCCGTGTGCCGTGGTGCTGGCCACGATGCCGCCGCTGCTGTCGGCGATCGCCACCGCGGGTCGGCACGGTGTGTTGGTGAAATCGGCTGTCGCCATGGAACACCTGGCAGGAGTCGACACCGTCGCCTTCGACAAGACCGGCACGCTCAGCACCGGCCGGCCGCGTGTGGTGTCCGCACCGGCCGATGACGTGCTGGCGCTGGCCGCCGCCGCCGAGCAGCCCAGTGAGCACCCGCTGGGCCGGGCGATCGTGGCGGCGGCGCGGGAGCGGAGCATCCGGCTCGCGCAGGCCGGCGAGTTCACCGCGCTGCCCGGGCGCGGCGTGCGGGCGACGGTCGACGGCCATCTTGTCGAGGTGCTGCGGCCGGGCACGACGCCGGGGTCGCAGGTCAGTGCTCTGGAGGCCGAGGGTGCCACCGCCGTCGTGGTCTGGGTCGACGGTGAGCCGGCCGGGGTGATCGGTCTGCGCGACGCGCTGCGCGCCGATGCCGAACCGACAGTGCGTCGGCTCGCGGCGATGACGAGTGCGCCGCCGGTCCTGTTGACCGGTGACAATCCCAGCGCGGCAGGGTATCTGGGAGATCGCCTGGGGATGCAGGCCCGCGGTGGGGTGCTGCCCGAGCAGAAGGTGGACGCGGTACGCGACCTACCCGGACGGGTGCTGGTGGTGGGCGACGGCGTGAACGACGCGCCCGCGATGGCCGCGGCACATGTCTCGATTGCCATGGGACGCAGCGGTTCTGATCTCACCCTGCAGACCGCCGATGCGATCACCGTCCGCGATGATCTCTCGGCCATTCCCGCGGTGGTGGCGCTGGCCCGTCGGGCGCGCCGGATGGTACTGGCCAACCTCGTCATTGCCGGCGGATTCATCGTGGTGCTGGTGACCTGGGATTTGTTCTGGCATCTGCCGCTCCCGCTCGGTGTGGCCGGGCATGAGGGATCGACGATCATCGTGGCGCTCAACGGGCTGCGACTGCTGCGGGACAGGGCCTGGCCGACCCCCTGATGTCGCCGGTCGGTGCGTGCACCGGTTACCTTGCGAGGCGATGTCAGAAGAAAAGCCGCTCGACCGCACCGTCGACTGGCGGCGTCTGCGGGGACGGGGAGCAGGCGCGGCACTTGTAGCGCTGACCATCGCCGCAACCCTGCAGGCCCTGAGCACGGTGGCCATCGGCCGGGTCGCGGCCGACCCGTTGTGGACGACGCTCGCTGTCCTGGCCGGCTGTCTGCTCGGCGCTGCGGTCTTGGACACCGTGGGCCGGATCGGTTGGGCAGGCGCCGTCGATCGTGCCGAGGGGTGTCTGCGCGCCGACCTGCTGACCGCGGCGCTGGACCAACCGCTGGAACACCTGTCCGAACAGGCCGTGGGTGAGGTACTGGACCGCGTCGACGACGACACCCACGACATCGGTGCGCTCGTCCGCGGGCAACTCTGGGATGCGATCGGCACGGTCATCGGCACGGTGCCGATGTGGATAGTCGCCGGCCTGACCTGGTGGCCCGCCTGGTTCATCTTTCCGGTGGTGGGGCCGTTGACAGTGCTCACGATCCGGCCACTGCTGGGACGGCTCAGCGACCGCAAGGTGGCCGAGGAGACGGCCTGGACCGAACACGCCGCGATGATGGAAGAGGGTATCGCCGCCCGAGATGACCTGCGCGCCAGTCTCGGTCAGGCCTATCTGCTGCGGGTCTGCGCCGAACTGTCCAGCACCGTACAACGTCGGGTCGGGGCGGTCGTGGCGGTCGAATCGCGGATGGTCCTGCGAGCCATCGGCCTGCTGCACGCGCTGCTCGCCGGGGTCGTCGTGGCCGGTGTCGCCCTGGTGTCCGGCGGCAATCTGGATGTCGCCGCACTGATCACACTGTTCCTGGTGACCGCGACGATGGTCGGCAGCATCGCCGAACTGGCGCGCCAGCTCCCCGAGTTGCAGGCCGGGGTGGGGGCGATCCTGCGAGTCCGTCAGCTCATGGACAGTGCGGCCGAGCCCACCGGCGGGCTGGCGCCGGCCGCGCACCCGGCCGATATCGATTTTCGGGATCTGCATTTCTCGTACGCCGAGGGAAGCTTTGCGCTGCGCGGCATCGATCTGCGCGTACCGGCCGGCACCACGTGCGCGCTCGTCGGGCGGACGGGATCGGGTAAGTCGACGCTGGCTTCGCTGGTGTCCCGGGCGGTCGACCCCGAGCCCGGATCGTTGTTCCTCGGCGGCACCGATGTGCTCCGGTTGGATCTGCACGAGCTCCGTGCGGCGGTCGGGGTGGTCACCCAACGCACCGAGATACTGGCAGGCACGTTGGCCGAGAACATCTGTCTGTTCGCCGACATACCGCGTAATCGGCTGTGGCAGGCGATCACCGAACTCGATCTCAGGCCGTGGATCGAGAGCCTCCCCGAGGGCATGGACACCCGGCTGGGACCGGGCGGCACCACGCTGTCGGCCGGTGAAGAGCAACTGGTCGCCTTCGCCCGGCTGCTGGTACGCGATGTCCGCGTCGTCGTGCTGGACGAGGCGACGGCACGGATGGATCCGCTGACCGAGGAGCGGGTGGTCAACGCGGCCGAACGGCTGTTGTCCCGGCGGACCGGGATCGTCATCGCGCACCGGCTGGCGACCGTGCAGCGAGCCGGTCACATCGTCGTCCTCGACGGTGGCCGCATCGTCGACCAGGGGCCTCGGGCCGAGTTGGCGATGCGCCCCGGACCGTACCGGCGGATGTTGGATGCCGCAGGCACCGAAATTGCCGCCTCGGACACGGAAAACGTTGCCGCGCCGAGTGACACCGCCTTGGGCGGAGTGCGCAGACAGGGTGCACCGCCGCAGTCGGTCGAGACCGGTGACGGGCCCAGTCTGGTCCGCGGGATCCTGAGCATGATCCGGGTGCTGCCGGCCTGGGGCCTGACGGGCAGCGTGCTGTTCATCGTGACCGGCCTGTTCGGTGCGACGGGCGCGGTCAGCGGCTTCGTCTGGGGACGCCTCGTCGAGGGTCTGGAACGCGGTGAGGCCCCGGTGTTGCTGACGGCGGGCTCGGTCATCTGCATCATCGTCGAACCGTTCCTGTTGGTCTGGGCCATGCGCCGGTTCTTCCCGTGGTGGACGGCCTGCCTGCTGCGGATCCGGACGACGGTGCTGGCGGCGCAGACACGTCAGCACCGACTGGTCCGGACACCGCCCGGCGAGGTCGTCTCCCGGGTGTTGGACTCGGATCGGTTCCTGCTCTACTCCGACCGGTGCAACGACGTCGTCGGCGGATTGTTCGTGGTGGTCGTTGCCTCGGCGTTGAGCGGCACGGCGATCGCCGGACTGATTCTGCTCGCGGTCATGGTGGCCGCAGCGGTGGCGTCGGTCGCGGGACGGCCGATGGCAGGTCGATCCGCCGTGGCCGCCTCCACCACCCGCGCCCATTTCGGCCGGTCGCTGGTCTCGGTGCTGGAGTGTGTGCGCACGCTGAAGTTGGCCGCGGCCGTCGACGACGTCCGCAGGCACCTCGACCGCGTCGACGGCGGCCGGGTGCAGGCGGCGTTGCGCGAGCACCGGATCGATGCCGTGCTGTTCGGTGTCCCGGTGCTGATGGTGCAGTTCGGTGTCGTCGCCGCCTGGACCGTTTATCTGCTCGACGGGTGGAGTCTGGCTGCGGCGCTGCTGGTTTCGGGTGCGGTGTCCGGCTTCGGCTACTACGGCAGTGTGGCGGGCGCAGTGGTGACCGAGGCGCCGGGCACCCGCGCCTGGCAGCTGGAGACCGCACGGTTCGCCGGAGGTGCGGATCTGATGGCGATCCCGGCCGGTGTGGATCTATGGCGGGGCGCGGCGCCGCCGCCGGCACCGGTCGAGCGGACCCCGTTGCGGCGGTTGGAACTTCGTGGTGTGGACGTGGTGCACGACGACGGCACCCGCGGCGTCACCGGTGTCGACCTCACCGTCGAGGCCGGTGAGCTGGTCCTGCTGCTCGGCCAGGTCGGGTCCGGTAAGTCGAGCCTGCTCTCGGCGCTGTGTGGGCTGGCCGGGCACACCGGATCGATCCGCTGGAACGGGATCGAGGTCCAGGACGCGCAGGCATTCCTGCGCCCCGGCCAGGTGGCGCACGTGGCGCAGGTGCCCCGCGTCGTCTCGGGCACCTTCGCCGACAACATCCGACTCGACCATCGCCGCGAGATCGGCGCTGCGATCGCCGACGCCCAGTTGCTGCCCGATATCGATGCGGCGGGCGGGGTGGACGCGCTCGTCGGGCACCGCGGCGTCCGGCTGTCCGGGGGCCAGGTGCAGCGGGTGGCGCTGGCCAGGGCGTTGGCAGCCGAACCGGAACTGCTGCTCGCCGACGATGTGTCCAGCGCTCTGGACGCGGTGACGGAGGTGGCGCTGTGGACGGATCTACGCGCCCGCGGCATCACGATCGTCGGGTCGTCGTCCAAACGTGCGGCGCTGGCCCGGGCCGACCGGGTGGTCGTCCTCGTCGACGGAGCCGTCGCGGCGGTCGGTCCCTGGGCGCAGCTGAGCCCAACATGGAGTCACCTGTCGGCCTGACTTTGCGGTTAGCCTCGGACAGGTGAGCTTTTCGTATGCGACCGTTGTCGAGGCGACACACCTGACCCCCCGGCTGCGCCGGATCACCCTGCAGATCGACGATCCGGCGGCGCTGCAGGTAAAAGCGGGCGGGGACTCCGCGGTCGGGGTCTATTTCCCGGTCCGGGCCGACGGTACGCATGGCGACCCGGCGTCCGCGGAGGCCGAGGGGCGCAACTATTCGGTGCGCCACAGCGACGGTGATCAGATCGTGCTCGACATCGTGTTGCATGCCCGCGGTATCGCCACGACGTGGGCGGCCGGTGCTGCACCGGGTGACCGGGTCGGGCTCGACCATGCCCGGTCGTGGTATCACCCCGGTCCGAACACCGAATGGCAACTGCTGGTGGCCGACATGTCCGGCCTGCCCGCTTTGGCGCGCATCATCGAGGAACTGCCGACGAGTGTGCCGGTGACCGTCATCGCCGAAGTTGTCGAACCCGGCGATCTGGCGTACCTGCCGGCCCGCTCCAACGTCGATATCGTGGCCAGTTCGGGAACTGGAAATGGCCATGCGGCAAGCGAACTCGCGGCATTGGTGCGTGCTCATCCATTGCCCGACGGTACGGGATACTGCTGGTTTGCCGGGGAGGCCGCCGAATCCCGTTCGGTCCGTAAGCATCTGCGCGGCGCCGGATGGGCCGTCGACCAACTCGACGTGACCGGCTACTGGCGATTCGACTCCGAAGCCTGGGACGCCAAGTTCGCCTTGGTGTCCGACGAGGTCGTCGCTGTCTGGGAGCGGGCGGTGGCCGAGGGTAAGGGTGAGCGGGTCGCCGACGAGGAGTACGATGAGGCGCTCGAGCGGGCTGGACTGTAAGGGGCGGCCTGGGCTTCTCAGCGTGCCTTCAGCGCGGCCGACCTAGCATCGGCCGCTATGCGACGAGGTGGACCGAGCGGTGCCGAATCCGGGAATGCAACGGTTTTCGGTGAACCGAAAATACAAACGTTGCTCGCCGCATTCGATTCTGTGCCAGAACGGAATACGGCTTCGATCGTCCGAAATCGTATGTACTGCAATATCTGAACGCACTTGCTGAGAACTCCCACAGCCGGGTCGATCTAAGGTCAGGCTGACTTAACAGCCGAAACGTCGAAATCTGTATGGAAAGGTGGCCGTGGGCAGCATGTCGGAAAACTGGAGCAGCCGAAAATCTCGGTGGGCCTTCACGGCCGGACTGGCCGCGTTCGCCCTCACCTTGACCGCGTGCGGATCGGGTTCCCCGGGGTCGGACGAGACCGGAACCACCGAGACCGGTGCGGCCGAATCGGCCGATACTCTGGTCATCTACTCGGGCCGGGACGAGGAACTGGTCTCCCCGCTGCTGGAGCAGTTCACCACCGACACCGGTATCGAGGTCGAGGTCCGCTACGCGGGCTCGGGCGAGTTGGCAGCACAGCTGATCACCGAGGGCGACGCCTCACCGGCAGATGTCTTCCTGTCCCAGGATGCCGGCGCGTTGGGTGCGGTCTCCAATGCCGGACTGTTCGCGCCGATCGACGCCGAGACACTGGCGAAGGTGCCGACCGCGTACTCCGCGGCCGACGGCACCTGGCTGGGGGTGTCGGGTCGTGCCCGGGTCATCGCCTTCAATCCGGAACTGGCCCCCACCGTGCCGGACACCATCGACGGGCTGCTCGACCCGGAGTGGAAGGGCAAGATCGGCTACGCCCCGAGCAACGCGTCCTGGCAGGCCTTCGTGACCGGCCTGCGGATCACCCGAGGCGAGGACGGTGCCCGCGAGTGGCTGCAGGCTTTCGCCGCCCAGGACCCGGTGCCGTTCGAGGGCAATGGTCCGATGCGCGACGCGATCAACTCGGGCGAATTGCCGCTGGGGCTGACCAACCACTACTACCTGTACGAGCTGATCCAGAGCACCTCCGCCGACGAGGTGAAGGCGCAGAACCAGTTCATGGCACCGGGTGATCCCGGTGGACTGATCAATGTGGCCGGGGTTGGTGTCCTCAACTCCGCTCCGCACGCCGAGCAGGCTCAGCAGTTCGCCGCCTACCTGGTCGGCACCGCCGGCCAGGAGTACTTCGCTGCCGAGACCACCGAGTACCCGTTGATCGAGGGTGTGGCACCGAGCGCCGAGATGCCGCCGCTGACCGAGTTGCAGCCGCCGGCGGTGGACCTGTCCCAGCTCGACGATCTCGAAGCCACCCAGGAACTGCTCGTCGAGACGGGCCTGCTGACCAACTGAACCGACTGTCGCTCAACCGGATACGGCGACCGCGGACACCGATAGCACTGGTGTCCGCGGCCGTCGCCGTGGGGGGCGCACTGCTGCTGCCGTTGTGGTACCTGGCGCTGCGGGCCAACGAACGTGGTCTCGGATTCGTCGTCCACGAACTCGTCCAGCCGCGCACTGCCGCGCTCGTCGGCCGGACGGCCCTGCTCGTGGGGGTGGTCACCGCGGCCTGTGTGGTACTCGGGGTCGGGTTCGCGGTCCTGATCCGGCGCACCGACATTCCTGGCCGCAAGGTGTTGGCGGTGGCGTTGACCTTGCCGCTGGCGATGCCGAGTTATCTGCTCAGCTACCTGTGGGCGTCTGCGGCCCCCTCGATCGTCGGCTTCTGGGGTGCCTGCTTGGTGCTCACCCTGGTCAGCTACCCGCTGGTGATGATGCCGGTGATGGCCGCCTTCGCGCGGGCCGATGCGGCGCAGGAAGAAGTGGCCCGGTCTCTGGGGCTCAATGGGTTTGCCGTGTTGGTCCGGGTGACTCTGCGACAAGCCCGGGCGGCCATCGCGGCCGGTGCGCTGCTGGTCGCGCTTTATGTGCTCAGCGATTTCGGCGCCGTCGCGGCGATGCGGTACGAGGCGTTCACCTGGGTGATCTACGGCGCCTACCGATCCGGGTTCAATCCGGCACGGGCCGCCGTACTGTCGCTGGTGCTCTTGGTGTTCGCGGTGGCCCTGATCGTCGCCGAACACCGCGCCCGCGGTCGGGCAGCGGCCGCGCGAATCGGGTCGGGGTCCCCGCGGCCCGCGCCGGTGAGTCACCTCGGCCGGTGGACCCCGGTCGCCTCCCTCCCGGTCATCGCGGTACTGACCGCGGCGCTGGTGGTTCCGTTCCTGGAGCTGGCACGGTGGCTGTCGGCCGGCGGTGTCCGATTCGACAGGGATGAGTGGACCTCGGCGCTGCTGGCGACGATCTGGTTGTCGGCAGTCGCCGCGGTGGTGTGCACCCTGGCCGCGCTACCGCTCGGGGTGCTCGCCGCGCGCTATCGCAGCCGTACCACCAGAATGTTGGAGGGCGCCGCCTATCTGTCGCACGGGCTGCCGTCCATTGTTGTTGCCATCGCCATGGTTTCGGTCGGCGTGCTGCTGCTACGACCGATCTACCAGCGTGAGCCACTGCTGGTTCTCGCGTATGCGGTGCTGTTCGTTCCGCTGGCGGTCGGTTCGATCCGCACGGCGGTGGAAGCGGCACCCATCCGGCTCGAGGAGGTCGCCCGATCGCTGGGCCGGACTCCGCTGCAGGCGTTCCTCGGTATCACCGCGCGTGGTGCGCTGCCTGCCATCGCGGCGGGCGCGGCGCTGGTTCTGCTGACCTGTATGAAGGAACTGCCGGTCACCTTGCTGTTGCACCCCACCGGCACCAGCACCTTGGCGACCAGATTGTGGGGTCACAGCTTCGTCAGCGACTACGCGGAGGCGGCACCGTATGCCGCGGCGCTCATCGCCTTTGCGGCCGTGCCGACCGCAGTGCTCGGATGGTGGAGTGCCAACATCGGTAGGGAGGGCCGCGGTGACCGATAGATCACCCGGTATCAGCGCCACCGGCATCGGAAAGTCCTTCGGTGGCAAGGTCGTCCTGGATGGTGTCGACCTTGAGGTCGCTGCCGGCAACATCACGGCGCTGCTCGGGCCGTCGGGGTGTGGCAAGACGACATTGCTCCGAATCCTCGCGGGGTTCGAGTATCCGGACCGGGGATCGGTGGTCGTCGACGGCCGCCCGGTGGCAGGACCGGGGGTGAAAGGTGTTCCCGCCCATCATCGTCGGGTGGGTCTGATGCCCCAGGAGGGTGCGCTGTTCCCGCACCTGAGCGTGGCGAGGAACGTGACCTTCGGACTGCCGCGCCGGCTGCGGTCGGATGCCGGCGTCGCGCAGCGCTGGCTCGATATCGTGGATCTAGGTGGCTTCGGTGCGGCTCGCCCGCACGAACTTTCCGGCGGTCAACAACAACGGGTCGCGCTGGCCCGAGCGTTGGCAGCGGAGCCGAGCGTCTTGTTGCTCGACGAGCCCTTTGCCGCTCTCGACGCCGGCCTGCGGGCCCGGGTGCGCGAGGAGATCGCAGGTATTCTGCGCGCGACGCAGACCACCGCGTTGCTGGTCACCCACGATCAGACCGAGGCACTGTCGCTGGCCGATTCGGTGGTACTTCTGTTGAACGGCAGGGTTTCTCAGCACGGACCGCCGGACGAGCTGTACGCGTGTCCGCAGACGCTCGCTGTGGCCAGATTCATCGGGGACACCATCGAACTGGCCGGAGTGGTCCGTGCCGGAGTGGCGAGCACCGCCCTCGGCAGCCACCGGGTGCGCGGCCGTGTCGTCGATGGTGACGTGGTGGTGGTGCTGCGACCCGAGCAGGTGCGCCTGGTCGGGGACCCAACCGTTGCGGCCGCGACGGTGACGGCCAGCCGGTTCTTCGGGTCCGATATCGCGGTGCATGTCGAGTTGAACGACGGTACGCCACTGGTGATTCGGCGCCCGGCAGCAGAGGGTGCCGGTATCGGGGAGGTCGTCAGGGTGGCGGTGGACGGTACCGTGCTCGCCTACCCGTCAGGGTAGTTCGTGGCCGGGCGTCACGTCTGACGCCGAACATGAAGTTGATGGCGGTATCTCGGCCAGATCTTGCGATCTACTTCAGTTTCGCCGCTGGGACAGCGTCGCCTTCAGCGCGTCCAACACGCTCGGATCCTCGATGGTCGAGGGTACCGGCTCGTCCTTGCCGTCTGCGATCCCGCGCATGGTCTTGCGCAGGATCTTGCCCGACCGTGTCTTCGGCAGAGCGGCAACCACATCCACCAGCTTGAAGCTCGCCACCGCACCGATATCGTTGCGCACGGCCTCGATCAGCTCGGAATCCAGCCCGTCGGCGCTGAATCCGGATTTCAGGACCACCAGGGCGCGCGGCACCTGACCCTTCAGATCGTCGGCCACGCCGATGACGGCGCATTCGGCCACCGCCGGGTGCGTGGCCAGCACGGCCTCGATCGACCCGGTGGACATCCGGTGCCCGGCCACGTTGATCACATCGTCGGTCCGTCCCACCACGAACAGGTACCCGTCGGAATCGATGTGTCCGCCGTCGCCGGTCAGGTAGTACCCGTCGAAGGCCCGCAGATACGAGGACACGAAGCGATCGTCCTCACCCCACAGTGTGGGCAGCGTGCCCGGCGGCAGCGGCAGCTTGACGACGATCGAACCCTCTTCGCCCGCATCACATTCCGAACCGTCTGGGCGTAGCACCTTCACGTCGTACCCGGGCATCGGCACGGTCGCCGAACCGGGCTTGACCGGCAGCTGTTCGACACCCATCGGGTCGGCGGCGATGGCCCAGCCGGTCTCGGTCTGCCACCAGTGGTCGATGATCGGGATGCCCAGCTTCTCTGAGGCCCACTCGTAGGTGCCGGGATCCAGCCGTTCGCCGGCCTGGAACAGGTACTTGAGCCCGGACAGGTCATAGTCGGCGAGCTTGGTCGCGTCCGGGTCATCTTTCTTGATGGCCCGGATCGCGGTCGGCGCGGTGAACAGTGCCTTGACGTTGTGTTCGGCGGCCACCCGCCAGAACGCCCCGGCATCGGGGGTGCCGACCGGTTTGCCTTCGTACAGAACGGTTGTCGCGCCCAGCAGCAGCGGCGCGTAGACGATGTAGGAGTGGCCCACCACCCAGCCGACATCGGAGGCGGCCCAGAACACCTCGCCGGGCGCGAGGTCGTAGAGGTGGCGCATGGTCCACAACAACGCCACGGCATGGCCACCGTTGTCGCGGACGATGCCCTTGGGCTTGCCGGTGGTGCCGGAGGTGTAGAGGACGTACAGCGGGTCGGTGGCGGCGACCGGTACCGGGTCGACTGGCTCCGCGGCGGCCATGGCCTCCGCCCAGTCGACATCGCGGCCCTCGACCAACTCGCATGGGTGCTGCTCACGCTGCAGGATCACGCAGCGCGGCGTGGTGTGCTCGGCCAGCGTCAGCGCGGTGTCCAGCATCGGCTTGTACTCGACGACGCGGGTCGGTTCGATGCCGCATGATGCCGACACCACGACGGTCGGTCGGGCGTCGTCGATGCGGGTGGCCAGCTCGTGCCCGGCGAACCCGCCGAACACCACCGAGTGCACCGCGCCGAGGCGTGCGCAGGCCAGCATGGCGATGAGGGCCTCGGGCACCATCGGCATGTAGATGACCACCCGGTCGCCCTTGCCGACACCGAGCCCGCGCAGCACACCGGCGAACAGGGCGGTCTGATCCAGCAGTTCGCGGTAGGTATAGGTGCGCTTGGTACCGGTGACGGGGGAGTCGTAGATCAGCGCGGTCTGATCGCCGCGCTCACCGATGTGCCGGTCCAGCGCGTTGGCGCAGGTGTTGAGCTCCCCGTCGGGGAACCAGCGGTAGAACGGCGGGTTGCTGGCATCGAGCACCCGCTGCGGTTCCTTGGTCCAGGTGACAGCCTTGGCGGCGTCGGCCCAGAACGCCTCCGGGTCGGAGATGCTGGCGTCAAAAAGTGCACGGTAGCCGGACATGGTTCAAACCGTAATCTGCGTCACGTTGCAACGCGGTTGCAACGCCACGAAAGGCGGACCAGCGGTCGACGAGCTGCGCCCAGCGGGCTATCCGGTGCGGCCCAGCGCGGCCAGCACCTGGCGCTGCCGGTCGGCATCAGGCCCCGGGTCGACGGCCGGCCCGCAGACCCCGTCCATCCTGATCGCGTCGCCGAAGCCGGTGATGGCCTGCTCCAGTGAATCGAGTTCGGGCTCGGTGAACCGGTACGGCGTCGCCGTGACCGCGGCCAGGTCCCAACGGTGCGCAATCAGGTCGAAACCGTAGAACTGCAGTAGCACGTCCCCGATGGTGGTCGGGCCGAAGTGCCCGTCGAACTTGCGGCCGGGCACCTCGGGATCGGCCAGCACCTCCATGATGGCGGAGGTGTGCGCGGCCCAGGCCGCCGATGGGTCGGCCAGGTCGGGGCGCGCGGGCAGGTCAAAACCGTGCCGGTCGAAGAAGTCGCGCTGGGTGTCGATCAGGTGGGCGAGCACATCGCGGGCGGTCCACCCCTCGCACGGGCTGGGCGCCGCCCACTGGGCCGGCGTCAGCGTGGCGATCACCTGGGCCATGCCCGCGGCCAACGCGTCGTAGGTCTCTGGGACACTCGAATCCGTCATGGGACAGACGGTAGGTGGCACCGATGGCTGACGGATTGGACAAACCCGACAACACCGTCGCCGAAGAGCCGGCACATCTGCTCGATCCCGCCCACCAAGCCGCGATCCAGATGACGCGACCCGAGGCGGCACCGGACCTGGACGGCCTGGTTCGGCGGTTCTGGATCCCGGTCTGGGATGTGCCGCCCGGTGCGGTCTACACCCAGCAGGTACTGCAATACCCGGTCTGTCTGATGGTGATCACCGCCGAATATGCCCGCTTCTACGGTCCGTCCTCGGGGTTGAACAGCACGCCGCTGTCGGGTGTCGGCTGGGCCGCCGGGGTGATGTTCGAACCGGCCGCCGGAGCCCTGATCACCGGTGGGCCGGTTGCGCGGTGGACCGACACCCACATCGAACTCGCCGACCTGCTGGGTGAATCCGGGGCCACCCTGGTCACACCGGTTCGCGCCGCCATGGCCACCGATCCGGCTGCGGCACAGTCACAATCGGCCGCGGTCGAGCTCTATCACCAGTTCCTGCGCCGTTTCCTGCCGGTCGACGAGCAGGGCCGGCTGGTCAACGACATCGTCGCCCACATCGAGGACAATCCCGAGGTGAGCCGGGTCGCCGATGTCTGTGCCCACTTCGACATCGGGGAGCGCTCGCTGCAGCGGCTCACCCGGCACCGTGTCGGGCTCAGCCCGAAATGGCTGGTCCGTCGCCGTCGTATCCAGGACGCGACCTGGCGGCTGCGCACCGGGGCGACGACGATCGCGGCCGTCGCCGCCGACCTGGGCTACGCCGACGAGGCACACCTGAGCCACGATTTCCGGCGTGTCACCGGGATGACGCCGGGAGCGTTCGCCGCGCGCTACGCCGACTGATTCCGCACCATGGTCACCGCCTGCTCGGCCACGGCGCTGAGCACCCGGCGATCGCGGATGCTCAACGTGCGGCCCGACAGCAGCAGCCAATGGTCGTGGTCGATGACGTCGATCGCGGTGTCCGCGGCATCAACATCCGTGCACGGGTCCTGCCCAGCCGAGGCCAGTAGGTCACCGTCGGCGGCCAGGATGCTCACGGCGCGTTGCGAATACGCCTCCCGGACCCGTTCCAGCAGCAGGCTCAGATCGGCGCTGCGCAACGCGGAGTCGGCGAACAACGCCAACAACTCGGCCTCCCGGGCCAGCCGCCGCGCCTCGGCCGCCCGGTGCGCGGCGCGATCCACCAGCGCGGCGACGGCCACCGCGACCAACAGCAGGACCAGGATGGTCACCACGCTGTCGGCGTCGTACACGGTGAGGCTGCGCACCGGGTGCACCAGGAAGTAGGTCAGCAGTAGTCCGGACAGCACCGCGCACAATGCGGCCGGGGCGAACCCGCCCAGCAGTGCCACCGCCAGCACACCGGTGAAGAACAACGCGCTCTGCCCGCCGATACCCAGCGCACCGGCCGGCAACCAGGTCATCACCGCGCAGATGACGCCCGGAATCACCAGCGCGGCAAGCCAGGACATGATGTGGCGGCGACGCGGGCTGAGCTGGGACCACGTGATCCCGGAGTGCGCCTCGGGGTGGGTGACCATGTGCACGTCGACACGTCCGGACTGCTGGATCACCTGATCGCCGATACCTTCGTCGAACATCCGCGCCCACCTCGACCGCCGGGACGTGCCGAGTACCAACTGGGTGGCATTGACGCTGCGCGCGAAGTCCAACATGGTGGCCGCGACATCCTCGCCGACCACGGTGTGCATCGTCGCACCGAGGCTGGCGGCGAGCTCGCGCAGCACCTTCTTCTGCTGCGGGGTGATGGCCACCAGCCCGTCGCCCTGCACCACATGCACGACCTTGAGCTCCGCGCCGGAGCGCGACGCGATCCGCGAGGCGCGGCGTACCAGCGTCTCGGATTCGGGTCCACCGGACACCGCGACCACCACCCGTTCGCGGGCCTCCCAGGTGTCGGTGATGTTCTTGTCGGTGCGGTACTTGGCCAGCGCCGCGTCCACCTCGTCGGCCAGCCACAGCAGTGCGAGCTGTCGCAGCGCGCTCAGGTTGCCGGGGCGGAAGTAGTCCTCCAGGGAGGCCTGCGCCTCGGCGGCCGGGTAGACGTTGCCGTGAGCGAGTCTGCGCCGCAAGGCTTCCGGGGTGATGTCGACCAGCTCGATCTGGTCGGCCGCACGCACGATGTCGTCGGGGATGCGCTGCTGTTCGACGACCCCGGTGATGTGCCCGACGACGTCGTTGAGGCTTTCCAGGTGCTGCACGTTGACGGTGCTGATCACGGTGATGCCGGCGTTGAGGATCTCCTCGACGTCCTGCCACCGGTGTGCGTTGCGGCAGCCCGGGGTGTTGGTGTGGGCCAGGTCGTCGACCAGGACGACCTGGGGTCGGCGCGCCAGCACCGCGTCGACGTCGAGTTCGCGCTGCCGGGTGCCCTGATGTTCGACGATCTTCGGCGGGATCACCTCGATACCGGCGAGCTGCTGGGTGGTCTTGCGGCGGCCGTGTGTGTCGACGACGGCGGCCACCACATCGGTGCCGCGTTCCAACCGGCGGTGGGCTTCGGAGAGCATCGAGTAGGTTTTGCCGACGCCGGGCGCCGCACCGAGGTAGATGCGCAGGTCTGCGCGTTTACGGCCGAGGATGCTCACCCACCCATCATCCCCTGTGCGGCTACTCCTGGAAACGGTATCCCATGCCGGCCTCCGTGATCAGATGCTTCGGGTGCGACGGGTCGACCTCGAGTTTGCGGCGCAGCTGGGCCAGATACACCCGCAGGTAGTGGGTCTCCTTCGCGTACGCCGGGCCCCACACCTCCTTGAGCAGTTCCTCGCGGCCGACCAGCTTGCCGCGGTGGCGCACCAGCATCTCCAGCATGCCCCATTCGGTGGGGTGAGATGCACCTCGGCACCGCTGCGGGTCGCCTTCTTGGCGGTCAGATCGACTGTGAACGAGGAGGTTTCGACGACAGGCTGATCGTCCTCGGTGGCGGTACTGCCGCGCCGGACGGCGGCGCGCAGCCGGGCCAGGAACTCGTCCATGCCGAACGGTTTGGTGACGTAGTCGTCGGCGCCGGCATCGAGGGCCTCCACCTTGTCCGAGGAGTCGGTGCGCGCCGAGAGCACGATCACCGGCACGGTCAGCCAGCCGCGCAGCCCGGCCAGCACGTCGATCCCGGACATGTCGGGCGTGGTCGTGGTCACTAGTACCTCTCCGGGAACAGCAGGGCCGAGAACAGGAAGAGCGCGATCAGGATCGCCAGCACCAGGCCGACGCCGTTGGCAACGTTCACAGTCGCTCGACCAGCTTCTGCACCAGGCCGAGCAACGCGAACACCGCGACTGTCAGCACGAGGAATATGACGGTGGATAACACGTCGGATCAACACTCCTGCGGTCGTTTACGCCTCCGCCGAACGTGGTCGGAAGCCGATGCCGAAACTACGGCTGGATTTGGCCCGTGAACTGGGCATTAACGGTTCCTTGACGCCGGCAGCGGGGATCTTTACGGCGTTCATGCGCCAGTGTGATCTCCGGCTACCGCACAGCTGGCGGACAGCCGGGCCGCGTATCACCGAAGTCATGACAGTTCTGGGTATGCATGCGGCTCGCCCGCACCGGCTGCGCGCCTCGGTGCGGGCCGTGCGGCGGGTGTTGCCCCGGGCGGGGTGCGGGTTACCTGCGGCGCTGTTGACCGATCCACTGGTGTCGGCCTGGGTGCGGGCACACGGTGTGACGGTGCATGCGCGCGGCGGTGACGAGTTGGCGTTGGTCCGTGGCAGTGGGGTGGCGCCCGAGCAGGTGGTGTGGCGTTGCGGTGCGACGGCAGTGAGTATTTCGGGTGCGTTGACCAGCGGCGTGACGCGCTTTGTCGCGTGCACCGAACACCATCTGGAGGTGTTGGCGGCGTTCTCCGGTGGGACCGCATCGGTGCATCTCGATCTGGGCTGCCCGGTGTCCGGTCCGGGCATGCCCCGCGTGATCGGGATGCATTGTGAGATAAGCAGTTCCGAACCTGATGACTGGGCTGCCGCGGCGGGGCGGCTGCTCGGTCGACTGGCGAGTATGCGCTCCAGGGGTGCGGAGGTGACCCGCATCAGCCTGCTCGGTGGGTCGGCGACGCCCTGGTTACGGGCGGACAAACAGGAACTGACGTCGATCGCGTCGGCCGTGGATGAGGCCATCGATGACGGCTGCGCCCGGTGGCGGTTGGCGCGACCGGCGGTGACGCTGGGGCCGTCGCGATCGGACTGACACGCTAGAGTTTGCGATGGCAAACAATCGCGACGCGGAGGTGATCCGGTGCGACTGCACCTGGCGGCAGGTTTTCTGGCAATGGCAGCCTTGTTGAGCGGCTGCGGCAACGAGCGGGAACTGGACGGCGCAGCGGTGAGCTCCGCGAGCACCGAGGAGTCGGTCGCGGCTTCGGCCGATCCCGTCGCGGATGCCGAGGCCGTGGAGGCGGTCTTCGAGCAGTACCGCGTCGAGGCGGGGGCGCAGAACGGCGCGGCGGTACCCGCCCTGATCAGCCCGGCCACCATTGAGCACTACGACAACGTGGTGTCGCTGGCGCGGACGGCCGGACCGGCCGAGATCGCGAATGTCGGGATGATGGACCGGCTGATGATCGCGCGACTGCGGGTGCAGGTGCCGCCGGAGTTCGACACGATGGACGGCTCCGGGCTGTTGGTCTACGGGGTGGACGAGGGCATGATCGACGCGGCTGCGCTGGAGGGCAACACCCTCGGCGACGTCCGCGTCGAAGGCGACCGTGCCTACGCCCCGATGCTGGTGCAGGGTGAGCCTGCCGGGACGGATTGGGAGTTCGCCCGGACTTCGTCGGGTTGGACCTTCGATCTGGCCGCCGGGTTCCCGTTGGTCAACGAGGCTCTGCAGCAGGTGGCGGTCGACGGCGATATGACCGAGGACGAGTTCATCTTCACGGCCGTCGAGATGGTCACCGGCTCGCCGGTGGACGCCTCCGTGTGGGAAGCCCCGGCCGCCTAGATCTGGGCCGGACCGACGCAACGGTCGTCTGACAGCGCCGCCGTGCCATAGTTTCCGTGGCGAGGCTGTCAGCGGAACATTGCAACTGTGTCCTCAGGTTCCGAAATCAGTTCAGCACCGGGACGGTCGTGGGGTCGAGCTGTTCGTACGCTCGCCACCACACGGTTTCATGGTCGGCGCAAGTGATCGCCCCGTCGTCGAGTCGGCGGTCCGCGCGCGTCATGGCCGTCCCGATCGTTTCGATCAGGCGGGCCCGGATCAGCAGCGCGGTGTCGGAATTAGGCGCCGGCACAGTCACTTCCATCGACCGGACCGCCGCGCTGACTGCCTTCGCTCGGATCCGGGCGCTGATCCCGGCGGCCGCTGTGGCGCAGCTGCCGATCAGCGCGGCCGACCACGGGTCGGCGAAGCCGGACAGGATGGCTGTCGCCGACAACCACAGCACAGCACCCCATGCCGGGAAGCCGCGTCATAGTCGGACCCGGCGTCGCTCCTCGACGGAGATCCCGGGCGGGTACATGACGATCCGGTAGGACGTGGCGCCCCAGCGCTGAGGGTGGATGGTCAACGCTCCCCAGGCGGTGTCGCCGTCGAGGAGCAGCTGCCAGAGTCGCCTGATGGTGTCGGTCACCTGTCCACGATGCGCCGGGTTCGGCGCGGCCGAGCCGTCTCATACGGAATCTTGACGGGCCCGGCAGCCTTCCTTACGGGATCTCCACCGCCATTTAGGCTGATGTGCGTGAGCAATCCCGCCCCGCGAGATGAATCCGCCGGTGACTCGATCGCCCATGCGCTGCGCGATGACATCCTGGCCGGGCGCCTGCAGCCCGGCACCCGCCTCGTCGAGGACACCATCGCCAAGCAGTTCGGGGTGTCGCGGATCCCGGTGCGGGAGGCCCTGACACGGCTGCAGTCCGAGGGGTTTGTCAGCATCATCCGGCACCGCGGAGCGACGGTGTCGACGACGCTGATCAAGGACAGCCGGGAGTTGTTGCAGATCCGTCGCGGACTGGAGTCACTGGCAGCACAACTGGCCGCCGCGAACCGGGGTGGCGCCGTCGCCGCCGAACTCGCCGGCATCGCTGCCGGCACCGACGATCACGAGACCCCGTTCCATGAGCTCGTCGCGCAGGCGTCGGGTAACCAGCAGTTGGCCGAGCTGCTGAGCTCGGTGAATCGGCGGGTCAACTGGGGATTGGGCAACAATCCGGACGCTTCAGTCGGGGATCATCGGATTCTGGCCATGGCCATCGTCAACGGTTCGACCACCCAGGCCGGTTATCTGATGGACGAGCATCTGCTGCGTGACGAGCGGTATTTCGACGAGATGTTCGACACCGACAACGACCGCTGAGCCGAAGTAGCGCCGCTTGGATTGTTTAACAATATCGGGTAGATTTTCATTCTTGTAACGTAACTACCCTGTTGGGCAATGTTGATGAAACAGAAGTCGTATACAACTTCAGTCAGCGCGATTGAGGTCAGGGACGACTTGCGGTCGGGCTCACCGACACGAGGGGTGTCGGTGCCACCTTTCATCACATTCGGAGCCCGCCGTGTCCCTGAAGGATCGTTTCAAGTCCGCACCCGACGCCGAGGGAGAAGCCGATGCTGCGGCCGCCCCCGGCCTGACCGCCGTCCTGGACCGCATCGGCTTCGGCCGTGTCCAGGCCGCCCTGATCCTGCTGCTGATGGCCGGATTGTTCTTCGATTCGCTCGAGCAGAACTCCACCGGCGCCATGGGGCCGTTGCTCAAGGAAACCTTCGGGATCGGCAATGCCGAGCTGACGATGATCAATACGGTCACCGTCGTCGGCGGCCTGGTCGGCCGGCTGATCGGCGGCTACCTCGCCGACAAGTACGGTCGCCGCTTCGCGCTGAGTCTCAACCTATTGGTCTATACCCTCGGCGGTTTGATCAGCGCCGTCGCCATCAACTACGAGATGCTCTTGGCCAGCCGCTTCATTGTCGGCATCGGACTCGGTGGCGAGTTCACCGTCGGCCTGGCGATCTTGAGCGAGATCATGGCCACCCGCTACCGCGGCTCAATGACGGCCACCCTGAACCTCGCCTCCGGCGGCTTCGGCAACCTGGTCTCGTTCGGGTTCTTCTGGCTGGTGCTCGGCCCACTGAACGACTCGCTCGGTGGCAACGACACCTCGTGGCGCTGGACCTACGTCATGCTGGCGCTGCCTGCGGTCCTGGTGGTGTACTTCCGTCGCTACCTGCCCGAGTCGCCCCGATTCCTGCTCTCCAAGGGTCGCATCGAGGAAGCCAACCAGAGCCTGACCCGGCTGGCCAGCGGCAGTGTCGCAGGTCTGCGCAATCCCGGCCCCACAAAACAATTCGTGACCGGCGACGATATCCCGCTACAGACCAAGAGCAGCTACGCCGAGGTCTTCAAGGGCCGCAACCTGCGCCGCACCATCGCCGTCGGCGCCGCGTCCTGGATGTCCTTCGGTGCGCAGGTGACCCTGCTCTTCCTGATGCCGATCCTGCTGGTGTCGCGTGGGTACTCGCTGTCGGACTCGTTGGCCTACACCATGTTCATGCACATCGGCTCGGTGTTCGGCGCCCTGACGGCCTCGTTGTTGGCAGGGA
The DNA here is from genome assembly GCF_053345865.1 of Mycobacterium sp. C31M. Classification (NCBI taxonomy): domain Bacteria; kingdom Bacillati; phylum Actinomycetota; class Actinomycetes; order Mycobacteriales; family Mycobacteriaceae; genus Mycobacterium; species Mycobacterium sp. C31M. The sequence goes on along the minus strand of NZ_JBKFAX010000025.1, from coordinate 7,907 downwards.
AAGTCAAGCGCCGCACTGCAGTCGGAGGCGCCGCCATTTGTGGGTGTGCCGCAGCCATCAGCTTCGCGGTATTCGCCGACAGTGCGCTGAAGATCGTCATCCTGGGCATGATCTTCAAATACTTCACCATGATGACGAACACCCTGCTGTCGGTGTGGTCGCCGGAACTGTTCCCGACCTCGGTGCGTGCCATGGGCACCTCGGTGGTCAACGGTATCGGCAACGTCGCCGGCGCGGTCATGCCGTTCGCCGCGCTGTTCTTCTTCGACCGGTTCGGAGTGCCCGGGGTGTTCTTCATGATCGCGGTGATGTACGTGCTGCTGTTCGTCGCCTCCCGCTTCGGCCCCGAGACCCTGGGCAAATCGCTGGAAGAGGTCTCCGAGCAGCCGCGGGTCCTCGCCCCGGCCTGATCACCCTCCCACGATAGAAAGGAAACACGAGATATGTTGCATCTCAATATCTCCGCCACCGCACATGCACTGAACTACCTGCCCCAGTACTACGCCGATCACGTGGGTGTGTTCGCCGATCGTGAGTTGACGGTGGGCGCTACCGCCCGCGACCCGTGGACCGGTGTGCTCGACGATCTGGACTCCGGAATCGCCGATGTCGCCCTGGGCGGGCTGTGGGTCCCGGCGATGTACCACGCGGGCCCGCGGGAGTTGACCGTCTTCGCTCAGGTGAATCATCAGTTCCCCAAGGCCCTGGTCATGCGTTCGGCGCAGCCGGGTTTCACGTGGAGTGACCTCGTCGGCAAGACAGTTCTGGCACCGGGTATCGGCGGCAGCGCCCCGTATGCCTTCACCGCCGGGTTGATCCGCGAGTCCGGTGTGGACCCGGCATCGATCACCTTCCTGCGGGACCTCTCGACACCGATGTATGTCGAGATGTTCGGTGCTGGACTCGGTGACGCCATCGTCGCCGACCTGGTCACCGCGGAGGCGATGCAGCGCAAGGGAACCGGGTACATCGCCGCCGACTATCTGGAGGTCGGCGGGCTGGGGCCCAACAGCGTCTATTATTGCCGCACCGACCGATTCGACGAACTCTCCGAGCGGCTGGTCCGGTTCGTCTCGGCGTTGCAGGAATCGATGCAGCTGCTCAAGTCGGTCGCCGTGGAGGATCTGGCGCCGCTGATGCGCGACCACTGGCCGACGACGCCGTTGCCGACGTTGTCGGGTGCGTGTGAGCGGATGCTGTTGTCGCACACCTGGGATACCCCGGTCATCGATGCCGACGCCACCGATCGGTGGACGGGAATCCTGCACGCCGAAGGCATGGTGGCCACCCAACCCCGCTTCACCGATTTGGTGAGCTCCGCTGTGGTCGACCAAGTCACCGAACTGGCACCGCGATGACGCTCATCCTGACGCACTCGCAGATCTCGGAACTTCTGGACCGGGACCAGATCCGCAAGGCTGTCGAGCAGGCCTTCGCAGGGCTGGCGGCCGGCGAGTACGGCAATCCGGCGCCGCACGGTCTGGTACTGCCCGATCACGCGGTGGCGCTGCCCATGGTGGCGACCGGCGCCGGGATGACCACGGTGAAGCTGTTGTCCGACGTCCCGGGCAACCGGGAACGCGATCTGCCGACGCAGCGCTCGACCATTCTGGTCACCTCGGCGGTGACGGGGGAGTGTGTGGCGTTGTTGGACGGGCGGGCCATCACCGCGGTGCGGACGGCGGCGGCCAGTGCGGTGGCCACCGACCATCTGGCCCGGGATTCGGCCAAGGTTCTGGGCCTCATCGGTGCCGGAAATCTCGCCGTCGAGCATGCGTATTCGGTGGCCGCCGTGCGCGATATCGACCGCATCGTGGTGTGGTCGCGCAGCATCGACACGGTCGAACGGTTCCGGTCCCGAGTGGAGAGCCTGCGGGTTCCGGTGGTGTCGGTGCCCGAGCCCGAGGATGTCTTCGGGTCCGCCGACATCGTCTGTACATTGACGCCGTCGAAGGATCCGATCGGGTTCGGGCAGTGGTTCCGGCCCGGTCAGCACATCAACGCCGTCGGGGCGCCGCCACGGGCCGATCACCGCGAGATTGACGCAGCGGGCATGGGGCGGGCACGACTGGTCGTCGACAGCACACCGACGGTCCTGGCGAAATCCGGTGCGGTCCTGCTGGCCATCGAGGAAGGGCTGTTGACTGCCGATGATGTGCGCACCGAGCTCGGTGCAGTGGTCGCCGGGACGGCTGTAGGTCGCGAATCCGACTCCGATATAACGTTGTTCGAGTCGGTCGGATTGGGACTGCAGGACCTGGCCACCGCCGGACTCGTCATCGAACAGGCCTACGCGAAGGGGGTCGGCACCTCCGTCGCCATGGCCTCCTGACTGTGGGCGCGGGGCCGGTATCGGTCAAATACAGTCCCCGCGCTCACCACAGCGCCCGCCGTCTGTTGACGGCGGTCGCTGCTGTGCTCGGCGATCAGTCGTCCCAGCGATCATCCCAGTCATCGTCCCAGTCGTCGTCGCGCCAGTCGCCCGGATGCCAGTTGTGCTGCCAGCCCGGCCAACCTGCGATGTGCTGATGGATCTCGCCGCGGACGTAGTCGTCCAGGTCGTCGAACGGTGCGTCGGCCGGGACCGTGATCATGTTCACCGACCGCGGCAACACAGTGTCGGCGGCAGCGGCCCCGGCCCCGGCGATGCCCAGACCGCCGATCGCGGCTCCCACGATCGCGAGCTTCGCGATGATCTGCATATGTGTCTCCTTGTCGTCTCGCATCCCGATGACTCCACTGTCACGTCGGCAGATGAGGAGTGCTGGAGGTGAAGATGAGTGATCTCTCATGTCCGGGCTGATCGATGACGACCGAACCGGTCGCATCGGCCCATGCCGTTGCCTAGGCTTCGTCTGGTGGAAGTCGAGGTTGGCGACGTCGCGCAGGCCGCATACACCGGCGAACTGCCGGAATGGTCAGCGGTCGAGTCATTGGTCGAGGCCGCACATCGGCGTCACCGATCCGATACAGATGGCTCGGTTGCCGACTACATTCCGGTTCTCGCGCAGGCCGATCCGAACTGGTTTGCAGTATGTGTCGCCGAGGTCGACGGTGGTGTGCACGCTGCGGGCGATATCGACATCGAGTTCTCGATCCAGTCGATTTCGAAGGCGTTCGTCTATGCGTTGGTCTGTCAGGAATACGGGCATCAGGCGGTGGCCGAGCGGATCGGGGTGAACAACACCGGGCTGCCGTTCAACTCGGTCATCGCGATCGAACTCAACGACGGCCATCCCATGAATCCGATGGTCAATGCCGGCGCGATCGCCACCACTGCGCTGATCCCTGGAGCTGATCCGGAGGCTCAGTGGCAGCATATCGTCGCCGGGCTCTCGGACTTCGCCGGTCGACCGTTGGAAATCGACGAGGCCGTGTACCGGTCGGAAGCCGAGACGAATCAGCGAAACCGGGCGATCGCTCGGTTGTTGGAAAGCTACGGGCGCATCGATCGGGACCCGCTTGAGGTCGTCGACGTCTACACCCGCCAGTGTTCACTGCGCGTGACGGCCCGAGATCTGGCGGTGATGGGCGCGACATTGGCAGACGGGGGAGTCAACCCGGTCACCGGCCGGCGGGTCGTGTCGGCGGGGGTGTGTCGCGACGCCTTGGCCATCCTGGCTTCGAACGGAGCGTACGAGCGGTCGGGTGAGTGGCTGTTCGAGATCGGCCTGCCCGGGAAGTCCGGTGTCGCGGGTGGTCTGGTGACGGTCGCCCCGGGCAAGGCCGGCATCGGCACGTTCTCGCCGCCGTTGGATTCGGCCGGAAATAGTGTGCGCGGCCAACGCGCCACCGCCTACCTCTCACGGGTACTGGGACTCAACATCTTTGCCTCGCAGGCCCACACTCTGTCCGCACAGCGAAAGGCGCGCCCGTGACCGTCCGGTCCATCGACACTGAAGACCGCACATCATGGCTGCCGATGGTGGCGCTGTTCCTCGCGCAGATGTTGATGTCGTTCAATGTTGCGGCACTACCAGTTTCGATCGGTGGCATGGTCGAGGACTTCGGTGTGCCGCCGACCGCGGTGAGCACGGCGATCGTCACCTACGGACTGGTGGTCGCCGCACTGGTGATGGTGGGCGCCAAAATCGGGCAGCGGGTGGGTTGGATCGTCGTCTTCCGCGTCGTGGTCGCCGCCTTCGCCGGTTCAGCTCTGCTGATGATCTTCTCGCCCGCGGTGGCGTGGGTGATCGCCGCGCAGGCAGTGGCGGGAGCGTCCGCCGCGATCATCGTTCCGTCGCTGGTCGCATTGATCGCTGCCAATTACCGTGGCGCACAGCAGGCGACAGCCGTGGGATCGCTGGGTTCAGCGCGGGCCTTGTCTGGCGTCAGCGCGTTTCTTATCGGCGGGACACTCGGAACCTTCGTCGGCTGGCGGCCGGTGTTCGGGATCGTGCTCCTGCTGGCGGTGGCCGTGTTCGTGTTCAGTTTCCGGCTCCAGTCCGCTCCCGGTGACAAATCGGTGGATATCGACATCCTGGCTGCGGTGTTGATCGGCGTGGCGGTCATGTCCTTGACGCTGGGGTTCAACAACCTCAACGGGTGGGGCGTCCTGCAGGCGACACCCGACGCGCCGTTCGATCTGATGGGGTTGTCGCCCGCACCCGTCCTTGTCGTGATCGGCGTGATGCTCGGTCAGGCCTTCTTCGCCTGGACACGGCGCCGTACCCGCACCGGCAAGGTGCCACTTGTCAGCCTGTCGGTGCTGGGTTCGCCCCGGGAACGCGCAGCGGTGTACGCCATGTTCATCGTGGTCTCGCTGGAGGCGGCACTCAATTTCACTGTTCCGCTGTACATCCAGATCGTGCAGGGACGCACGCCATTTGACACCTCGATGGCGATGCTGCCGTTCAACCTGACCGTGTTCGTCACCGCGACCCTCGTCGTCCGGTTCTACAAGCGCTTCACCCCTCGCGCCATCGGTGTCTTCTCCTTCGTCCTGACCACCGCTGCGCTCATCTGGCTGTCGTTCGTGGTGACCAACAACTGGGAGACCCTGCCGACGATCCTCGGCCTGATCGTCTTCGGCATCGGGCAGGGTGCCCTGGTGACACTGGTCTTCAACGTGCTCGTGACCGCGGCGCCCAAGGAGTTGGCCGGTGACGTCGGCTCGGTGCGCGGTACCACCCAGAACCTCGCCTCCGCCGTCGGTACGGCGATCGCCGGCGCCATGCTGGTCGGCATTCTGTCGCTGAATGTGGGTCAGGCGGTCATCAACGATGTCGACATCCCGGACCGGTTGATCGCCCAGGTCGACCTCGATCAGGTCAACTTCGTCAGTAATGACCGTCTGCGTGACGTGCTCGCGCGGACCGATGCTTCCGACGCGGAAGTCGATGCGGCGGTTCAGATCAACACCGATGCGCGGCTGCGGGCGCTGAAGCTGGGGCTGCTGATTCTGGCCGGGGTCAGCGCGATCGCGATCGTGCCGGCCTCGAGGCTGCCGGGATACCGACCGGACGAGATACCCGAGAACGTCGGCAGTGCAGCCAGTCCCGTCGTCCTGGAGTCGCCAGAGGATTGACGGCCTTATCGGCGAGCGTGCGTGTCTGCGGACCGACACACCGTGTCGGGGAGGAGTTTTCGCGCGCTCGCTTCAGCGGTCCGGTTTGTCGGACCCTGTCTTTAGAATCGGGGTATGCCGCCTCCGACAGCGCCATACGCCGAGCATGTGGTGTCGGTGGCGGATCGGATGTTGGGCTTGTATGACCGGATCGCGGAATTGATGGGTCAACGCAACGCGATCGACGGCGAATTGGTGGGGATCGTTGCCGAGATGGACGGTGGCCAGGGCCCGGCGTTGTGGGGTGATTCGGGGTGTCGTTCGTTGGCGGCGTTGGTGGCGTGGCGCACCGGCATGTCCCCACGCAACGCCCAAACGTTGGTGGCGATCGCCCAACGCACCGACCAGTTTCCGCGGTTGACGGCCAGCCTGTGTGAGGGACAGTTGTCGATGGATCAGTTCGGGGTGATCGCTGAGCGCGCCGCCGATGGTTCCGATGACCACTACGCAGAGTTGGCCAAGACCGCGACGGTGACGCAGTTGCGGACCGCGGTCAAACAGGAACCCCAGTCCAAGCCGGAGCCGAAACGGGAATCCAAGCGGGATTTCATCAGCTACGAGCAGGACGGCTACACCACCTACCGGATCCGGCTGCCCAAGTTGGAGGCCGCGACGTTCGACGCGGCGATGGCCTCCCACAAAGACAAACTGGTCGCGGACTGGACACGTGACCGCGAGGCCCAAGGCAGCCGTGATGCCGCCGCGCAGATTCCGGAGGCCACGGTGGACCCTGATGTGGCGCTGCCCGCGGATCCCAGGCCGCCGTTGCCCACCAATGTGGATGCATTCATGAGTGTGGTCGAGGCCGGCTGGGACACCGACGTCGCCGCGCGTCCGCACGGGGCGCACACGACTGTCATCGCGCACCTCGATGTGGGCAGCAAGGTCGCCGCCCTGCACCTGGGGCCGGTGCTCACCGATGCCGAACGCCAATTCCTACTCTGCGATGCCACGTGTGAGGTGTGGCTGGAACGCCATGGCCGCCCGATCGGCGCCGGCCGCAGTACGCGGACCATTTCGCGGCGGTTGCGGCGGGCGTTGGAGCATCGGGACAAGACCTGTGTGGTGCCCGGCCGCGGCGCGACCATGGGGTTGCATGCTCACCACTTGGTGCACTGGGAGGACGGCGGGGAGACCGAGCTGCGCAATCTGGTGCTGGTCTGCCCCTACCACCACCGCCTGCATCACAAACGTGAACTCATCCTGATCGGACCCGCGGATCGGCTCCGGGTCACCGACCGGTGGGGCCGACTCTTGACCAGTGCGTCGCTGGCCCGGCCACCCACCAGACCACCCCCGCACGTCGCACCGTGTCGCGGCCCATCTGGGGAACGCGCCCAATGGTGGTGGTACACACCCTATGAACCCCAGGACCCACCCACCGAGAATTAGGCGGGGTTCTCCTGAGCCGACGTGTCGGATCGGCGTTGCGCCATTCGTCGTATGGATGGAGAGTTCAACACGAGGTTGCGCTCCCTGATCCGAAGGACGGACGACGATGCATTACCTGGCGATTCTGCGGGGCCCCGAGCCCACGGGCGAGTTCGACGCCGCCGCTGCGGAGGCCATCATGGCCGAGTACACCGAGTTCAATACCCGCGCCGGTCACGCCATCCGCGGTGGCGACGCGCTGGCTCCGGCTGCCGAGGCGGTGCGGATTGCCAACGGGGTGAGCACCGACGGGCCGTTTGTCGAGGGAGCCGAGGTGGTGGGCGGCTACTACGTCTTCGAGGCCGACAGTCTCGATGAGGCGGTCGAATTGGCTCGGCACATCCCGGCATGCAAGGCCGGCGGGGTCGAGGTGTGGCCGATGGTCGACTGGGAGGCGCCGGCCGGCCCGCTGGGCGCCGACTGGTTCGCACTGCTGTTGGAGCCGCCCGGAGTGACGTTCTCGGAGCCGGGCAGTGAGCAGTGGGACACCGAGATCCGCGAGCACGAGGTGTTCGGTGAAACCTATGGCGAGCACATCTTGGGTGGGGCGGCCCTGCATCCCCCGGCCACGGCGGCCTCGGTGCGGGTGCGCGGCGGCGAGGCGATCGTCACCGACGGACCGTATGCCGAGGGCGCCGAGGTGGCGGGCGGGTTCTATCTACTACGTGCCGCCGACCGCGAGGAGGCCGTCAAGATCGCCGGCCAGATCCCGGTGTCGATCGTCGAGCTTCGCCAGCTCGCCAACATCTCGGCGTTGACGTAGAACACCCCCGGCCGGTGCGGCCGAGGGTGCTCTGCTGTAGTCGCTAGCTGTACTGACCACAGACGTTAGGTACGGCGTGGCGTGGTGACATGAAGAAGACCTCCGAGTGAAGTGCGAGCTGTCTAGGAACGCACCAACCCTCTCGGA
>NZ_JBKFAX010000024.1:0-92443 GCF_053345865.1 Mycobacterium sp. C31M | reverse complement strand
CGCACCCGCGCACAATCACGCGCCTACCGCATCGCCCACGAACGCGCCCTCAACCGCGCCGACATCGAAGCCAACCCACCACCCTTCTAGCTGGGGCGAGGCTTATCGGCGCGGCGCCGGCATCCGGGTCGCGACGTTGAACCGGTTCCAGGCGTTGATGGTGACGGCCATCGCGATCACCTGGGCGAGTTCCTTCTCACTGAACACCTCGGCGGCCTTGGCGTACACGGCGTCGGGCACATGTCCCTCGTGCAGCGACGTGATCGCCTCGGTGAGCTCCAGCGCTGCGCGTTCCTGATCGGTGAACAGATCGCCGGCCTCTTCCCAAGCAGCCACCAAAGCCAGGCGCTGCTCGGTCTCACCCTGCTTGCGGGCATCGGCGACGTGCATGTCGAGGCAGAACGCGCAGTGGTTGATCTGCGAGGCGCGAATCTTGACGAGCTCGCCGATGGTCGGGTCGATGTCCTTGGCCGAAGCGTTGGACAGCTTCATCATCCCGTCGTAGATCTCCGGCGAGACCTTGTAGATGTTCAGTCGATCGATCGCGGTCCGGTTGTTCAGTGTCTGTGTCATGCCGTCAACGCTAGCCACCAAAGACCCATTCAGATGGTTCAATCGAGCGGTGACTTCATGGGCCAATTCTGGTTCGCGGGACCTGCACCTGGACCTGCGCGGCGCCATCACTCCCGGCTCCCGCGGCGCGCGGGATGCCCTGGTCCACGCACTGCGCGACACGATTCGATCGGGCCGCCTGGCACCGGGCGCCATGTTGCCGCCGTCCCGGTCATTGGCCGCCGATCTCGGATTGGCCCGCAACACCGTCGGCGAGGCGTACGCCGATCTGGTGGCCGAGGGCTGGTTGGCGTCGCGGCAAGGCGCGGGCACCTGGGTGGTCAACTCCCCCACCAAACCCTTGCCGCCACGGCCCCGCCGGACACCCGGCACCCCCACCCACAATCTGATGCCGGGTTCCGGTGATGTCGCGCAGTTCCCGCGCAGCGCCTGGCTGACGTCGACCCGACGCGCTCTGTCCAACGCCCCCACCGAGGCGCTGCGGATGGGCGACCCGGCCGGCCGCATCGAACTACGCGAGGCGCTGACCGAATACCTGGGCCGGGTCCGCGGGGTACGCACCACCCCCGACGACATCGTCGTCTGCGCCGGCACACGGCACGCCGTCGAGATCCTGGCCCGCATGCTCGGCGGTCCGATAGCGGTCGAGGCGTACGGGCTGTTCCTCTTCCGCGAGGCACTGGCAGCCAACGGTGTCCAAAGCGTCCCGATCGGCGTCGACGACGACGGAGCCGTCATCGCGGAACTGGATGACACCGACGCGACGGCCGTGCTGCTGACCCCCGCGCACCACTTCCCGCACGGGGTGCCACTGCACGCGCACCGCCGGACCGAGGTGCTCGACTGGGCGCATCGCACGGACGGTTATCTGCTGGAGGACGACTACGACGGCGAGTTCCGCTACGACCGCCAGCCCATCGGCTCGGTGCAGGGCCTCGATCCCGACCGGGTGGTGTACCTCGGCTCGGCCAGCAAGAGCCTGTCTCCGGTGCTGCGGCTGGGCTGGATGGTGCTGCCGGCCGACCTGGTCGAGCGGGCTTACCAGGCACTGGGCGGGCAGCAGTTCTACGTCAACGCTCTGCTGCAACTCACCATGGCCGACTTCATCACCTCCGGTGCCTACGACAGGCACATCCGCAAGATGCGGATGACCTACCGCCGTCGGCGCGACCTGCTGGCCGAGGCCCTGAAACCCTTCGATGTTGGCGTTCGCGGCCTGTCGGCGGGTCTACACCTGCAACTGACACTGCCGGCGGGCACCGAGGCCGAGGTGATGCGCCGCGCCGGTGAGGCAGACATCGGGCTGTCCGGGCTGCGACTGCTGCGCCATCCCGACGCCGGCACGAAGGTTCCAGATGTCGACGGTGTCGTCGTCAGCTTCGGCACCCCCGCCGACCATGCGTTCCCGGCGGCCGTCGCCGCGCTGTGCCGGGTGCTGGCAGGGCTGCGTCGTTGAATCGGGCTAGCCGCTGAGGCTGTCGAGCTCCGATTGCAGGTTGCGTCGCGCCGCGGCCTCCCACAGCCGACGGCCATCGGGCGTGCGGTACAGCGTGGGCGCCGCCAGCAGCGCCCCGATGATGCGGGCCCGGCCGGCCCGGAAGTCCGCATCAGAGACATGGCCGTACTCGGCGCGCACCTTCGCGGTGTTGCTGCGGTAATCCGCCGGCTCCAGGGCCAGCACCGCAAGGTCCGCGTCCGAGAGCACCTGCCCGTTGCGGTCGGTATCGGCGGGATCGTGTTCGACCGTCATCCGCACCAGTCGGGCCACCTCACCCACCAACTCGGCGGACACCCCGAGCGCCGTCAGCTCGGACTCCGCGAGCAGTGCGCTGTTCTCCTCGTCATCGGGGGCGCCGGCATACACCGCGTCGTGATACCAGGCCGCCAACCGAACAGCATCCGGGTCTTCGGCATAACCGGACAGCTCGTCAGCGGCCGCCAGCACATCCCGCAGGTGCGCCTGATCGTGGTACCGGCGGTGCGGTTCGGACCAGCGGGTCAACAGCGCAGCGCCCGCGGCACCGGTGTCCGGCGAGGCACTGTGGCGCCCGAGCAGCGCGTGCCACTGGAGGAGCAGATCGGTCACGCCCCCATTGTTGCCCGTAAGCTGCCCGCGTGGTCGACACCCCGGACAACGCACCCCTGAGCCTTCGGGTTCAGGCGACGCGTTTCATCATCACCGGCGGCCTGTCGGCGATCGTCGACTTCGGGCTGTACGTGCTGCTGCTGCAATTCGGACTGCACGTCAACCTCGCCAAGACGCTCAGCTTCATCGCCGGCACCACCACCGCCTACCTGATCAATCGGCGCTGGACCTTCAAGGCCGAACCGAGCAAGGCCCGGTTCATCGCGGTGATGGCGCTCTACGCCCTCACCTACGCGGTCCAGGTGGGCATCAACTACCTGTTCTACCTGGAGTTCGCCGGCCGGCCGTGGCAGGTCCCGGTGGCCTTCGTCATCGCCCAGGGCACCGCCACGGTGATCAACTTCGTGGTGCAGCGCACGGTGATATTCCGGCTGAGGTGAGTCTGCCCGGGTGGCCCGACCGGTATCGTCTGCCACTGACATGACTACCGAACTCCCCCTCGTTCCGCGCGCCCTGACCGGCTTCGGCCGGACCGCGCCGAGCGTGGCCCACGTGCTGTCGACCCCCGATGTCGACGTCATCGCGGACGCGGTCAAACGCGTCGCGGACGCTTCAGCGACAGATCCGTCCTACTACCGGCGCGGCATCGTCGCCCGTGGTCTCGGCCGCTCCTATGGCGACCATGCCTGCAACGGCGGCGGGATCGTCGTCGATATGACCGCGCTGAACTCGATCCACTCGATCTCGGCCGAAACCGCGATCGCCGACGTGGACGCCGGGGTCAGCCTCGATCAACTGATGAAGGCCGCGCTGCCGTTCGGTCTGTGGGTGCCGGTGCTGCCCGGTACCCGGCAGGTCACCGTCGGCGGGGCGATCGGCTCGGACATCCACGGCAAGAACCACCACAGCGCGGGCAGCTTCGGCAACCACGTGCTGTCCCTGGACCTGCTGATGGCCGACGGCGAAGTGCGCACGCTCACCCCTGAGGGTGACACGAGCGAGCTCTTCTGGGCGACCATCGGCGGTAACGGACTGACCGGCATCGTGGTGCGCGCCCGTATCACGATGACCCGCACCGAGACCGCCTACTTCATCGCCGACGGCGTGGCCACCGCGGATCTGGACGAGACCATCGCGGTGCACACCGACGGCAGCGAGGACAACTACACCTATTCGAGTGCCTGGTTCGACCTGATCAGCCCGCCGCCCAAGCTGGGCCGCGCCGCGGTCAGCCGCGGCAGCCTGGCCAAACTGGACCAGCTGCCCGCCAAACTGGCCAAGAACCCGCTGAAATTCGATGCGCCGCAACTGTTGAAGGTGCCCGATATCTTCCCGATCAGCGCCATGAACAAGCTGTCTTTCACCGCGATCGGCGAGGTGTACTACCGCCTGGGCGGCACCTACAGCGGCAAGATCATGAACCTGTCGCAGTTCTACCACATGCTGGACCTGGTCAGCGGGTGGAACAATGCTTATGGGCCAAAGGGTTTCGCACAGCATCAGTTCCTGGTGCCGCCCGACGCGCTCGACGAGTTCAAGGCGATCATCCGGTGGATCCAGACCAGCGGCCAGTATTCGGCGCTGAACGTGTTCAAGCTGTTCGGTCCGGGCAACCGGGCCCCGCTGAGCTTCCCGATGGCCGGCTGGAACGTCGCGATGGACTTCCCGATCAAGGCCGGGGTCAACGAGTTCCTCAACGAACTCGACGACCGGGCAATGGAATTCGGCGGCCGCGTGTACACCGCCAAGGATTCCCGGGTCAATGCCGAGAAGTTCCACAAGATGTACCCGCGCATCGACGAGTGGATCGCCACCCGCCGCAAGGCCGACCCGCACGGCGTGTTCGCCTCCGACATGGCCCGGCGCCTCGAACTGCTCTAGCCCTTCAGAAAGGTTCTACCCCTATATGATTGACGCGACCGGTAACCCGCAGACGATCCTGCTGCTGGGCGGTACCTCCGAGATCGGCCTGGCCATCGTCGAGCGGTACCTGCGCGACGCCAAGGCCCGGGTGATCCTGGCCGACCTGCCCGGCTCACCCCGCAAAGACGCCGCCATCGCTCAACTGGAGGCAGCAGGTGCCAAGTCGGTCGAGTATCTGGACTTCGACGCGCTCGACACCGCCTCGCATCCCGGCATCATCGGTGCGGCCTGGGCGAATGGTGATGTCGACGTGGCGATTGTCGCCTTCGGTATCCTCGGCGATGCCGAGGAACTCTGGCAGAACCAGGCCAAGGCCGTGCTGACCGCGCAGATCAACTACACCGCAGCTGTCTCGGTCGGTGTGCTGATCGGCGAGAAGATGCGCGCCCAGGGCTTCGGTCAGATCATCGCGATGTCGTCGGTCGCCGGCGAGCGGGTACGTCGCTCCAACTTCGTCTACGGCTCCACCAAGGCCGGTTTGGACGGTTTCTACCTCGGCCTCGGAGAAGCCCTGAGCGAGTTCGGGGTTCACGTGCTGGTGATCCGGCCCGGCCAGGTGCGCACCACCACCACGCTGGAGCACTGGAAGGCCACCGGCGCCAAGGAGGCGCCCTTCACGGTCGACAAGGAGGACGTCGCCGAACTGGCGGTGACCTCGGCAGCCAAGGGCAAGGAGCTGATCTGGGCGCCCGGTCCGGTGAAGTACTTGATGGCCGTGATGCGGCACATCCCGCGGCCGGTCTTCCGCAAGCTCCCGCTCTGATGCGCGCGGCGCTGGCCGTCTCCGGCCAGATGCTGGCCGCCGCGGCCACCGCTGCGGTTCTGACGGTCGTCGCCCTGCTGGCGATCGCCCGCGTCGAATGGCCGGCCTACAACTCGTCGAATCAGCTTCACGCGCTGACGACCGTCGGCCAGTTCGTCTGCCTTGCAGGTGTTTTCGTCGCCGGCCTGCTGTGGCGGCGCGGACGTCGACTGCTGGCGCGGATCATCTCGGTGGTGTTCCTGTCGGCGTTCTCGGTGGTCACCCTGGCCATGCCGCTGGGAGCCACCCGGCTGTACCTGTTCGGCATCTCCGTCGATCAGCAGTTCCGCACCGAGTACCTGACCCGACTGGCCGACAGCCCCGGCCTGCACGATATGACCTATATCGGGCTGCCGCCGTTCTACCCGGCGGGCTGGTTCTGGATCGGCGGCCGATTGGCCGATCTGACCGGCATGCCGGCCTGGGAGATGTTCAAGCCCTGGGCCATCATCTCGATCACCGCCGCCGTCGCCGTCGCGCTGGTGCTGTGGACGGCGATGCTGCGCTTCGAGATCGCGCTCGCCGTCACCACCGCCACCGCCGCTGTCACATTGGCGTATACCTCGGCCGAACCGTATGCGGCCGTCATCACCGTGCTGTTGCCGCCGGTGTTCGTGCTGGCGTGGTCGGGGCTCAAGCGCCGAAATGGTTGGGGCGCCGTCGTCGGCGTCGGACTGTTCCTCGGCCTCGCCGCGCTGTTCTACACCCTGCTGCTGGCCTACGCCGCGTTCACCATCACGCTCATGGCGCTGCTGCTGACACTGAGCCGGCGCAGCATCGCCCCGTTGATCAGGCTGGCAGTCATCGCCGTCGTCTCCGGCGCAATCGCCCTGCTGACCTGGGCGCCGTATCTGCTGGCCGCCGCCGGTGGCACCCCCGCCGATACCGGGACAGCCCAGCACTACCTGCCGATCGACGGCGCCGAGCTGACCTTCCCGATGCTGGACTTCACCCTGTTGGGCGCGCTGTCCATGCTCGGCACCATCTGGCTGGTGGTGCACGCCCGCAGCTCCACACGAGCGGGCGATGAGCGCTTGCGCGAAGAGAATCCGGCTGCAGCCCTCGCAGTCGGTGTGCTGGCGGTCTACGCCTGGTCGCTGCTGTCGATGCTCACCACGCTGGTGGGCACCACCCTGCTGTCCTTCCGGCTGCAGCCGACGCTGTCGGTGCTGCTGGCCGCCGCGGGCACCTTCGGGTTCATCTGGCTGACCCAGGCCGCGGTCGCCCGTTACCAGCATCCCGGCAGGCACATCGTCGCGATCGCCGCCACCATCGGCCTGATCGGCGGGCTGACCTTCAGCCAAGACATCCCCGACGTGCTGCGCACCGACATCAACGTCGCCTACACCGACACCGACGGCTACGGCGAACGCGCCGACCGCCGCCCGCCCGGCGCCGAGCAGTACTACCGCGCGCTGGATGCGCGCATCCGGGAGGTCACCGGCCGCCCGCCGAACGAGACCGTCGTGCTGACCGCCGACTACAGCTTCCTGTCCTTCTATCCCTATTACGGGTTCCAGGGACTGACCTCACATTACGCAAACCCGTTGGCGCAGTTCGAGGCCCGCTCGGCAGCCATCGAGAGCTGGGCACTGCTCACCACGCCCGATCAGTTCATCACCGCCCTGGACCAGCTGCCGTGGCCGGCACCGACGGTGTTCCTGATGCGCCGCGGCGGGCCCGACAGCTACACCCTGCGACTGGCCGCCGACGTCTACCCCAACCAGCCCAATGTGCGCCGCTATCAGGTGTCGCTGGAACCGGCGATCTTCGACGACGAACACTGGGATGTGTCCACCGAGGGACCGTTCGTGCTGGCCATCCGGAAACCGCAAGCAGGTGGTTGATGGCGGGACAACTAGCATCTAGCTCCGTGAACGAGACGGCGAGCAATCACCGCAACGCGCGACTGGTCGCTATTGTCGCCGGACTGCTGGGCACCATCCTGGCGATCGCCACCCCGTTCCTGCCGGTCAGCCAGACCACGGCCACCCTGAACTGGCCGCAGAACGACACCCTGGACAGTGTCGATGCACCGTTGATCGGCTATGTCGCCACCGACCTGAACATCACCATCCCGTGCAGCGCGGCCGCCGGCCTGACCGGGCCGCGCAACATCCTGTTGTCCACGGTGCCCAAGCAGGCCCCCAAGGCCGTCGACCGGGGCCTGCTCATCGAACGGGTGAACAACGAGCTGCTGGTCATCGTGCGCAACACCCCGGTGGTCAGCGCACCGCTGAGCGAGGTGCTCAGCCCGGCCTGCCAGGAGCTCACCTTCACCGCGCACGCCGACCGGGTGACCGGTGAGTTCGTCGGTCTGGTGCAGGGTCCCGACGAGGGCGACCCGGGCGAACCGCTGCGCGGCGAGCGCAGCGGCTACGACTTCCGGCCGCAGATCGTCGGCGTCTACACCGACCTGGCCGGCCGTGCGCCGCCGGGCCTGGAGTTCTCCGCCACCGTCGACACCCGGTACAGCAGCTCCCCGACGCTGCTCAAGACGCTCGTCATGGTGCTGGGCGTGCTGATGACCGTCGCCTCGCTGATGGCGCTGCACCGGCTCGACGTCGCCGACGGGATGCGGCACCGCCGCTTCCTGCCGCAGCGCTGGTGGTCGGTCACCCGGCTGGACGTGCTGGTCACCACGCTCATGGTGTGGTGGCATTTTGTCGGCTCCAACACCGCCGACGACGGCTACATCCTCACCATGGCCCGGGTCTCCGAGCAGGCCGGCTACATGGCCAACTACTACCGCTGGTTCGGCACGCCGGAGGCGCCGTTCGGCTGGTACTACGACCTGCTGGCGCTGTGGGCCCATGTCAGCACCGCCAGCATCTGGATGCGGCTACCCACGCTGCTGATGGGACTGGCCTGCTGGTGGGTGATCAGCCGCGAGGTCATCCCCCGCCTGGGCGCGGCCGTCAAACACAGCAGGGCCGCGGCCTGGACCGCCGCCGGGATGTTCCTGGCCTTCTGGCTGCCGTTGAACAACGGCCTGCGGCCCGAACCGATCATCGCGCTGGGCATCCTGCTCACCTGGTGCTCGGTGGAACGCGGGGTGGCCACCAGCCGGCTGCTCCCGGTTGCCGTTGCCATCATCATCGGCGCGCTGACGCTGTTCTCCGGGCCCACCGGTATCGCCGCGGTCGGTGCGCTGCTGGTCGCCATCGGTCCGCTTAAAACCATTGTCGCCGCGCATGTCTCCCGGTTCGGCTATTGGGCGCTGCTGGCACCCATCGCCGCCGCCGGCACCGTCACGATCTTCCTGATCTTCCGCGACCAGACACTGGCCGGCGAACTGCAGGCCAGCTCGTTCAAGTCGCTGGTCGGGCCGAGCCTGGCCTGGTTCGACGAACATATCCGGTACTCCCGACTGTTCACCACCAGCCCGGACGGCTCGGTGGCCCGCCGCTTCGCGGTCCTGACACTGCTGCTGGCCCTTGCTGTTTCGATTGCGATGACGCTGCGCAAGGGACATATCCCGGGCACTGCCCGCGGTCCGGCACTGCGGATGATCGGCATCACCGTCATCTCGTTCCTGTCGCTGATGTTCACCCCGACCAAGTGGACGCACCACTTCGGCGTGTTCGCCGGGCTGGCCGGATCCATCGGGGCGCTGGCCGCAGTGGCCATCGCGGCCGCGGCGATGCGGTCGAAACGCAACCGCACCATCGTCACCGCGGTGATCCTGTTCATGACGGCACTGTCCTTCGCGACCGTCAACGGCTGGTGGTACGTGTCGAATTTCGGGGTGCCCTGGTCGAACGACTTCCCTTCGGTCGGTTTCGGTTTCACCACCATTCTGCTCGGGCTGTCGGCGCTCGCCCTGCTGGTCGCGACCTGGCTGCACTTCTCCGGCCGCACGTTCGGCGACCGGCCCTGGACCCGATTCACCGGCGCGCCACTGGCCATCGTCACGTGGATCGTTGTGCTGTTCCAGGTGGTGTCGCTGACGATGGCAGTGGCGACCCAGTACCCGGCCTGGACAGTCGGTCGGTCCAACCTGGAGGCGCTGGCCGGCAAGACCTGCGGGTTGGCCACCGACGTGATGGTCGAACAGGACCCCAACGTCGGCATGCTCACGCCGATCGGCGAGCCGGTCGGCGACGCACTGGGCGCGGTGACCGCGGACGGCTTCCGCCCCGACGGCATTCCGTCCGATATCGAGGCCGACCCGGTATCGGAATCACCGGTGGACAGCAACTTCGCCGACTCCGAGGGCAGCGACGAAACCGGCAGCGAACCCGGAACCGAGGGCGGGACGACGGCCGCGGCCGGAGTCAACGGCTCCCAGGCCCGGCTGCCGTACAACCTGGACCCGGCCCGAACCCCTGTGCTGGGCAGTTGGCGGGCCGGCCCGCAGCAACCGGCGAAGCTGCGCTCGGCGTGGTACCGGCTGCCACCGGCCGACGAGCGCGGACCACTGCTGGTGGTGGCCGCCGCGGGCCGATTCGATGCCGGCGAGGTATTGGTCCAGTGGGCCACCGATGAGCAGGCCGAGAGCGGAACACCGGGTGGCACCATCGGTTTGGCCGACGTCGGTGCGGTACCGGCCTGGCGCAATCTGCGTGCCCCGATGTCGGCCATCCCGGGCGAGGCCACCCAGGTGCGCCTGGTCGCCACCGATGACGATCTGGCCCCGCAGCACTGGATCGCGGTGACCCCGCCGCGCATTCCGGAACTGCGCACCCTGCAGGACGTCGTCGGATCCACCGACCCGGTGATGCTCGACTGGCTGGTCGGCCTGGCGTTCCCGTGCCAGCGGCCGTTCTTCCACAGCAACGGTGTGACCGAGGTGCCGAAGTGGCGAATCCTGCCGGATCGCTTTGGCGCCGAGGCCAACTCGCCGGTGATGGACTACCTGGGCGGCGGGCCGCTCGGCATCACCGAGCTGCTGCTGCGCGCAGTGCCGGTGCCGACCTACCTGCGTGACGACTGGTTCCGCGACTGGGGTTCGCTGCAGCAGCTGCGGCAGTGGTACCCGAACGCGAAACCCGCTGAGCTGGAACTTGGTACCGCGACCCGTGGTGGGCTGTGGAGCCCGGCGCCGCTGCGGACGAGCTGACAGAGACTAACGCCGCCCCTGCAGGATCGCATCGATATTCCGTTCGGCCAGTGCGGTGATGGACATGTACGGGTTGCAACCGATGTACCCCGGGACCAGCGACGCATCGTTGACAAAAAGGTTCTCGTACCCGTTGACCCGGCCGAACGCGTCGGTCGCAACGCCGCGCACGCACCCACCAAGCGGATGAACCGTGTTGGGCGCGAATGCCTTTCCCTCGAACAGGTCATCGCGGTAGTCGACACCGTTGGCCGCCAGCACCCGGTCGAACACCAGCCGGGCCCGCTCGATCAGATGGTCGGTGTGACTCTGCGGCCAGTCGATCGCGATCGAATCCGACTGCCGGTCATAGTTGATCACCGCGCGGTCCCCGGTGCGCACCATGGCGTAGTAGCCCAGCGCGTTGGTCTCGACCGGCAACGGCAGCGAGAACATGCTGGCGTACACCGGGTTGTCCGGGTCGTTGCGGCCGTCAAGGTTGATCATGCCCAGCAGTGTCTGTTGGGTGCCCACCGGCTCGGCGGTGTTGTGCGCCACCATGATGTCGCCGTTGTTGCCATAGCCGTTGCCGACCTCGTCGTGCAGATCGGCCAGGTCCCCGGACTCGCGGGCTCGCAGCAGCAGCTCCACGGTGCCCAGCACACCGGCGGCCAGATACAGCTGCTCACAACCGATCTCACTGCGAGACAGCTCCTTGCCCCACCGGTCGATCTGCCGGGTGGACACCACGTACTCCCCGGAGGATTCCCGGCGGATACCGGTCACCTCGGTCAGCGGCTGCAGGGTCACCTTCCCGGTGGCCAGTGCGGCGGCGATGTAGGTCTGGTCGACGCTGCCGAACCGGCCATGGTTGTTGCCGTACTGGCATTCCCAATCCAGCGCGGACAGCGGCACCTGGCCGGCCGCCTCCTGGACCATGTAGTCGAACGAATAGGCGCTGCCGTTGTAGTCCACGCCGTACCCGGCGGCCTCGGCGTAGGCGCGCCCCACCCGGGCGTACTGGAAGTACGGGGTCTGCTCGAACCAGCCCATGTCGCGGTAGCTGATCTGCAGCGTCGCCTTGGCCCGCTCCATGTAGGTGCCCAGGAATTCGGCCGGGTCGATATCCGGGAACGCCGATCGAACCTGATCCGGAGTCGGCACCGCGGCGATGGCGGCGTTGACCATGGATCCGCCGCCGACCGCGATGCCGCGGAACACGTCATGCGCACCGTAGGTGACCTTGTCGCAGATGCCGGCCTGGACGGGCTGGGCGCCGGGATTCTGGGC
The DNA here is from genome assembly GCF_053345865.1 of Mycobacterium sp. C31M. NCBI lineage: Bacteria > Bacillati > Actinomycetota > Actinomycetes > Mycobacteriales > Mycobacteriaceae > Mycobacterium > Mycobacterium sp. C31M. Next base: position 80,728 of record NZ_JBKFAX010000024.1, on the reverse strand, counting down.
GGCGACGGCGTTGACCGACACCCCGCGGAAGGACGGCACCAGGCTCGGCGGCACCTCCCGGAACCAGCCCGCCCGGGTGTCCGCCGGCAACATCTTGGTGAACCGTTTGCCGTCCTCGTCGGGGGTGTCCCAGAGCCGTCCGCGTTCCAGGATCAGCGTGTCGATACCGGCCTCCCCGAGGCGCAGCGCGCTCACCCCGCCGCCGTACCCGCTGCCGACTACGATGGCCTGGTGAAATGTGCGGTCGGGCGATGGGTTGGCCGAATCGGCCGATTGGCACGACGCGACAGCACCGGCGCCGGCCGCCAGGCCCGCGACAGCCAAAAAGCGTCGTCTGGTCAACGAATTCCGTAGCACCGTCACGCCGACCTCACAGCAAAATCATCATTCGTTATGGCTCCGTGTTTGCACCGCTCTGCGAACCAGGTTAAATAGGCGTTGTAACCGGTTCACCCACCCAACTGGCAAGGATACGAAGTGGTCAACCCAGAGACCGGCATAACGCGCAGGTGGCGGGATGTGAAACGGTATCTGTGGCTACTCGGGGCGATCGTGCCCGGCCTGGTCGGACTGGCCTGGCTGCTGGTCCAACTGACCGGGTGGCAGGGGTTCTGGTGGGTGGGCCCGATGATGGCCTTCATCGTCATTCCGGCCCTTGACCAGCTAATTGGCACCGACGACGGTTACGTCTCGGAGAGTGTGCTCGAGCACCTGGAGAACGACTCCTTCTATCGCTGGGTCAACTTCCTGTACCTACCCAACCAGTATTTGTCGTTGATCTTCGCCTGCTGGCTATGGGCCGGGGGTGGCTGGCTCACCATGTCTGCGGTCGACAAGTTCGGCCTGATGGTCACCGTCGGCATCGTCGGGGGAATTGCCATCAATGCCGCCCACGAGCTCGGTCATCGGCGCGCAAAGCTTGAGAAGCGTCTCAGCAAGATCGCCCTTGCGCAAACTGGCTATGGCCATTTCTTCGTCGAACACAATCGCGGACATCACCTGCGGGTGGCGACCCCGGAGGATCCGGCCAGCGCCCGTTTCGGCGAGAGCGTCTACCGCTTCATCCCGCGCTCGGTCTTCGGCGGCCTGCGCTCGGCGTGGCAGCTGGAGGGCCAGCGCTTGGCCAAAGCCGGCAAGTCACGCTGGTCCCCGTCGAACGACATCCTGAACGCCTGGCTGCTGTCGGCGGCGATCTTCGTCGGCCTGATCGTCTGGTTCGGCTGGGTCATCACGCCGTGGCTGATCGGCCAGGCGATCATCGGTATCTGTCTGCTGGAGACGGTCAACTACCTGGAGCACTACGGTCTGCGCCGCCAGCGCACCGAGAACGGCCGTTATGAACGCGTCGGGCAGCGGCACAGCTGGAACAGCAACACGCTGATGGCCAACGTTTTCCTCTACCACCTGCAGCGGCACTCGGACCACCACGCCAACCCGCACAAGCGTTACCAGAGTCTGCAGCCCTCGGATCACGCGCCGCAACTGCCCACCGGCTACGGCAGCATGCTGCTGCTTGCCTGGTTCCCGCCGCTGTGGCGGCGGGTGATGGATCGCCGGGTGTTGGAGCACTACGACGGTGACATGAATCTCGTCGCCCGATATCCCGCCTAGTCGAGCGCGGGTCACGGGACGGGACACCAAGGCTCGTCGCTTACTGTTGAACCTCGTGCCCGGTAGGACTATCCGCTTCGTAGCCATCATCGCGGGCCTCGTCGGCATTGTGCTGTGCGCGCTGGCGCCGCTGCTGCCGGTGCGGCAGAGCACCGCGGCGATCCAGTGGCCGCAGGCCGTCGGCGCCGACGGTTTCGTCGGTGATGTGACCGCCCCGCTGGTGTCGGGTGCGCCGCGCTCGCTGAACGTGACGATCCCGTGTGCGGCCATCGCCACGCTGCCCGCCGACGGCGGTCTGGTGTTCTCGACCATCCCGCCGGGCGGTATCGACGCCGGCCGCAACGGGCTGTTCGTCAACGCCAACGCCGACGTCGTCTACGTCGCCTTCCGCGATACCGTCGCCGCGGTCGCCCCGCGTGACGCGGTGAACGCCGGAGCCTGCGGTGAGCTGCGGGTGTGGGCCGATGTACTGACCGTCGGCGCCGACTTCGTCGGTATCGACGGTGCGACGGGCACCCTGCCCGTCGACAAACGCCCGCAGGTCGCCGGCATGTTCACCGATCTGCAGGTGGGCCTCGATGCCGGGCTGACCGCCCGGGTGGACATCGACACCCGATTCATCACCAGCCCGACGGCCCTGAAGCTGGCCGTCATGGTGCTCGGCGCAGCCTGTGTGCTGGCTTCGATCGTGGCGCTGGCGCTGCTGGACCGAACCGCCGGCCGTCGACCGCCCCCGGCGACCCGGCGTCGCACCGGCTGGGGGACCTGGCTGGCCGATGTCGGTGTGGTGGGCTCGCTGCTGATCTGGCACATCGTCGGCCCACAATCCTCCGATGACGGCTACAACCTGACCATCGCGCGGGTGTCCGGCGAGGCCGGCTACATCACCAACTACTACCGGTACTTCGGCGCCACGGAGGCCCCGTTCGACTGGTACCAGAGCGTGCTGGCGCATCTGGCCTCGATCAGCACCGCCGGCGTCTGGATGCGGTTGCCGGCCACCCTGGCCGCCATCGGCACCTGGCTGCTCCTCAGTCACGTCGTGCTGCCCCGGCTCGGTGCGCGGCTGGCCCGCAACCGGGTCGCGGTGTGGACCGGTGGCGCGGTGTTCCTGGCCGCCTGGCTGCCGTTCAACAACGGGCTGCGTCCCGAGCCGCTGATCGCCTTCGGCGTGGTGCTGGTGTGGGTGCTGGTCGAACTGACCGTGGGCCGGCGGGTGCTGTGGCCGACGGCGGTGGCCATCATCGTCGCGGTATTCAGCGTGACGCTCGCCCCGCAGGGTCTGATTGCGATCGCCCCGCTGCTGGTGGGCGCACGGGCCATCACCCGGGTGGTCGCCGAGCGCCGTGCCACCATGGGGCTGGCCGCCCAGCTCGCCCCGTTGGGTGCGGCCGCCGCGGTGATCTTCGTGGTGGTATTCCGTGATCAGACGCTGGCCACCGTCGCCGAGGCGGCCCGCATCAAGTACACGGTCGGCCCGACGATCGCCTGGTACCAGGAATTCTTGCGGTACTACTTCCTGACCGTCGAGGACAGCGTCGACGGTTCGATGACCCGACGCTTCACCGTGCTGATCCTGCTGCTGTGCCTGTTCGGCCTGCTGATGGTGCTGCTGCGCCGCGGCACCGTGCCCGGCGCGGTGAACGGTCCGGTGTGGCGGCTGGTCGGGACCACCGGCATCGGACTGCTGCTGCTGACGTTCACCCCGACCAAGTGGGCCATCCAGTTCGGCGCATTTGCCGGCCTGGCCGGGGCGCTGGGCACGGTGACCGCGTTCGCGCTGGCCCGGGTCGGCCTGCACAGCCGGCGCAACCTGGCGCTGTACGTGACCGCACTGCTGTTCGTGCTCGCCTGGGCGACATCCGGGATCAACGGCTGGTTCTACAACGGCAATTACGGGGTGCCCTGGTTCGACAAGCAGCCGGTGATCATGAGCTACCCGGTGACCACCATCTTCCTGGTGCTGGCCATCGCCGGCGGCCTGCTCACCGCGTGGCTGCACTTCCGCATCGACTACGCCGGGCATACCGAGGTCGCCGACACCGGCCGCAACCGGGCGCTGGCCTCGACGCCGCTGCTGGTGGTCGCGGTGATCATGGTGGTGCTCGAACTCGGGTCGATGGTCAAGGCCACCGTCGGGCGGTATCCCGTCTACACGATCGGCGAGTCGAACCTGTCTGCGTTGCGGTCCGGCCTGTCCGGTGACAGCTGCGCCATGGCCGATCACGTGCTGGTCGAGGCCGATACAAATGCCGGTATGTTGCAACCCGTTCCGGGACAGACCTACGGGGAGTTCGGCCCACTCGGCGGCGAGGATCCGGTCGGATTCACCCCCAACGGGGTCAGTGACTCGCTGGACCCGCCGGAGCCGGTCGCAGCCAACCCCGGCACCCCCAACTCCGACGGCCCGGTCGACAAGCCCAATGTCGGCGTCGGCTATGCCGCAGGCACCGGCGGTGGGTACGGCCCCGAGGGCGTCAACGGCTCGCGGGTGTTCCTGCCGTTCGGCCTGGACCCCGACCGCACCCCGGTGATGGGCAGCTTCGACGAGAACACCCTTGCCGCCGAAGCGACTTCGGCCTGGTATCAGCTGCCGCCCCGCACACCGGACCGGCCGCTGGTGACCGTCGCCGCCGCCGGCGCCATCTGGTGGTACAACGAGGACGGTTCGTTCAACTACGGTCAATCGCTGAAGTTGCAGTGGGGTGTGCACTCCCCAGATGGCTCGTACCAGGCGCTCAACGAGGTTCAGCCGATCGACACCTTTGCCCAGAATGCCTGGCGCAACCTGCGTTTCCCGTTGGCCACCGCACCGCCGGAGGCCAATGTGGCGCGTATCGTCGCCGACGATCCGAACCTGTCCGAAGATCAGTGGTTCGCGTTCACCCCGCCGCGGGTGCCGGTGCTGCAGACCGCGCAGCAATATCTGGGGACGCAGACCCCGGTGCTGATGGACATCGCCACCGCATCGAACTTCCCGTGCCAGCGGCCGTTCGCCGAGCATCTGGGCGTGGCCGAGTTGCCGGAGTACCGGATCCTGCCGGATTTCAAGCCGATGGTGGTGTCCTCCAACCAGTGGCAGTCCGCTCAGGACGGTGGGCCGTTCCTGTTCATCCAGGCGCTGCTGCGGACAGCGACGGTGCCGTCGTATCTGCGTGATGACTGGTACCGCGACTGGGGTTCGATCGAGCGCTATATCCGGGTGGTGCCGGCTGACGACGCGCCCGACGCGGAGATCGAGGAAGGAACTGCGAACGTGTACGGCTGGAGTCGCGGCGGACCGATCAGGGCGCTGCCGTGAACGGCACATCAAGAACTGCCGTGAGTGACGTGAAGACAGCCCGCTGGGTCGCGGCGATCGCCGGGCTGCTCGGATTCGTGATGGCGGTCGCGGTCCCACTGCTACCGGTCAACCAGACCACGGCAACGCTGAACTGGCCGCAGAACGGTCAGCTGAACAACGTCACCGCACCGCTGATCTCACAGGCTCCGGTGAGCCTGACCGCGACCGTGCCGTGCTCGCTGATCGCCGAGCTACCCGCCGACGGCGGCCTGGTGATGGGCACCGCGCCGGCCGAGGGCCGTGACGCGGCGCTGAACGCGATGCTGGTCAACGTTTCCGAGGACAGAGTGGACGTCATCGTCCGAAATGTCGTGGTGGCCAGCGTGGAACGCGACCGACTGGCCGGGTGTTCGAACATCGAGATCACCTCGAACCACGACGGCACCTACGCCGATTTTGTCGGACTCACCCAGGAGGACGGTAGCCCGCAGCGCACCGGCTTCGGCGACCCCAACCTGCGTCCGGCCATCGTCGGGGTGTTCACCGACCTGACCGGCCCGGCACCGGCGGGGTTGTCGCTGTCGGCCGATATCGACACCCGGTTCACCACCCAGCCGACGCCGCTGAAACTCGCCGCGATCGTCCTGGCGATCCTGTCGACGTTCATTGCGCTGCTTGCCCTCTGGCGACTGGACCGGCTCGACGGCCGCCGCATGCAACACCTGATCCCGACCCGCTGGCGGACCCTGACCGCCGTCGACGGTGTCGTGATCGGCGGCTTCGGGCTCTGGTACGTCATCGGCGCCAACTCGTCGGACGACGGTTACATCCTGCAGATGGCCCGCGTCGCCGAACACGCCGGCTACATGTCGAACTACTTCCGCTGGTTCGGCAGCCCCGAGGACCCGTTCGGCTGGTACTACAACCTGCTGGCGCTGATGTCGCAGGTGAGCACCGCCAGCATCTGGATGCGGCTGCCCGACCTGGTCTGCGCGCTGATCTGTTGGCTGCTGCTGTCCCGCGAGGTGCTGCCCCGGTTGGGGCCCGCCGTCATCGCCAGCAGGCCCGCGCTGTGGGCTGCCGGTCTGGTGCTGCTCGGTGCCTGGATGCCGTTCAACAACGGTCTGCGCCCCGAGGGGCAGATCGCGACCGGTGCGCTGATCACCTACGTGTTGATCGAACGCGCCGTCACCTCCGGCCGATTGACGCCTGCGGCGCTGGCGATCGTCACCGCCGCGTTCACCCTGGGTATCCAGCCCACCGGCCTGATCGCGGTGGCGGCCTTGGTCGCCGGTGGCCGCCCGATCCTGCGCATCATCATGCGGCGTCGAGCCGGCGTCGGACTGCTACCGCTGCTGGCTCCACTGCTGGCCGCGGGAACGGTGATCCTCGCGGTGGTGATGGCCGACCAGACGCTGGCGACGGTGTTGGAGGCCACCAGGATTCGCACCGCCATCGGCCCCAGCCAGGAGTGGTACACGGAGAATCTGCGGTACTACTACCTGATCCTGCCGACTGTCGACGGCGCCATCTCGCGCCGGTTCGCGTTCATGTTCACCGCACTGGCACTGTTCCCCGCGCTGTTCATGATGTTGCGCCGCAAGCGGATCTCCGGCATCGCCCGCGGCCCGGCGTGGCGGCTGATGGGCATCATCTTCGCCACGATCTTCTTCCTGATGTTCACCCCCACCAAGTGGGTGCACCACTTCGGGCTGTTCGCCGCGGTGGCCGCCGCGATGGCGGCCTTGACCACGGTGATGGTGTCGCGGACGGTGCTGCGTTCGGCACGCAACCGGATGGCGTTCCTGGCCTTGGTGTTCTTCGTCCTGGCGCTGTGTTTCGCTTCCACCAACGGCTGGTGGTACGTCTCCAATTTCGGTGTGCCGTTCAACAGTTCGGTGCCCAAGATCGCAGGTGTCTCGATCAGCACCATGTTCTTCGCGCTGTTCGTCATCGCAGCGCTGTGGGCATTCTGGCTGCACGTGTCGGGCAAGCCGGGATCACGTCTGGTCGACCGGCTGACGGCCGCACCGATTCCGATCGCTGCCGGGTTCATGGTGCTGATCTTTGTGGCCTCCCAAGCCATCGGCGTGGTACGCCAGTACCCCACCTACTCCAACGGCTGGGCCAACATCCGCGCCTTCGCCGGCGGCTGTGGAATGGCCGATGACGTTCTGGTAGAGCCGGATTCGAACGCCGGTTTCCTGAACGCGCTACCGGGCCGGTACGGTCCGCTGGGCCCGCTTGGCGGGGCCGGTGCCCCCGGTTTCACCCCCGATGGTGTCCCGGAGCGGATCATCGCCGAGGCGATCCGGCTGAACTTCTCCCAACCCGGGACCGACTACGACTGGCTGGCGCCGGAGCAGCTGTCCCGGCCCGGTGTCAACGGATCCCGGGTGCCGCTGCCCTACGGGCTGGATCCTGCGCGGGTACCGATCGCGGGGACCTACTCCACCGGCGTCCAGCAGGAGGCCCGGCTGGCCTCGGCGTGGTACGAGTTGCCCGCCACCGACGATGCGCATCCGCTCGTGGTCGTGACTGCCGCGGGCACCATCACCGGCACCAGCGTGGCCAAGGGATTGACCACCGGCCAGACCGTCCAGCTGGAGTACGCGACTGCGGGTCCCGACGGCACCCCGGTGCCGGCCGGCCGGGTCGATCCCTATGACATCGGTCCCACGCCGTCCTGGCGCAACCTGCGCTACCCGCGTGCGCAGATCCCCGACAATGCTGTGGCCGTCCGGATCGTCGCCGAGGATCTCTCACTGGGACAGGGTGATTGGGTCGCGGTCACACCGCCCCGGGTACCCGAGCTCCGTTCGGTTCAGGAGTATGTCGGATCCACCCAACCGGTGCTGCTGGACTGGGCTGTCGGCCTGGCGTTCCCGTGCCAGCAGCCGATGCTGCACGCCAACGGTGTCACCGAGGTACCGAAGTTCCGTATCTCGCCGGACTACTTCGCCAAGCTGCAGAGCACCGACACCTGGCAGCAAGGAACCGAAGGCGGCCTGTTGGGCATCACCGACCTGCTGCTGCGGGCCTCGGTGATGTCGACCTACCTGTCCCAGGACTGGGGTCAGGACTGGGGCTCGTTGCGCCGTTTCGACACCATCGTCGACGCGCAGCCCGCCGAGATCGAGCTGGGTACCAGTACCCACTCCGGGCTGTACTCCCCCGGTGAGATCCGGATCGGGCCGTGAGCGTGCAACTCGGTGACGCCGTCATCACCCGGGTGGTCGAGACGTCGTTCGCACCGAGATTCGGGCTGCTCACCCAGACGCCGGCACAGGCCTGGGCGGATCACACCGAGCTGCTGTCGCCGACGTTCGTCGATCTGGACGCCGGGACCTGGCGGGTGATCATCCAGACCTGGGTGATCGACGTCGACGGGCTGCGCATCCTGATCGACACCGGGGTCGGCAACGGGCGGGACCGGCCGGCGATCCCGGTGCTCGACCACCTCGACACCGGGTTCCTGACGGCGCTGCAGGATGCCGGTGTGCATCCCGACAGTGTCGACGTCGTGGTCAACACCCATCTGCACAGTGATCACGTCGGATGGAACACCCGGGCCGGCGATTCGGGCTGGGTACCGACCTTCCCGAATGCCCGATATCTGATGCCGGAGGCCGACTTCCGCTACTTCGGACCGGACGGCGCCGGTTGTGATGCCGCGGCACGCATCGTGTTCGACGACAGTGTGGCACCCGTGCACGCGGCCGGTCAGGTCGAATTGTTCATCGGCGAGCACCAATTGAGCGAATCGGTGTGGCTGCGGCCCGCCGCGGGGCACACCCCCGGGTCATCGGTGCTGTGGTGTGATGCCGGCGCACCCGCGGTGTTCGTCGGCGACCTGACCCACTGCGCCATCCAGATTCCGCGCCCGACGGACACGTGTGCCTTCGACTGCAATGCCGCCGAGGCCACCGCGACCCGCAAGCGGGTGTTCACCGAGGCCGCCCGCCGCCACGCCACCGTCATCCCGGCGCACTATCCCGGCCACGGCGGGGCAACGCTGGTGGCGCGCGGTGATGCATTCGGTGTGGACGACTGGCTGGACCTGCCGCCGATCTAGCTCGACTTGTCGTTGGCGGTGGGGTCGGCGTTCTCCTGCTCGATATCGCGTTCGCAGTCGGCCGACGATTTCCCGGTCTGTTCGACGCACACCTGCACCGGTGCCTCGTCCGCCGATACCCCGGCCGGATGGGCTATATCGCCCTTGTACAGCGACCACAGCGGCTCCCCCGAGGACGACAGCCGGGCACAGTAGGCCTGATCCCCGCTCGGGGTGACACCCGCGGCCCCCAGCGTCGCGCAGTCCGCACCGACCACCACGACCGGCAGTGCCGGGCCGGCGGCGGTCGGGGTGCGCCCATCCCGCTCGAACAGGAACAGCGCCGACGCCACCGCGGCGATCGCGATCAGTGAGGCCGCCAACGCCAGCACGGTCAGCAGCCGGCCCCGAGACCGCGGCGCGGCATCGGGCCGGGCATGCCGCGGCCCCGCGGCGGCGCGGGCCGCCATCGTGGCCTCCGGATCCTCGGAGAATTCCACGCCGGTGCGATTGGCCAGCGCCCTGGCGAAATCCACACAGCGGTCGAAGCGGGCGGCAGGCGATTTCGCCAGCGCCTTGTCGAAGGCACCGCCCATATCCGACAGATCCGGCCGCCGCTCGGCGATGGACGGCGGCCGGGCGGTCAGGTGCTGGCTGATGACGATCGCGGCATTGGAATGCTGGAACGGCGGATTGCCGGTGAGCAACTGATATGCGGTAGCCGCCAATGCGTACTGATCGGCCCGGCCGTCGATGGTGTCCTCGCCCGTCAGCTGCTCGGGTGCCGAGTAGAAGACGGTGCCGACCGTCATGTTGGTGCCGGTGAGATTACTGGCCTCACCGATCCGCCGCGCTATCCCGAAGTCCGAGAGCATGATCCGCTCATGTGGTGTCTCGGGCTCGCTGATCAGGATGTTGGCGGGTTTGACATCGCGGTGCAGCAGGCCCCGCTCGTGCGCATAATCCAGTGCCTGGCCGACGGCGGTCACGATGCGGACCACCAGGGCCGGGGGCATCCCGTGCGGATACCGTTCCCGGAGCAGTACCGCGGTATCGGTGCCCTCGACGTAGTCCATCGAGATCCACAACCGGCCGTCGTGTTCACCGCGGTCGTGTACCTCGACGATGTGCGGGTGCCACAGCCCGGCCGCGATATCGGCCTCCCGGCTGAACCGTTCCCGGTACTCGCTGTCGGCGCAGACATCAGCCGACAACACCTTCAACGCATCGTTGCGGGGCAGGCGGGGATGGGCGACCTGATACACCTCACCCATGCCGCCGGCACCCAACATCCGCACGATGGTGTAGCCGGCGATCACCTCGCCGTTACTCAGCGGCATTGGTGAATCCTAGACGGCGCCGCCAGTCAAGGCCGGACATACACGACCCGGGTACCGAACACAATGTCCTGCAACGACCTTCGTCGGCGATCCAGGACGACCCAGAGCAGGCCGACCGGGAACAGCACACATACCACCGCCCGTAGCAGCGCCACCACCGGTGCCGTCCGACCACCGCGGCGCCCGACGACACGTAGTCCCATGAAGGCGGCGCCGACGGTGCAACCCGACACCGCCCAGCACCCGGTCAGATACAGCACCGCGACGCTGAACATGACCGCGGTGGAGAAGATGATGTTGACCGTCGGCAGGCTGAACGAGGACGGGTTGAACATCAGCCGGGCGAGGATCAGGCCCACGTAGAGCCCGCCGAGCACGATCCCGACCACCACGAGATCCAGGACCGCGGCGACGCCACGGCTGACGATGCCTGCCCCTCGCGCCGGTTCGGACACCGCGGCGGGCCGCGCAGATCTCACTGCGGATCCCGGCCGAGCAGCCGGTCGACAAATCCGGACACCAGGTCATCGGCACGTTCGCCCTGAGTGCGGACATCGGTCATCACCTCGGCGGTCACCGAATCGGTGGACTGCCGGATGATGGCGGGCAGATCGATACCGTCGACGACCTCGTCGGCCAACCCGACCAGGTCCAGCCGTTCGCGGGCCAACTTGTTCAGATCGAGCTGGTCCAGGATCGTGTCGATACCGGCGGCCAGGACGCGCTCACCGCGGACCGCCAGATCCGCACGCCCGCGGCGCAGCCAGCCCCCGACCAGCGGCAGCCGTTCGGCGCCGCGGTAGACCGCCGCGACACCGTCGGCTGCGGTGGCGGCGGCGCCGAGGGCGACGGTGACGACCAGCGGAGGTTCGGACACCGTTGCATCGTAGAACTCATCGACCTTCGTACTGCCTGATGGCGGCGGCACAGTTGCGTTCGTCGAGCTGCGCCTGGTGCATGCACACCCGCACCTGCGCCTCGAACGGACCCGCCGGAGCCGGCACCGGCGCCTGCAGGTCCACCTGCCGCCACGACCAGACCTGCAGGCCGTAGTCCGGGAATGCCACGCAGTACACGGGTCGGTCGTCGTAGGTCCGTTCCTCGGCACCCAACGTCTCGCACCGGGCGCCGATCGGAACGATGTCCCAGGCGTCCCTGCGGTCCTGCTCGTTCGCGATCCACAGATGGATCCCCATTCCGGCGACGAACACCGCCATCAAGATCCACCCCATGATCTTGACGCCCGGGTGCTCGTCGGCGTCGTCCACCTACAGCGGCGTCAGGCCGTGCTTGCGCAGCACTTTCTTGACCGGCTGCTTGTCCCGCAGCAGCCGCAGCGACTGCCGGATCAGCAGCCGGGTCTGGTGTGGCTCGATGACACCGTCGATGTAGCCACGCTCGGCGGCGATCCACGGGGTTGCCAGGTTGGCGTTGTAGCCCTCGATGAAATCGGCCCGGATCTTCTGCACCTCCGGCGCGGTCGGGTCGGGGAAACGCTTGACCAGCAGTTGTGCGGCGCCCTCGGCACCGATCACCGCGATACGGGCGGTCGGCCACGCGTAGTTCAGGTCCGCCGAGAGCTGCTTGGAACCCATCACCGCGTATCCGCCGCCGTACGCCTTGCGGATGATGATCGTCACCTTGGGGACATCGGCCTCGACGATGGCGTTGAAGAACCGGCCACCGCGTTTGATGATGCCGCCCTTCTCCTCCTCGACACCGGGCATGGCGCCCGGGGTGTCGACGACGAACACCAGCGGCAGGTTGAACGAGTCGCAGAACCGGATGAATCCGGCGGCCTTGTCGGAGGCCTCGTTGCCGACCGCCCCGGACATGTGCATCGGCTGGTTGGCGATCACACCCACCGGACGTCCGTCGACGCGGGCGAAGGCGGTGATCATCGACGGGCTGCGCTGTTCGGCGATCTCGAAGATGTCACCGTCGTCGAAGATCCGCAGCAGGATCTCGTGCATGTCGTAACCCATGTTGTCCGAGTCCGGCACGATGCTGTCGAGTTCCAGGTCGTGCGCGGTGATCTCGGGCTCCAGGCCCGGGTTGACGATCGGTGCGTCGTCGAAGTGGTTGGGCGGCAGGAAGCTCAGGTAGTCACGGACGTACTGGTACGCCGCGGACTCGGATTCCACCACCTTGTGGATGTTGCCGCGCTGGGCCTGCACATCGGCGCCACCGAGTTCGTCGAAGCTGACGTCCTCACCGGTCACGTCCTTGATGACGTCGGGACCGGTGATGAACATGTAGCCCTGATCACGCACGGCGACAACAAGATCGGTCTGGATGGGCGAGTACACGGCACCGCCGGCACACTTGCCGAAGATCAGCGAGATCTCGGGGACCAGTCCGCGCAGCATCTCGTGCCGGCGGCCGAGCTCGGCGTACCACGCCAATGACGTCGCGGTGTCCTGGATACGGGCACCGGCCGAGTCGTTGATCCCGATGATCGGGCAGCCGACCATGGCCACCCACTCCATCAGCTTGGCGACCTTGCGGCCGAACATCTCGCCGACCGAGCCCTGGAACACCGTCTGGTCGTGGCTGAACACACCGACCGGGCGGCCGTCGATGGTGCCGTGACCGGTGACCACACCGTCGCCGAAGAACGCATTCGGATCACCCGGGGTCTTGGCCAGCGCACCGATCTCCAGGAAGCTGCCCGGGTCCAGTAGCGCATGGATGCGAGCCCGGGCCGACGGGATGCCCTTCTTGTCGCGCCGGGCCTTGGCCTTCTCGTCACCGGGATCCTTGGCCAGCTCCAGCTTTTCGCGAAGTTCGGCCAGCAATTCCGCTGTGGTCTTGTTGCTCACTTGCTCTCGCTCTCGATGCGGTTGATCGCTTCGCTCATGTGCGCGCCGACCTTGGCGATGATCGGTTCGTCGATGGCCTGGATGTGCTCGCCGCCGATCTGCACGACCTCCAGATCCGAGACCGCCTCACCCCAGCCGCCGTCGGGTTGCCGAGTGGCGTAGGCGGGTTCGAAGACGATGGCGTCATCGTGGTAGCGGTCGGCCATGTAGAGCGTGACGTGCCCGTCGTAGGGCCGCAGCTCGATGGTGTCGAGCGCCCGGTTGTCCAGATAGGAGGTGCGCTGGTGCTCGATGATGCCACCGGGGATCTGCACCCCGCTCTCACCGACGATGTCCAGCACGTAGCGCACCTGGCCCTCGTCGTCGAGCTTCTCCAGCTCCTCGTACGGGATCTCGGGGATCTCGACGTTGAACGTGCGCTCGGCGAAGCGGGCGTATCGGTCCCACCGGGCCCGCATCCCGGCCTGGGTCTGGTCGATCGGCACTCCGGGGCGCACACAGTCGATCAGGCCGACGAAGCGCACGTCGGCGCCGGACTGCTTCAGCCCGATGGCGCAGGCGTAGGCCAGTGCCCCACCGAGCGACCAGCCCGCCAGCACGAACGGACCCTTGTGCAGTTCGAGCAGTTTGGGCACGTATTCGGCGGCCCGCTCCTCGATGGATCCCTCGACACGTTCGATGCCGTACACCGGGATGTCCGCGGGCAGTCGCTTGATCAGCGGCTCGTAGACCACCGTCGACCCGCCTGCGGGATGGAAAACGAAGAGCGGTACGGCGTTTCCGTCACCGGTCGGCGGGCGCAGCGTCCGGACGAACCCGTCGACCACACCGTCCTCGAGCTGATCGCGGACGTGGGTGGCCAGTGCCTCGATGGTCTTGGCTGCCGTCACCTGCTCCACGCCGATGTGCCCCTCGGCGCGTTCGGACAGTCGGGTGGCCAGCTTGGCCGCGGTATCGGCGTCGACCGACGGCAATTCGTTGAAGATGCCGCCCGGCGACTTGCCGGTGACGATCGCCCAGGTGGCGAAGGTGACACGTTCGGCGGCATCACGCGGCGGGACGTCGGCGCCGAGCGCCTCGGTGACGGCCTCCTGCGTGAGCACCTTGGCCGCGGCAGCCGCAGCGGTGGCGTTCTTCTTGGCCGGGCCGCTCGGATCTGTCGGCGGCGGCGGGATCTCGATGCCCACCTCGGCCAGCGATTCCGCGGTGGTCTCGGCCGCGTCTTCCCTGTCCCCCAACGGATGACCCGCCTCGGCCAGCTTGGCCTCCAGTTCGGCGACCGTGGTGGCCCCACCCATCAGCTCGGCCTGGGACGCCGCGATCTCCTCGGCGGTCTGCCCCTTCTGCGCCTCGGCCAGTTCACCGACCTCGTCACGATGCTCGATCGCGTACTGGATCAGCTTCTCCACCGCGTACAGGTTGGCGTCCCGTACCGCGGTCAGCTGAATGGGCGGCAGGTCGAAGTCGTATTCGACGCGGTTCTTGATGCGCACGGCCATCAACGAATCCAGGCCCAGCTCGATCAGCGGCACCTCCCACGGCAGGTCCTCGGGTTCGTAACCCATGGCACTGCCGACGATGGTGCCCAGGCGCTGGGCCACGGTCTCACCGGATTCCGGGCTCCACTTGGCAAAGCCCGCGCCGAGATTGGCCCCGGCGGTCAGGTTGTCGGCCTCGAACGCAGGCGTGTCCTCCGGCTCTTCGACGGCGACCGGCGCCGCCTCGATCTGGGCGACGGTGCCCGCGCCGACCGCGGTGGGCAGCGTGGTCTGCTGACCGGCCCGGGTCACGATGGCGTCGTAGACCAGGGTGAACGATTCATCGATACGCGCGTGCACCTGCACCGCAGCACCACCGGGATGCCGGGTCAGTGTGGTCACCAGCCGCGCGTTGTCGGCCGGCACCGCCCGCTGCTCGGAGGCCGTCAGCACCGCATCGGGAAGCACCTGTGCGGCAGCGGCTTTCACCAGGCCGGCCAGATCGGCAGCACCGTCGGGGGCGTACTCCCAGACGTGCCGGCCGTCCGGGGTGGCCACATGGGTACCCGGCATGACGACCGAGCTGTCACCGGTGAACCGGGCATCCAGCCAGTGCTGCTTGCGCTTGAACCGGGTGAGCGGGATATCGGCGAAGTCCAGCGCCCCGGCCAGTCCGCCCGAGGTGCGCGGGAACAGCGAACGCGGGTCCAGATCGTGGCCGTGCACGTAGAGGTGCGCCATGGCCGTGACCATGGAGTCGACCTCGTCCTGCTTGCGGGCCAGGGTCGCCACCAGCTGGGCATCATGGAGACCTGCGGCAGCCGTCGTCAATCCCACCTGCATGAGCGCCACCGGATTCGGAGCCAGCTCCAGGAAGGTGGTGTGTCCGTTGTCGACCGCGTTGCGGATGCCGTGGGTGAAGTAGACGCTGTGCCGCAGCCCCTTCTTCCAGTAGTCGACATCGTGGATCGGTTCGGCACCGGCGCGGAGGAACTTGCCCTCGTGCACGGTGGAGAAGTAGCCGGTCTGCAATGCCAGCGCCTCGATACCCTGCAGTTCGGCCGACAGCTCACCGAGCAGCGGGTCCATCTGCTGAGTGTGGCTGGCTCCCTTGGTCTGCAGCTTGCGGGCGAACTTGCCCTCGGCCTCGGCGCGGGCCACGATCGCGTCGATCTGCTCGGGCGGACCACCGATGACGGTCTGGGTCGGTGCGGCATAGACGCACACCTCCAGGCCCGGGTAATCGGCGAAGACGGTCTTGATCTCCTCAGCCGAGTACTCGACCAGGGCCATCAACCGGATGTACTCACCGAACAGCATCGCCTCACCCTCACCCATCAGGTGGGCGCGCGAGCAGATGGTGCGGGTGGCATCGGCCAGCGACAAACCGCCGGAGAAGTACGCCGCCGCGGCCTCACCGAGCGACTGACCCACCACCGCACCGGGTTTGGCCCCGTGGTGACGCAGCAGCTCCCCGAGTGCGATCTGCAGCGCGAAGATGACCGTCTGCACGACCTCGATGGGGTACTCGCAGGTCTCTGCCGTGTAGTCGATCGCGTCGTCGAGGATCAGCTCGACCACCGAGTAACCGCGCTCGTCCTGGATGAGGGCGTCGACCTTGTTGATCCACTCCGCGAACACATCGTCGCGCAGGTACAGGTCCTTGCCCATCTTGCGGTGCTGCGCACCGAACCCGGCGAAAACCCACACCGGTCCGCTGGTGACCGGCCCGTCGGCGGCCAGCACCATCGGGCTCTGCTTGCCCTCGGCGATATAGCGCAGACCCTTGACGGCCTCGTCGTGATCGTGGGCCAGCACGACCGCGCGAGAGCGGCCGTGGTTGCGGCGCGACAGCGACCGGCCGATCGACTCCAGCGAGGCGGCCCGGCCGGCCTCGCTGTCGATCCAGTCGGCCAACTCCGCGGCGGCAGCGCGCTTGCGCGATGTCAGGAATCCGGAGATGAACAGCGGCACAATGGGCTTCACCGGTTCGGCTGCGGCGATCGCGGCGCGGCCCTCGTCGATCAGGCGCTGGGCCTCATCGGTCAGCCCCGGCAGCTCGTAGTTGCCCTCGTCGTAGGCGGGGTACTCCGGCTCATCTTCGACAAACTCGCCGTACTCATCCATCCGCTTGCCACCGAGACTGGATTCTTCGGCAGCCGACTTCTCCTCGGCGACAGGCGCTTCCGGCTCGGGTTCGACCAGATCGGTCGGCAGCACCTCGCGCAGCACCAGGTGCGCGTTGGCTCCACCGAAACCGAAGCCGGACACACCGGCGATGGCGTGCCCGCTGTAACGCGGCCAGTCGCTGACGGTGTTGTTGACCTTGAGGTGTTCCTTGTCGAAATCGATGTACGGGTTGGGGCCCGCGTAGTTGATCGACGGCGGCAGCTTGTCATGCCGCAGCGACAGCGCCATCTTGGCAAGGCTGGCCGCACCGGCGGCCGACTCCAGATGGCCCACATTGGATTTCACCGCACCCAGCAGTGCGGGCTTGTCGTCGGCGCGGCCCAGGCCGACCACCCGACCCAGCGCGTCCGCCTCGATCGGATCACCGAGGATGGTGCCGGTGCCGTGCGCCTCGATGTAGTCGACATCGCGCGGGTTGATACCGGCGTCCTTGTAAGCCTTGCGCAGCACGGCTTCCTGGGCGTCCGGGTTGGGCGCCAGCATGCCGTTGGAGCGTCCATCGTGGTTGACCGCGCTGCCGGCGATGACGGCGATGATGTCGTCGCCGTCGCGCCGTGCGTCGGAGACCCGCTTGAGCACCAGGATGCCGCCGCCCTCGGAGCGGGCGTAACCGTTGGCGTCCGAGGAGAACGACTTGCACCGGCCGTCCGGGGCCAGCACACCGCCGACCTCATCGAAACCGATGGTGACCAACGGGGTCACCATCGCGTTCACCCCACCGACGACGGCGACGTCGATCTCGCCGGTGCGCAGGGCGCGCACACCCTGGTGCGCGGCGACCAGCGAGGAGGAGCAGGCGGTGTCGATGGATTCGGACGGCCCGCGGAAGTCGAAGAAGTAGGACACCCGGTTGGCGATGATGGAGCTCGTGGTGCCGGTGATGGCATACGGGTGCGCGGTCGTCGGATCCGCGACGGCCAGGAACATATAGTCGTTGTTCGAACTACCCACGTACACACCGACATCGCCGCCGCGCAGGCTCGACGCCGGGATGCGGGCATGCTCCAGGGCTTCCCAGGTCAGCTCGAGGGCCATCCGCTGCTGCGGATCGATGTTGTCGGCTTCCATCTTCGACAGCGCGAAGAACTCGGAGTCGAAACCCTTGATATCGGACAGGTAGCCGCCGCGGGTGTGCGCCTTGGCGACACGCTCGGCGATGCGGGGCTCACCGAGGAACTCCGACCAGCGACCTTCGGGCAGATCGGAACTCGCGTCACGCCCCTCCAGCAGCGCTTCCCACATCTGGTCCGCGCTGTTCATCTCACCGGGGAACCGGGTCGCGATACCGACGATCGCAATGTCCTCGACCCCGGGCGCACGGGTCCAGTCCTCGTCGGCGTTCAACTCGGGCTCGGGCTCACCCTCGATGATGACGGTGGCCAGCGCCTCGATGGTGGGGTTGCGGAACACCACGGTGGCGGTCAGCGTGACACCGGTCAGGTCCTCGATGTCACTGGCCATCGCCACCGCGTCACGCGAGGACAATCCCAGCTCGACGACCGGTGCCGACTCGTTGATCGAGTCCGCCGACTGGCCGGTCGCGTTGGCGACCCAGTTGCGCAGCCATTCGCGCATCTCGGCGACCGTCATGTCGCCCCGGGCCGGTGAATTATCTTGCGCTTCAGTCATTTTCACTGTTCACTTTCGCCGCACTGCGGCCTGGGTTGCGCGAGTCAGAGGTGGCTGGAGTCCGCCTCGTCGGGGAAGTCGTTGGCGATCTTTCCGCTGCGCAGGCTGCCGTCGAGGTAGGCCGCCCGGCAGGCACGCCGGCCGATCTTGCCGCTGGAGGTACGTGGGATGGCGCCGGCCGCGGTCAGCAGCACATCGCGCACCGTCACGCCGTGGCGCACGGCGATGGCGGCCCGGATGTCGTCGATGATCGGGGCCAGTTCCAGCTTGTGCGAACCGGCGGCCCGCTCGGCCACGATGACCAGCTGCTCGGAGCTGTCCTCGGCATCGAACTTCAACCCGGCGTGCGCATCGTCGAAGACCTCGGCGGGCAGCTGGTTGGCCGGTACCGAGAACGCCGCGGCGAAACCGGTTCGCACGGCCTTGGTGGCCTCCTGCGCCGAGTACTCCAGGTCCTGCGGGTAGTGGTTGCGGCCGTCGATGATCACCAGGTCCTTGACGCGGCCGGTGATGTAGAGGTCACCGTCGTAGAAGGCGCCGTAGTCACCGGTGCGCACCCAGGTGGCATCGTCGGCGGCACCCTCGGCATGTGACGGGCTGGTCCGCGACTTCAGGATGTTGTGGAACGTCTCGATGGTGGCGTCCGGCTTGCCCCAGTAGCCGGTGCCCATGTTCGGGCCGCTGATCCAGATCTCGCCGATCTGACCGTCGGGCAACTCGGTGGCCGACTCGGCGTCCACGATGGTCGCCCACTCCGAGACACCGACCTTGCCGGCCGAGGCCTGCGCGACCGCCTTTGGCGAATCGGCGGGTACCTCGACGATGGTGCCGGTGTTCAGCGCGTCCCGGTCGACGGTGATGATCTTGGGCTCCTCGGCCGACGGTGTCGTCGACACGAACAGCGTCGCCTCGGCCAGACCGTAGGACGGCTTGATGGCCTTGGCCGGGAAGCCGTACGGGCCGAAGGCCTCGTTGAAGCGGCGCACGGTGGCCGCCGAGATCGGCTCGCTGCCGTTGAGAACAGCCTTGACGTTGGACAGGTCGAGTTCGGGCTCACCGTCTTTGGGCAGACCACGCGCGGCGGCGTGGTCGAAGGCGAAGTTCGGGGCCACCGAGATGACACCGCCGGTGTCATCGGGCTTGCGGGCCATCTCCCGGATCCAGCGGCTCGGGCGGCGCACGAACGCGGCGGGGGTCATGAAGGTGAAGTGGTGGCCGATCATCGGCGCCAGCAGCGCGGTGATCAGACCCATGTCGTGGAAGAACGGCAGCCAGGACAGCCCGCGGTCGCCCTCCTCGCCCTCCAGCGCCTCGATGATCTGGACGATGTTGGTCGCCAGGTTGAGGTGGGTGATCTGCACACCGGTGGGGATACGGGTGGAGCCGGAGGTGTACTGCAGGTAGGCGACGGTGTCATTGGTGGCCTCGACCCGCTCCCAGGTGGTGCCCACCTCGTCGGGCACGGCGTCGACGGCGATGACACGCGGACGCTTGTCGGCCGGGCGGGTGCGGAAGAACTTGCGCACGCCCTCGGCGGCGTCGGTGGTGGTCAGCACGGCCGACGGCGCGCAGTCGTCGAGCACGGCATGCAGCCGGCCGACGTGACCGGGTTCGGACGGGTCGAACAGCGGCACGGCAACGCGCCCGGCGTAGATGGCGCCATACATGGCGACCAGGTAGTTGAGGTTCTGCGGGCTCAGGATCGCGACCCGGTCACCTTCGGCGGTGACCTGCTGCAGCCGGGCGGCCACGGCCTTGTTGCGGGCGCTGAACTGTGCCCAGGTCATCTCACGCGCGACGCCGTCACGTTCGGTGGAGTAGTCGAGGAAGCGGTACGCCAGCTTGTCGCCGCGGACCTTGGCCCAGCGCTCGACGTGGGCGACGACGCTCGCACTGTCAGGGAACTTGATCTGTCCGTTCTTGATGAACGGATTGTGAAACGGCATCAATTACTCCTGTCACAGCACTTCGCACGGTCTGCGCGAGCCCCGAAGATCCTACCCGGGGCGAAGGGTCAAGCCTTTTGACGACACCAGGCCGACCAGTGGCCACTCTTAGTTTTTTCTTAATGTTAAGTGACCGATTCCCGCAGGCCAAATCTGGTTACCGGCGAGTCGCTTCACTAGCCGTGCTTGGGCTCTGGCGCGTTCTGCAGCAGATTGCGCGCCCAGTCCAGCGTCCACTGCGTCGAGGTCTGCCCGTTCAATTGCCAGAATTGGGGGGTGTTGTACAGCGCGTGCACCGGACCCCGGGTGCTGCCCAGCAGTGACTCGATGGTCGCGGGCAGGTTGCCGATGGAGAATGCCGATTCCGGCGCCGCGCAGATCAGGTCACCGTTGGCGCAGATCTGGAAGGTGCGGTCGTCCAGTGCACCGAAGCCGCCGTCGCGGGGTCCGGTCATCGTCAGTCCCATGGCCGACAGCATCGGCAACTCGTGCAGCGTGATCTCCGCACCCTGGCCCGGCGGGTTGGCAGGCAGGCCCTGGCCGACACCGTCCTGGCGGCGGCCGTCGGCGATCAGTCCGACACCGAGCACCAGGTCCTGGTCCACGGGTCCGCGGCCGTTACCGATATCGCTGGCGATATCGCCGGCGATGACCGCGCCCTGGGAGAAGCCGACCAGCAGGTAACTGGTCAGCGGGCACCGGTTGTTCATATCCGTGATGGCCCGCACCGTGGCGTCATGCCCCTCGGCACGGCTGTCGTTGTAGGACATCTGGCCGTCGGCCGAGAACGGATTGTGGAACTGCGCGGTGTACGGAACGGTGTAGATCTCGACCCGGTCGGTGCCGAATTCGGCGCGCAGCGGGTTGGTCACGTTGAGCAGCAGGGCGATCGGGAACTGCACCGGGTTCAGCGGGTCGAGCACGCGCGAGGACTCCCAGGTGCCCGGGATCGACACCAGCTGCACATCGGGGCAACTGGCGTCCTGGAACTCGGGACGCGGCTTACCGGTCGGCGGCACCGCGGTCGGCACATCGGTCGGTTGTCCCGGCGGTGTGGCAATCGGCGGGGTGTCGGGCTGGCGCAGCCAGATGACGACACCGGCCACCAGCACCGCCACCAGGACAGTGACCGCAATTGCCGCGGCCAGGCCGAGGATGCGGTGCCGTTTGCGTCGGCTGTTTTTGGCCATGCGTCAGTTACTCCAGAAGGTCCGTGCGCTGCGTTCAGCAGAGCCGTTCGGTTGCGATCCGAATGTAGTCAGCGGTGGTGGTGTCGACCTCGGCGACCTCCGGCGCGAACGAACTGTCATGGGCATCGCTGAGGTCGTTGCGTACCAGCGGGAGGACAAAATCCCACACCGCCTGCTCGGATTGTTTGGCCGCACGGGCCTGGCAGACATAGGCGCCGATGCTCAGCGCCATCAGATCCTCCGACGGCCGAACCCCGGCGTCGACGAGGGCATCCAGATAGGTCTGCTGGCGCGGTGTCACGGTCAGGTGCGCGCTGTGCCCGCCGGCCCGGCTTGCCCCCACCATGCCCTCGGCGTGGGCCACCGTGGACTCGGGGGCGGCCATCCCGATGGTCGTCAATGTGGTGTCACCGACGGAGCAGCCACAGGACAGCGCGGCCACCGAGGCCAGCATCAGCGGGGTCAACGAGACGACTGGCCACTTTGCCAGACCCGCATCGGACCGTCGGTTGCGCTGCACCATTCCACGGTACCGGCTGTCCGGCCGGGCCCTTGGAACGTGATCAAACCGTCAGCTGATGGCGGCCGCCAGGTCACCGGACAGGGCCGCCAGCTGCGGCGCCCAGTTGCCCCAGTCGTGCTGGCCGCCGGTCGGGAAGTCGAAGTGCCCGTTGCGGCCACCGATCGAGCGGTAGTGCGAATAGAAGGTCCGGTTGCTGCCCTGGGCCTGGGCGCAGTCGTTGATCATCGCCGCCGGGTCGCTGCACGTGGTGGTCTGCGGGCTGAAGATCCACAGCCGGGTGTTGTTGTCCACCAACAGCTGCGCGTGCACATCGGGGTCATGCCACTTCCACCGGCCGAACTGCACCGGGCCCCACATGTTGTGCGTGTTGACCCCGCCGAACTGGGCCATCCCAGCGGTGATCGCACCGTTCTCGAAGGTGCGCGACGGGGTGAGGAAACCCGACAGCGAGCCGGCGTAGCGGAACCGGTCGGGGTGGAAGGTCGCCAGCATCAGCGCGCCGGTGCCACCCTGGGCGGCGCCCACGACACCGTGCCCGCCCGGGGCCAGACCCTTGTTTGCCGCCAACCAGTTCGGCAACTCGGTGGCCAGGAAGGTCTCCCACTGCTTGGAGCCGTCCTGCTCCCAGTTGGTGTAGAGGCTCCAGGCGCCGCCGGCCGGGGCAGCCACCGAGATGCCCTTGCCCGCCAGCGTGTTCATCGCGTTACCCGCGGTCACCCAGTTGCTGATGTCCGGGGCGCCGTTGAACGCGTCGAGCAGGTACACCGCGTGCGGCCCGCCCGCCTGGAATGCCACCGGGATATCGCGGCCCATCGCGGCCGAGGGCACCATCAGGTATTCGACACCGTCGGCCTTGGCCGGGTTGTCCACCACGGCCGTGACCGTCCACAGGCCCAGCGCCATCAGCACCGCGTACATCACGGCCTGCAGTCTCATGTCCCGCCCTCTTTCGCTCAGTGAACTCCCAGCCACCGCGTTGCAGTGTTGCACATCACGGCGGGGACGTCCGCTGAACGACTGACGGTTATCGGTTACTGCGCGGCGGGTGTCGCGCCCAGCACGCGCTGGATATCCGGCTTCATCGCCTGCAGCTGCGAGCCCCAGTAGCCCCAGCTGTGGGTGCCGTTCTCCGGGAAGTTGAAGACACCGTTGGTTCCGCCGTTGGCGATATAGGTGTCGCGGAAGGTCTTGTTGGTCCGCAGCGTGAAGCTCTCCAGGAACTTCGCGTTGAACAGGTTGCCCGCGCTGGCCCCGGCGTCGAGGTCCGACGGGGTGCCGTCACCGCAGTACACCCAGATGCGGGTGTTGTTGGCGATCAGCTTGTCGATGTTCACGTACGGGTCGTTGCGCTTCCAGGCCGGATCGCTGGACGGGCCCCACATGTCCTCGGACTTGAACCCGCCGGCGTCGCCCATCGACAGGCCGACGAGCATCGGCCACCAACCCTCGGACAGGTTGAGGAAGCCCGACAACGCGGCGGCGTAGGGGAACTGCTGCGGGTGGTAGACGGCCATCGTCAGCGCGGCCGAGCCCGCCATCGACAGTCCGACGGCCGCACTGCCGGTCGGCTTGACCTGACGATTGGCGGCCAGCCAGGCGGGCAGCTCCTGGGTGAGGAAGGTCTCCCATTTGTAGGTGTAGGTGCCGAACTTGCCCTTGGCCGGTTTGTACCAGTCCGAGTAGAAGCTCGACTGTCCGCCGACGGGCATGATCACCGACAGCCCCGAGCCTTCGTACCATTCGAAGGCCGCGGTGTTGATATCCCAGCCGTTGAAATCATCCTGGGCTCGCAGACCGTCCAGCAGGTACAACGCCGGCGCGTTCTCGCCACCGCTCTGGAACTGGATGCGGATGTCGCGGCCCATACCGGCCGACGGGACGTCGAGGTATTCGACCGGCAGTCCGGGTCGCGAGAAGGCGCCTGCGGTGGCCGGGTCACCGACCGCGCTCACCAGGGCGGGCAGCACCGCGGCCGCTGCGGCGGCCACCACCAGTCGCCGTGTTGCGCCACGCATCTTCTCGACAAAACTCATATCCGGTGAAACCCCATCTGTCAGGCCACTACTGGCCGCGAGTGCGGTGAGTAGTCAACCACAACAAGCTGGGATCAGCGGACCAGCGTCGCGATCAGATCTGGCTTCAGCTCCTGCAATTGGGCACCCCAGTAGGCCCACGAATGATTACCCGCAGCAGGGAAGTTGAACGTCGCGTTGGTGCCACCGGCGGCGGTATAACGTTCCTGGAACTTCTTGTTACTGCCGATCGCCAGCCCTTCCAGGCTATCGGCGTTGAACTTCTGCGCCGGGTCGGCATCGGTGTCCAGCGGTGTGGAACCCCCTGGCGCACAGTAGATCCACAGCCTAGTGCCAGCTGCGACCAGTTTGCCGACCTGTTCGACGGGGTCGTTGCGCTTCCAGGCAGGGTCCCACGGCGGGCCCCACATGTTGTCCACGTTGTAACCGCCGGCGTCCAGCATGGCGACCCTGATGGCCTGCTTCATGAACGCGGTGGACGGGTTGAGGAAGCCGGACAGTGCTGCGGCATAACGGAACTGGGCCGGGTGATAGGCGGCCAGCACCAGTGCGGCGCCACCGGCCATCGACAGCCCCACCACCCCGTTACCAGTCGGCGAGATCTGCTTGTCGGCGGCCAGCCACTGCGGCAGCTCGCTGGTCAAGAAGGTTTCCCACTTGTAGGTGTAGGCCTGATTGTTGAACGACGAGGGCGAGTACCAGTCGCTGTAGAAGCTGGACTGCCCACCGACCGGCATCACCACCGACAGTCCCGAATCGTGGAACCATTCGAAGGCCGGGGTGTTGATATCCCAGCCGTTGTAATCGTCCTGGGCGCGCAACCCGTCGAGCAGATACACCACATTCGGACCGCCGGCCTGGAACTGCACCCGGATGTTGCGGTTCATCGCCGTGGAGAACACGTCCAGGTACTCGACCGGCAGGCCCTCTCGGGAGAAGGCCGACGAGGCCGGCGCAGGAACGACGGCCACCGCGGTCAGCGCGATCACCGCTGCCAGCGCACCTCGTAGCAGGGTCAACGTCCTACGCATGCTGTGTCCATCCGTCCGTCTCACTGGTGATGCGGTCACCGCCGAATCACCAGGCGGCCTACCGCAGCGGGCGTTCATGGCCACGCTTCTACTATCGGCAGACCATAACCACGTCGTTACCGCGGTCGCAAAACCCGTGTTAGCCAGATCACGGTCCGGTCGCGGGCAGTCCGGTGTATTCGGGGCTCTTGGGCGGCGGAATCTCCAGGCCACAGCGGTACAACTCGTAGAGCGGGACCCGGTCGATGCGGTAGCTGCCGAATTCCATGGCGTGCGCGAAGTTGGACAGGAACCGGTGCGGTCCCATCGGCGCGCGCACCGCATTGAGTATCGCCTCGGTCTGCGGGCATTTCAGCGCGATCTCGGCCCTGGCGATCCAGTCCTCGTCGAGATACTGCGGGATCCAGGGCCGCTCCTTGAGGAACGGCCCCTCGGCCACCGCCCAGTCCGGGAAGAGATTCTTGTCGTGTCCGATGCGGGCATCCTCCAGACGCACGGTGTGCGCCGCCAGCGGGTTGGTCAGACCAATCTGGTCGATCACCCGGACATCGAGGCCCACGTTCATGCCGAGCATGCCCATGTTCGTGAAAAACACTGTGTGCGGCCCGGTTTCACCGGGCGGTCGATCCGGTGGCGGCGGGAAGGCCGGGACGACATCCCACACGTCGTAGTTCCCCGACGGCAGCAGCAACGCACCGTCGGGGGTGTTGCGTAGGGCCACCAGCACCGCGCGCATCCGCGGGTAGTCCAGATAGTCGGCAGCGGTCAGCGGGTGGGCGTGCCCGGTGGCCTGGGCGTAGAACCGTCGCTCGTCGACGATTCCGGTGTAGGTGACGCGGGTGGCGTCCGAACCCATACCGGGCGAATTGGCCGCCCAAACAGCCCATCCCGCGATCGCGACCCACAGCACACCGGCCGATCCGGTCAGCAGGTACGCGCTGCGCCGGGCCAGCTCGGCGCGGTCGGCCACGGTGATCGGGATGACCGCGACCGGCGCCAGCATCAGGAACATGGCGGTCAGCAACACCCGGCCGTGCATGAAGTCGCCGCCCTGGCGCACCCAGTAGACGGCCTGGATCAGGCCGCTGGCGACGATGAAGATGACTGCGGCGGTGGGGTTCTGCACCAGGCGCGCGATGCGCCCGGCCCGGGCCGGGGTAGTTTCCGGTGCGGGCTGCGTGGCACGCCCTCGCACGAGAATCAAGGCCAGCAGCACCAACAGCACCAGCGGCACCCACAGGAGATACGGGCCGTTGAAGTTGTCCAGATAGGTCAGGCCCTGGGACCATTTCGCACCCGAGGCATCCTTGGCGATCGCGGTCTGCGGGACCAGCAGCCCGTAGTAGCCCATCCGGAACACCTGATACGCGACGGGCAGCGCCCCGCCCGCGGCCACGATCAGCACCCGGCGCCGCCAGCCGGCCGCCGCCAGCACCATCAGCACCAGCACCCCGCCACCGACCAGTGCCAGCTCGGGGCGGACCAGCACGCTGCACCCGGCGACGAAGGCCAGCGCCGCGATCAACGCCGCACCGACCGCCCGCCCGGCCTGCGCCCAGCACACCAGCAGCCACCACAGCAGGCCGACATAGGCCAGCACCAAACCGTTTTCGAGCCCCGAGGAGGCGAAATCACGCGCCGGCGGTACCGCGATGTACACCAGCACGCCGGCCGGCAGCAGCAGCGCAGGCCGTCCCGCGAGAGCCGGTGCGTACAGCCGCGCAGTGCCCAGCATCACGAACACCACCCCGGCCACACTCAGGCCGAGCGCCAGCGCCAGCGCCACGTACTCCAGCCGCACCGGGCCGGCCAGCCAGCTCGCGGCGGTGATCAGATAGGTCCACAGTGTCGAGGTGTTGGACTCGACACGCTCTCCGGCGTTGAACACCGGGCCGTTGCCCGCCAAGAGATTCCGCACGGTGCGCAGCACGATCAGGCCGTCGTCAGCCATCCAGCGACGCTGCCAGGCACCCCAGCCGAACAGTCCGGCGACCACCAGCACCGACAGCCAGAGGCTGATGCGCGCCGACACGCTGTAACGCAGCGCGGGCCACTGGCTCAGCCGCGCGGCGGTGGTGCCGGCCAGCCGGTCAACTGAAGTAGGCAGCCGCACCGACGGTACCGATCAAGGCCAGGGCGAGGACTTGAAGTACCCGGTCCCCCAGTGCGATCTCCTCGGGTTCGCCGGCGTGCCCGCCGTCGATGTCGACTGCGTACCGCAGGATTGCGATGGTGAACGGGATGATCGACACGGCCCACCAGGACGCTGAGCCGCCGTCGCGCTCGAAGGCGAACAGCGCATAACACAGCACCACTGCGGTGGCGGCCAGCGTCCAGACGAACCGCAGGTAGCCGCTGGTGTAGCTCTCCAGCGACTTGCGGATCTTCGCGCCGGTGCGCTCGGCGAGCTGCAGTTCCGCGTAGCGCTTACCGGCCGCCATGAACAGTGAGCCGAAGGCCATCACCAGCAGGAACCATTGCGACAGTTGGATTCCCGCGGCCACACCGCCGGCGATGGCCCGGATCAGGAAGCCCGAGGACACGATGCAGATATCGATGACCGGCTGGTGTTTGAGGCCGAAGCAGTAACCTAGCTGGATGACGATGTAGACACCGATCACCACCGCCAGGTTCGGGGACACCAGCCAGGAGATCCCCAGCGCGGCGACCCCGAGTACCACCGCCAGCCCGTAGGCCAGCGATTCGGGCACCACCCCGGCGGCGATCGGTCGGAACCGCTTGGTGGGGTGCGCGCGGTCGGCCTCCACGTCCTGGGCATCGTTGACCAGGTAGACCGAGGAGGCCGCCAGGCTGAAGACCACGAAGGCCAGCAGCACCTTGATGAAGACCTCGCGGTAATCCTCGACGACGAAGCTGTCGTCGCCCAGGGCGGCCACCGGCGCGGCGAAGACCAGGACGTTCTTCACCCACTGGCGCGGACGCAGCGCCTTGACGATCCCCGACGCCAGATTCTTCGGCGGTCCGGCGGTCGGGTGGGGTTCTTCGCTCACTGTGCCGATTCCTTTCGAGCCGCCGCGCGGTCCGCGACGGTGCCGACGGTCTGGGCGACCGCCGCGCCGACGGCCGCGCCGGTCAGCACGTCGGTCGGGTAGTGCACGCCGAGCACCAGACGCGACAGCGCCATCGGCGGAATCAGCAGCCAGGGCAGGCGACTGTCGGTCGCCCGGCCGATCAGGATCGCGGCCGCGGTGGTCGAGGTGGCATGCGCCGACGGAAAACTGAGCTTGCTCGGGGTCCCGACGTTGACGGCGATGGCCGGGTGGTCGGGGCGGGTGCGCTTGACCACCCGCTTGATCACGACCGCGGCGGCATGCGCGGCGAATGCACCGATGCCCGCGGTCAGCCAGGCCCGGCGGCGCCGCGGCTGTAGCGTCGCGCCGAGCAGCGAGACGCCGACCCAGCCTGCGCTGTGTTCACCGAAGTGCGACAGGGCACGGGCCCCGGCGAGCACGCCCGGGCGCCCGGCCAGGGCGGCCTGCACCGCGACAAGCGCCGCTTCCTCGGGCGCCAGATCCGCTGCCACCTCAGGCCTGTTCCAATGCCGAGGTGGTCACCTCGGCCGGGAGCAGGACATCTTCCCACCGCTTGGTGCTGGTCAGCTCGGGCAGCGCGGCGCGGTACACCTTGCGCATCCTGTTGAACTTACGGAACAACAGAACCTGGCGCCGCAGCGACTCGCGGAGCAGGTCGAACATCTTGTCCCGGTCGCGCTGCCGGTAGACCACACCGCGGCCGTCGGCAGTCGTCACGGTCACGCCGTCGACCTTGCACAGCGAGAACCAGCGGGCGTCCTGGGTGGCGACGTTGATCTGCGGACGGACGTGATGGGCCGGGTCGTGTGCCGAGAGCTGGTGCAGTACACCGCGGGTCAGCCGGACACCGATGGTCAGCGGGTTGGTGGGGATGCTGACCTTGCGGCGCCACTTCTTGTCCGAGGGCGCGGGCAGCGCGGTCGCACTCTCCAGCACGACGGCATCCGGGAAGTGGGTCCGCATCTCGCGCACATCTGGCAGCGCGGACTCCAGGATGGAGAAGATGTGATCGGGCCCGGCCAGGAAGTCGTCCATCGCCTTGTTCTGTATCGCGACGGTCGAATACTCAAGGCACATCAGGTGTTTGACGGTCGCCTTGAAGTGGCTGGCGACCAGGCCGCCGATCTTGCCGTCCCAGTGCAGGGCGGCGACCACCAGCCGGTTGCGCAGGTGGAAGTAGGCCTGCCAGTCGATGGCGTCATCCTTGTCGCTCCAGGCCATGTGCCAGATCGCGGCGCCGGGCAGCGTGACAGTCGGATAGCCGTGCTCACCGGCGCGCAGCCCGTATTCGGCGTCGTCCCATTTGATGAACAGCGGCAGCGGCTGACCGAGTTCCTGGGCCACCTGGCGCGGGATCATGCACATCCACCAGCCGTTGTAGTCGACGTCGATGCGCCGGTGCAGCATGCGACTGCGCTCGTGCTCCTCGTCGGACAGCGGGTGTTTCGCGAAGTTGTGGTCGTACTCGGTGTTGATGGCACCGGTCCACATGAAGTTCTCGGAGTCGACCATCTCACCCATCACGTGCAGGTGGCTGGGCTCCTGCAGATTCAGCATCTGACCGCCGACCAGGGTCGGGACCTTGGCGAACCGGTTGAACGCCAGCGCCCGCAGGATCGAGTCGGGCTCGACGCGGATATCGTCGTCCATGAACAGGATCTGCTCGCAGTCGGTGTGGTGCAGGGCCTCGTACATCACCCGGCTGTAACCGCCGGACCCACCGAGGTTGGGCTGGTTGTGGATCGTCAGCCGGTCGCCCAGGGCGGCGGCCGCCTCGGCGAATCCCGGATGGTCCTTGGCCTTCCTGTTGCCCTGGTCGGAGACGATGACCGCACTGATCACCGTGTCCACCAAGGGATCCGAGGTGAGCGCGGCCAGCGCGTTGACACAGTCCGCCGGCCGGTTGAAGGTCGGGATGCCGATCGCGACGTCGGCGCGGCCGGGCGCAGGCACGGGCGCATACCAGCCGGCCTGCAGCACCGAGACCTTACTGTCGGTGGTGATGTCGAACCAGATCCAGCCGCCGTCCTCGAACGGGGCGAGTTCGACCTCGAACTCCACCACGACCGGCGCACCGCCCTCGGTGCCCTCTGCCGCGGTACCGCCGACGGTGATGCGGGCACCGGTGGCCTTGGAACGGTAGACGTCGACGCGGGCGCGGCCGATCAACTCCACTCGCAGCACCACCGACTCCAGCGTCGACCAACGCCGCCAGTAGCTGGCCGGGAAGGCGTTGAAGTAGGTGGCGAACGAGACCTCGGACTCGGCGCCGATCTCGAGCGTCGTGCGTGTGGGGGCGTGCGCGCGGCGCGCGTTGGTCTCGGATTCCTCGATGTAGAGTTTGCGCACGTCGAGGGGTTCGCCGGGTCGCGGAAGGATGATCCGCGACAGCAGGCTCACGGCCCGCGACTCCGTCGAGTCGAGTGCGCCGGATGGGATGTCGCTCATGCCGCCTCCTCGCAAGCTCGGACGCGCCATGTCAGATCGATGATTCGCTCGCAAGCGTCGCTCATGAGTTGCCTTCGTCTTGGGTCAGCGGCGCACCGTCACGCAGGTGCGGGGCCAGGGTGTTGTCGTACATGTTCAGCGCGCTGGCGATCGCCATGTGCATGTCCAGGTACTGATAGGTGCCCAGGCGGCCACCGAACAGCACCTTGGCGGCCGCGGTCTCGGTCTTGGCCCGGTCCCGATAGCCGGCCAGCAGGGCCCGGTCGGCATCGGTGTTGATCGGGTAGTACGGCTCGTCCTCGGCCTCGGCGAAGCGGGAGAACTCCCGCATGATGACCGTCTTGTCGGTCGGATACGCCCGCTCGGGGTGGAAATGCCGGAACTCGTGGATGCGGGTGTAGGGCACATCGGCGTCGTTGTAGTTCATCACCGGGGTGCCCTGGAAATCGCCGGTCGGCAGCACCTCGGTCTCGAAGTCCAGGGTGCGCCAGCCCAGCCGGCCGTCGACATAATCGAAGTAGCGGTCCAGTGGTCCGGTGTAGACCACCGGGGCTTCCGGGCTCGACGCCCGCAGTTCGTCGCGCACGTCGAACCAGTCGGTGTCCAGCCGGACCTCGATGCGGTCGTCGGCGGCCATGTTCTGCAGCCACGCGGTATAGCCGTCGACGGGCAGACCCTCGTAGGTGTCGTTGAAGTAGCGGTTGTCGAAGTTGTAGCGCACGGGCAGCCGGTTGATGATCGCGGCGGGCAGCTCGGCGGGATCGGTCTGCCACTGCTTGGCGGTGTAGTGCTTGACGAACGCCTCATACAGCGGGCGGCCGATCAGCGAGATGGCCTTCTCTTCGAAGTTCGAGGCCTCGATCCCCGAATACTCCAAGGCCTGTTCCTTGATCAGCGCGCGGGCCTCGTCCGGGCTGAAGTAGCGGCCGAAGAATTGCGACACCAGGCCCAGCCCCATCGGGAACTGGTAGGCCTGCCCCTTGTGTAGGGCGAACACCCGATGCTGGTAGCCGGTGAAATCGGTGAACCGGTTCACGTAGTCCCACACCCGCTGGTTGGAGGTGTGGAACAGGTGCGCGCCGTAGCGGTGGATCTCGATACCGGTCTGCGGGTCCGCCTCGGAGTAGGCGTTACCTCCTATATGGGGGCGCCGGTCGACGACGAGTACACGCTTGTCGAGTTCGGTGGCCACCCGTTCGGCGATCGTCAAGCCGAAGAATCCGGATCCGACGACGATGAGGTCAAAGCGTTCGGTGGACAGGCCGGGAGATTGATCGGTCATCGGCAGCAAGGGTATCCGACCGGACCCCAGCGCCCCGAAACGTGTGACGTGCCGGGGCCGATCGGTCAGGTCGCAATTCGCTCACGATTCCGCATCGTCACTCTAGACCCATGAGTCACAGCAGTACCATCAAACACGTTGGCAGCGCGTCGGTTACCCGAGGCACGAGAGCCGTCGTGACGCCAAATAACCCGCAGAAACATCCGTACACGTAGTCCATGTATTGAGGAGACTTCCGTGCCGAACCGACGTCGACGCAAGCTCTCGACAGCCATGAGCGCAGTCGCCGCCCTGGCCGTCGCAAGTCCAGTCGCCATTGCCGCCGTATCCGAGATGTCCGAGGCCAAGGACCCGCAACAGCGCGAGTTCGTCCACGCCGCGATGATCACCGACCTCCCGATGGAGTTGTTCTCGGCGTTGACCCAGGGCCTGTCCCAGTTCGGCGTCAACATGCCGCCGATGCCCACCAGCCTGCTGACCGGCTCGCCGGCCGCCAGCCCGACGCTGGTCTCCCCAGGCCTGACCTCACCTGGTCTGACCTCTCCCGGTCTGACCGCACCGGGGTTGACCGCACCGGGACTCACCGCACCCGGGCTGACAACACCTGAGCTCACCACGCCGGGGTTGACCGCCCCGGGCCTGACCACGCCCGATCTGACGACGCCGGGCCTGACAGCACCGGGGCTGAGCACCCCGGACCTGACCACCCCCGGGTTGAGCATCCCGCCGGTCGGCGCGGCAGGACCGTCGCTGTCACCGGGCGCGCTGAGCCCGGCCTCGCTGACCGATCCCGGCCTGACCAGCCCGGTCGGCCTGACCGACCCGGCACTGGGCGGCCTGGGCCTGCCCGGTGAGATCCCGATCGCCCAGCCGATCGGCCTCGACCCGATGGCGGGGACGTACCCGATCCTGGGTGCCGATCCGTCACTGGCCGCCCCGATGGCCGCCCCCGGTAGCGGCGGCCTGCTCGGCACCATCAACAGCGCCGCCGAGCAGTTGGGCGCCGGCCAGGCGATCGACCTGCTCAAGGGCATGGTCATGCCGGCGATCATGTCCGCGGTCAAGAGTGCGGCACCAGCCGCGGCTCCGGCCGCGGCCGCCGCTCCGGCCGCAGTAGCACCGGCACTGGGCGCGGCCGAGGCCGCCACCGGCGCCGCCGCAGCCGCGGCGACCGCCGCGGGTGCGGGCGCCTAGGCGCCATAGTCCTTCTCCCCTGACGGCACCGCAGAAGCCAGCGTCGGCTCTGCGGTGCCGTTGCGTGCGACACATGCCGTGTCGCAACACTGGTAACAGTAAGCACATACGTAACATCTGTTTGTGCCGCGTCGCCGTTCAACGCCCTCTCTGCTGCTTTCCGCAGTGCTGGGTACGGTCGCGATCCTGCCCTTTGCGGTCAGCGGCCTCCCGGCGCAGGAGCCCGCCGCCGAGACGGCGATCAACCAACAGCAGTTGGACAATCTCGGCACCGGCGAGACCATCCGGGAGATCCACCAGGACACTCCGTTCTCCCTCGTCGCCTTGACCGCGGCAGATCTCGACGGCACCACCGCCCGCGTCCGTGCGCAGCGCGCCGACGGCAGTTGGGGCCCGTGGTACCAGGCCGAGGCGCTCGACGGTGTCGGCCCCGAGCGGCCGGAAACCCACGGCACCGAACCGGTCTTCGTCGGCCGCACCAACAGGGTGCAGATCGCGGTATCCCGCACGCCGGCGCAGGAGGCCAAACCGGGTCCCGACCTCGGCTACATCCCCGCCAACGTGGAACAGCCGCTGCCCACCAACGTCAACGCGGTGCTCATCAGTCCGCCGCAGGCACCGGTGGACCTGCAGATCCCGCCGCCCACCGCGGTGACCGTGCCCGGGCAGGCACCACAGATCATCAGCCGCACCCAGTGGGGCGCCAACGAGTCATTGCGGTGCGGTGATCCCATCTACGACCGCAGTGTGCGGGCAGGGGTTGTGCACCACACGGCCGGCAGCAACGACTACACGCCCGAGGATTCGGCCGCGATCGTGCGGTCCATCTACGAGTACCACGCCCGGACGCTGGGCTGGTGCGACATGGCCTACAACGCCCTGGTCGACAAGTACGGCCAGGTGTTCGAGGGGCGTGCGGGCGGGATGAACCGGCCCGTGCAGGGCGCCCACACCGGGGGATTCAACTCCGACACCTGGGGTGTGGCGATGATCGGCGATTTCAACGCCGAACCGCCGACTGCCATCCAACTGCGCACCACCGGTCGGTTGCTGGGCTGGCGACTCGGACTGGACCGCGTCGACCCGCGCGGCACCGTCGCACTGACCTCGGCCGGCGGCAGTTTCACGCTATTCCCCCGCGGGGCCACCCCGACACTGCCGACCATCTTCACCCACCGCGACGTCGGCAACACCGACTGCCCGGGTGATGCCGCCTACGCCCAGATGCCTCTGCTGCGCGATATCGCCGCACGCTTCAATCAGCCTCCCGGACAACAGGATCTGGTCGATTCGCTGCGCGGCGGGGCCATCTTCATGAAATGGCAGTCACGCGGCAGCGAGAAGGGCGCCCTGGGCATGCCGACCTCGCCGGAGGCCTCCGGCTACGGCTCGGCGCGCTACGTCACCTTCGACCATGGGGCCATGTACTGGTCCCCGGAATCCGGTGCCCAGCCCGTCACTGGCGCCATCTATGACGCCTGGGGCACACTGGGATTCGAGCGTGGTGCGCTCGGGCTGCCGACCAGCGCCGAGATCTCCGAGCCGTTGTGGATCAAGCAGAACTTCCAGCACGGCACGCTGAATTTCGACCGTGAGACCGGCACCGTGACCCGGGTGATCGACGGTGTGCCGCACGAGGTTCCGATGCCGGAGCATTCCCCGGTTCAGTTGGAGCGGTTCACCCCGATCAGCGCAGGCAAGCTATAACCACCAGCGTTCCAGCACGCGGGCCAGTCCGTCGTCGGTATTGGGCGCGGTGACCTCGTCGGCGGCGGCCACCGCTTCGGGGTGCGCATTACCCATCGCCACCCCCAGACCGGCCCAGCGCAGCATCGGGATGTCATTGGGCATATCCCCGAACGCGACGATATCGGCCGCGTCGATGCCCAGCGGCCCCGCTACCTCGGCGACACCGGTGGCCTTGCTCAATCCCCTTGGCAGCACTTCGATCAGGCCGTTGTTGGTGGAGTAGGTCAGGTCACCCTCGACGCCGATGTGCGGCGCCAGGGCCGCGGCCATGTCGCCACTACTGGCGCCGGCCTTGCGGATCAACAGTTTCACCGCGGGTGCACTGAGCAGATCCTCCAGTGACACCTCGGTGTTATCCGGGTTCAACCAGGCATGCTCGTATCCGGGCGAGCTGACGAACTGCGGGGTCGCCGCGTCATGGGCACTGCGACCAACCCGCTCGACCGCCAAACCGGAGCCGGGGATGACACGGGCCGCGGTCTCGGCCAGCGTCGCCAGCGCCTCGGTCGACAGGGTGCGGGCCGACACGATGCGGTCGGCCGCCGGGTCGTAGATCACCGCACCGTTGGCGCACACCGACATCGGCGCGAATCCGAGTTGGTCGACGATCGGCGGCACCCACCGCGGCGGCCGCCCGGTGGCCAGCACGAACCGGACACCGGCATCCACCGCGGCACGCACCGCCGCGGCTGTACGTGGCGTGACCCGCTCGTGCTCGTCGAGCAGGGTGCCGTCGACATCGGTGGCGATCAGAGTGGGCAGCATCAGGCGTGCTCCGCCCGGCGACGGGCCTGCTCGGCCTCGTCGAGCACCTTGGCCTGCGCCGGGGTCGGCGCGGCACCGCCGAGCCGCCGCGGCACCCAGTACTCGCCCGCCGGGTGCGGGTAGTCCGCTTGGATGCGGTGTAGCAACGTCGTCATCGCCGTCCTCAACTCGATCATCGTCTGTTCCACGTCGGGTCCGGCGTGGATTGCGGGCCCGACCCGCACCGTGACAGGAATGCTGTTGCGGCCCAGTTCCTTCGGGTGGTCCTTGGTCCAGATCCGGTGCGCACCCCAGACGACCAGCGGGAGGATGGGCACCCCGGCGTCTCGCGCCATCCGGGCGGCACCGGACTTGAATTCCTTGAGTTCGAAACTGCGGCTGATCGTCGCCTCCGGGTACACCCCGACCAGCTCACCCTCGCACAGGCGCTGCACCGCCACCGGATAGGCTTCGCCGCCCGCCGTGCGGTCCACCGGGATGGTGCCCGAATGCCGGATCAGGAAGTTGACGACCGGCACGTCCTGCATCTCGGCCTTGATCATGAACCTCATCCGGCGCCCGGCGTACATCGCGGCCAGCGCCGCGGGCAGGAAGTCGACATAGCCGGTGTGGTTGACGGCCATCACGGCGCCACCGTTGGACGGGATGTGCTCCAGACCCAGGTAGGTGATCCGGGTCCCGGTGACACGAACTGCTGTCGTGGCGGCGATCTCGAGTGCTCGAAAGACCGGTTCCATCTGCCGTCTACTCCGGCGCCTCACCCGACTGTTGTGCCGCACGCCGGGCCGCCTTCTCGGCGGCCTCCTCCATGTCCATCCGGTCGGCCTCAGCCAGCGTCGGTGCGCCGCCACCGAGCCGGTGCGGCACCCAGAACTCGCCCGCCGGATGCGGACCGTAGCTCTCCTGGACCCGTTCCAGCAGGTGCTGCATGCGGTGCCGCAGCAGCTCGGTGAGCTCGGCAGGCGGCAAAGTCGGGTAGATCGGTTCACCGACGGCGACCGCGATCGGCACCTTGGGCCGTCGCATGTTGCGCGGGTGGCCCTTGGTCCAGACCCGCTGGGCGCCCCAGATGATGTGCGGGACGATCGGCACATCGGCCTCGATGGCCATCCGGGCCGCGCCCGATTTGAAGCCCTTGATCTCGAAGCTGCGGCTGATGGTGGCCTCCGGGTACACCCCGACCAACTCGCCGGCCTTGAGCGCCGCGCAGGCCGCCGCGAAGGACTCGGCACCGCTGGACCGGTCGACCTCGATATGGCGCAGGCTGCGCATGACCGGGCCACCAATCTTGTGATCGAAGACCTCTTTCTTGGCCATGAAGCGCACCTTGCGGCCGCGGCCCTGTTTGTAGGCGGGCAACCCGGCGAAGGTGAAATCGAAATAGCTGGTGTGGTTGACGGCGATGACGGCACCGCCGGTGACCGGCAGGTTCTCCACTCCGGTCACGGTGAACCGCAAGCCCTGTAACCGCCACACCAGGCGAGCGGCTTGGATGACAGTCCCGTATACCGGCTCCACAGCAGTCAGCCTAGTAGCTGTGTGTCCCGCCGAGCATCCGAGCACCGTGGCTGACGCTAAACTCATACCCGGGCCACCGACCGTGAGAGAGGCTATTCGTGCAGGTCACAAGCGTTGGACACGCCGGTTTCCGGATCGATACGGGAGCCGGCAGCATCCTGTGCGACCCCTGGGTCAACCCCGCGTATTTCGCGTCGTGGTTCCCGTTCCCGGACAACTCCGGGTTGGACTGGGACGCCCTCGGCGACTGCGACTACCTGTATGTCAGCCACCTGCACAAGGATCACTTCGACCCGGCACTGCTGGCCGCGCACGTCAACAAGGACGCCACCGTGCTGCTGCCGGACTACCCGGTGCCGGATCTGCGCCGCGCGCTCGAGGCGCTGGGATTTCACACCTTCGTGGAGACCACCGATTCGGTGAAACACCGGGTCAGCGGACCCAAGGGCGATCTGGACGTGATGATCATCGCGTTGCGGGCACCAGCCGACGGCCCGATCGGCGACTCCGGTCTGGTGGTCTCCGATGGCGTCACGACTGCGTTCAACATGAACGACGCCCGCCCGATCGATCTGGACATGTTGGCGGCCGAGTTCGGCCACATCGACGTGCACATGCTGCAGTACTCCGGCGCGATCTGGTACCCGATGGTCTACGACATGCCGGCCCGCGCCAAGGAGGCGTTCGGCACCCAGAAACGACAGCGTCAGATGGACCGCTGTCGCCAGTACATCGCCCAGGTCGGCGCCACCTGGGTGGTGCCCTCGGCAGGCCCACCCTGCTTCCTGGATGCGGAGTTGCGCTTCCTCAACGACGATCACGGCGACCCGGCCAACATCTTCCCCGACCAGGTGGTGTTCCTGGACCAGCTGCGCCGGCACGGGCACGACCGCGGTCTGCTGATGGTTCCCGGGTCGACCGCGGATTTCACCGGCTCGGAACTGAATTCGCTGACCCATCCGATCGACGATCCGCAGACCGTGTTCACCACCGGCAAGGCCGCCTATATCGAGGCCTACGCGCAGCGGCAGGCCCCGGTGCTGGCCGCGCAGAAGGCGTCTTGGGCGGCGGCCGACGGCGAACCGCTGCTGGAACCGCTGCGCACACTGTTCGAGCCGATCATGCTGGCCTCCGATCAGATCTGCGACGGCATCGGCTATCCGGTGGAGCTACGGCTGCCGAGCCCCGGCGGTATCGAGACGGTGGTGCTGGACTTCCCCAAACGCGCTGTGCGTGAGGCGGTTCCGGATGAGAAGTTCCGGTACGGTTTCGAGATCGATGCCGCATTGGTGCGCACCGTGGTGCGCGATGACGAACCGGACTGGGTGAACACCATCTTCCTGTCCACCCGGTTCAAGGCCTGGCGGGTGGGTGGCTACAACGAATACCTGTACACCTTCTTCAAATGCCTGACCGATGAGCGCATCGCGTACGCCGACGGCTGGTTCGCCGAGGCGCACGATGACAGTGCCTCCACCACGCTGGCCGGGTGGGAGATCCAGCGGCGCTGCCCGCACCTGAAGGCCGATCTGTCCAAGTTCGGTGTGGTGGAGGGCAGTACGCTGACTTGTAATCTGCACGGCTGGCAGTGGAACCTGGAGAACGGCCGCTGCCTGACCGCCAAGGGACATCAACTGCGGACTGCACGATTATGAGTGCGCCGCAGTCGGTGTCACCGGTCTACGACGACGGCATGATCCAACTGGACCGCCAGGCGATCACGCTGCGCCGCTACCACTTTCCCTCCGGGACCTCCAAGATCATCCCGCTCAGCGCGGTCCGCTCCTACCGCGCCGAATCGCTGGGTCTGCTCACCGAGCGCTTCCGGATCTGGGGCAGCACCGATCCACGGCGCTGGATGCCGCTGGATGTCTGGCGGCCCATCAAGTCGACGCTGGTCATCCTCGACGTCGCGGGCCTGTCCCCGGCGCCGGCGTTCACACCGCTGCGGCCCAAGGAGTTCGTCGCCGTGCTCGACGAGCTGCTGGTGAAAAGCTAAGCCTTCTCCCGCAATACGGTGGCCTCCAGCACCCGCTGCACTCCGCGGGTGGCCGACCTGCCGACCGCGGCAGCGGCCCGGCGCACCACGCCCGGGGCCCGCGGGTGGGCCACCCGCACCTCGTCGCCGACCGTCAGCACCCCGGGGACCGCGACATCGGCGTAGACGCCCAGGAAACGGTTCGTCCGATCAGCCAACTGCCGGCTCAGACCCCTGTCCAGGTCGATGCCCGGCTGCGGGCGCGTCGGCACCACACACCGCACAGTCGGCACGGTGACCCGCACACGTGCCGAACCGATCTCCAATTCCGCACCGACCCAGGCCGACTCGGGGAACTCGGCCTCGTCGTCGCCGGCGTCGACGAGCACATTGGGCCGGAATCGGCGCACATCGTAGGGTGTCGCGCCGTTCGCCAGGTCGCGCAGACTTGCCGTCGTCAGTAGATGCACCGGGCTCAGGTCCACGAAAGTACCCGGCGGTGTGGTGAACCGGGCCAACGTGATGATGTCCTTGGTGGAGAACACCGAGGTGTCGGGCAGATCGTCGGAATCACCGAGACCGAAGTCGCTGCGCACCTGCGCCACCCGGAAATTGTCCAGTGAATCGGCCAGTGTCATCCGGTGCTGACGGTTGTCGCCGCGCGGGGCGAGCGCCACCAACCGCATCTCCCGTCCGACCAGTTCGGACAGCGCCACGTGCACCGCGGGATCGTCATCGGTGAGCTCGCTGCCGTCGGGAAAGGTGATGACAACACCTGGCACGTTCCCGGGTCCGGCATCGGCACCCGGTTCGGCGCGATAGCGGGCCGAGCAGCCCAGCAGGGCCGGGACTCGGCGCGCAGATACAGTGGCACCCTTGGCGATATCGCGGACGGCCCAGAGCCGGTCGGCATGGACGCCGCGGCGGTCGATCCCGACTCGCTCGACACGGGTTCCGCCCATCGACTTGACCGGGAAACGCCAGAGCTCGGCCACGACGGGCATGTCCGGAGTTCCTAGCCCGAAACCGTCTGCCGCAGTTCGGAAGCCGCGTCCGAGGCGGTGTCGTAGACCCGAACGATGGCCTCATCACCGGCGGTCAGGTAGGTCGACTCGCCCACCTCGGTGTACTTGGTCGCACCGATGCCGATCAGCACGTGCTCGGGGCGGCCGGCGGCCACCATCAGCGCACCGACATCCTCCAACGGTGTGTCCTCGGACCCCTTCTGGTTGGCCAGCCGCTCGGTGATCCAGTCCAGCAGCACCTCGCCGTAGTTAGGAGTAGCCGAGCAGCGGGCTGTCGACCCCGTACTCACGCTCCTGCCCGTCGGCACCGTGCAGATAACAGACCAGCCTCAGCGTGGCGGTGGGCCCGTCCGGGGTCAGATCGCTGATATCGAAGAACTGGCGCGCAACACCTTTGGAGGCCGGCCCCCAGTTCTTCTTGTCGCTGATCTTGCGTGCGCCCGGGCGCCGGATCGAGCAGTCGTTGAACGCACCGAGGGCGAACG
This sequence comes from Mycobacterium sp. C31M, assembly GCF_053345865.1. Taxonomy (NCBI): domain Bacteria; kingdom Bacillati; phylum Actinomycetota; class Actinomycetes; order Mycobacteriales; family Mycobacteriaceae; genus Mycobacterium; species Mycobacterium sp. C31M. The sequence continues at coordinate 40,101 of NZ_JBKFAX010000024.1, read as the reverse complement.
GCTCAAGGGAGGCGACGGTGTCACCGTTCCAGCGCACCTTGCAGGCCAGCCCGACCTCGGGTTCGATCTGCAGGTTCAGCGGTTCGTCGCTGACCGGCAGCGTGATGGTGTCCTGGGACAGCGGGAACTCGCCGAGCTGCCCGTCCACACCGGGCGCGTACCACGGGAAGATCCCCTTGGGCGCGCTCCCGACACTGGCGACCTTCTCGAAATCGACTGCCTCGCCGGCCTGTTCGAGATGGCCGGCGAAGTTGCCCGCCACCCCGAAGCCGAACCAGGTGCGCAATTCCTCGATATCGATCTCGATCACGGTGTCAGGACCTCCGTACCTACGTAGGGCACCAGCGCCTGCGGCACCCGCACACTGCCATCGGGTTGCTGGTGATTCTCCAGAATCGCGACCAGCCAACGGGTGGTCGCCAGGGTGCCGTTCAGGGTGGCGGCGATCTGCGGCTTACCGCTGTCATCGCGGTAGCGGGTCGACAACCGGCGGGCCTGGAACGTCGAACAGTTCGACGTCGAGGTGAGCTCCCGATAGGTGCCCTGGGTCGGCACCCATGCCTCGCAGTCGTACTTGCGCGCCGCCGATGACCCGAGATCGCCTGCGGCGACATCGATCACGCGGTAGGGCACCTCGATCGCGGCGAGCATCTGGCGCTGCCAGCCGAGCAGGCGTCGGTGTTCGTCCTCGGCATCCTCGGGCTTGCAGTAGACGAAGGCCTCGACCTTGTCGAACTGGTGCACCCGGATGATGCCGCGGGTGTCCTTGCCGTAGCTGCCGGCCTCACGCCGGAAGCACGACGACCAGCCGGCGTATCGCTTCGGCCCCTGTGACAGATCCAGGATCTCGTCGCTGTGATAGCCCGCCAGCGGCACCTCAGAGGTGCCGACCAGGTACAGATCGTCGTCGTCGAGGTGGTAGATCTCGTCGGCGTGTGCGCCGAGGAAACCGGTACCCGCCATCACCTCGGGGCGCACCAGCACCGGCGGGATCATCAGGGTGAACCCGTTGTCGGTCGCCAGCCGCACCGCCAGCTGCAGCAGACCCAACTGCAGCAGCGCGCCGCGGCCGGTCAGGAAGTAGAACCGCGAACCCGACACCTTGGCGCCGCGCTCCATGTCGATCAGCCCGAGCGTCTCACCGAGGTCCAGGTGGTCGCGCGGATTGTCGATCGCGGGCGGTTCCCCGACGGTGTCGAGCAGGGCGAAATCCTCCTCGCCGCCGGCGGGGACACCTTCGACGATGAGGTTGGACACCGCCATATGCGCCGCGGTAAATGCCGACTCGGCCTCGGCCTGCGCGGCCTCGGCGGCCTTGACCGACTCGGCCAGGTCCTTGGCCCGGGCCAGCAGGGCCGGGCGCTCGTCGGCGGATGCCTTGCCGACCGACTTGCTGGCGAGCTTCTGATCGGCGCGCAGGGTGTCGGCGGTCGAGATCGCGGCGCGGCGGGTGGTGTCGGCGGCCAGCAGCGCGTCCACCAGGCCCGGATCCTCGCCGCGGGCACGCTGCGAGGTGCGGACCCGATCGGGATCGTCACGGAGCAACTTGAGGTCGATCACGGGCGTAACCCTACTTGCGCCCCGCGCGGCCAGACGGGCCGGGCCACAACCACATAACATTACAAGCGCATCACTTGTCACACATCGTGACACGCCTGTCACAATGGAAGGCGATGTTCGACGCACCCAAGGACGAGCCTGCCGACGCGGAACCGTTTCTGTACGAGGCCAAGACCCCGCAGAAACCGGTTTCCCGGTGGCGCGGCGCGCTGTCCGTCAGCAACCCGCTGAGCCCGACCCGCCGCGCGCTGTTGCTGACCGCGCTCGGAGGTCTGTTGATCGCCGGTGTCATCACGGTGCTGCCGGACACCGCCGCCGGAGGCCGACTGGCCGGCCTCAATTCCGGCACCGGCGCGTTGGGTCTGCGCGCCAACAGCACCTTCGACAATGCCAAGGGTGGGGACTGCCTGAACTGGCCGGAGCGCACCCCGGACAAGGCACAGATCGTCGACTGCACCACCGAGCACCGGTTCGAGGTGGCCGAGTCCGTCGACATGCGCACCTTCCCGGGCACCGAGTACGGCCCCGATGCGGCCCCGCCGTCGCCGGCCCGCATCCAGCAGATCAGCCAGGAGCAGTGCCAGAGCGCGGTGCAGCGCTACCTCGGTGAGCGCTATGACCCCAACGGCCGGTTCACCGTGAGCCTGCTGTGGTCCGGCGAGAAGGCCTGGCGGCAGGCCGGTGAGCGGCGCATGCTGTGCGGCCTGCAGCTCCCGGGCGCAAACAATCAGCAGCAGGCCTATCAGGGCAAGGTCGCCGATATCGACCAGTCCAAGGTGTGGCCGGCGGGCACCTGCCTGGGCATCGACCCGGCCACCAACCAGCCGACGGACATTCCCGTCGACTGCACCGGCCCGCACTCCCTTGAGGTGACCGGCGCGGTGAACCTCGCCGAGAAGTTCCCGCAGGGGCTGCCACCCGAGGCCGAACAGGACACCTTCGTCAAGGACAACTGCGCCCGGGTCACCGAGGCGTATCTGGCGCCACTGGAGCTGCGCACCACCACCCTGACCCTGGTGTACAGCACCATCGCGTTGCCGAGCTGGTCGGCGGGCAGCCATCAGGTCTCCTGCAGTATCGGCGCGACGCTGGGCAACGGCGGCTGGTCCACGCTGGTCAACAGCGCCAAGGGGCCGTTGATGATCAACGGCCGCCCACCGGTCCCGCCGCCGGACATCCCCGACGAGCGCCTGAGCATCCCGGCCATCCCGTTGCCGCCGCCGGTGGACACCTCGTCGCAGATCACCTACGACCAGACCGACAGCAACTACGACAGCGGATCGAGCGGCAGCGGTTCGGGCAGTGGTTCGAGCAGCAGCGGCTCCGGGCAGTCCAACGAGCATCTGCCCGGTCAGTCGAGCCCGACCCAGGAGGAGGCGCCGGCGACCCCGACCGGCGGTAACACCTTCCTCAATGGTCCGCCGGTGCCACAGTTGCCACCGCCGCCGGGGGCCGCTCCGCCGCCGGCCGGCCCGCCGATGGAGGGTGTGCCGCCCCCGGCCGCCCCGCCCCCGGCCGCCCCGCCGCCGGGGGCTCCGCCACCGCCGGTGATCCCGGCACCGGTTCCGTAACTACGTGCCGGTTCGGATGAGCGCGAAACGGTTCGAGGAACTGGTCTCCGATGCGCTCGACCTGATACCCGCCGAACTGGCCGCCGCGGCGGACAATGTCGTCTTCCTGGTACGCAGCCGGCATCCCGAGGAGCCCGATCTGCTGGGCCTCTACGAGGGTTACGCGCTGACCGAACGCGACTCGACGTACGCCGGTGCGCTACCGGATGTCATCACCATCTATCGGGACGCGCTGCTGCAGATGTGCGAGACCGAGGAGGAGGTCGTCGAGGAGGTGGCCATCACCGTGGTCCACGAACTCGCACACCACTTCGGCATCGACGACGATCGCCTGCACGAACTGGGCTGGGGCTGAACGCACCGCGTGGGAGCGCGGCCCTGTCGGTCGGTGATGCCACAATCGAATCATGAGCGGGAACTGTCCGAGCTGTGCGGTCGATCCGGAGCGTGCGCACTGTCACGGCACCGTGATCGTGCACATCGGTCAGCGTTCGGAATGCACCGAACCCGATTGTGAAACACCCGAGGCGGCGCACACCTACGCCATCGACTGTTTTGCCGTGGGCTGTGAATGCGCCGCGTGGGCTCAGCCCATGGGGCCGGCGTCGGCCTCGGTGGTCTGAGGTTCGGGCTGCGCCGTCACCGTGAACGGCGGGGTGGCCGCACCCCACTGCACACAGCTCCACCGGCCGTCGGTGATCGGACTCAGCACCACGCACTCGGTATTGCTCAGGTGGTTCTCCAACGCGAAAGCATTGTCCACACCGGCCAGGGCCGCCGACACCAGCCGGATGGCCGCGCCGTGGCTGACCACCACGATGTCCTCGGTCCAGCGCCGGTCGTCGAGGTGGCGCAAACGTAGTTCGGTGAGCACCGGGACCATCCGATCCAGCACCTGGCGGCCGCTCTCACCGCCCGGCACCGGGACGTCGAGATCACCGAGGTGCCAGCTGCGGTAGACCGACTCGAACGTGTCGATGGCGGTTTCGTCGTTACGGTTCTCCAGATCACCGACCTGGACCTCGTGAATGCCCTCGAACTCGTGGGTGTCCAGGTCCAGGCCGCATGCGATGCCGGCGGCCGTCTCGCGGGCCCGCGTCGCCACCGAATGGGCCACCAAACCGACCGGATGCGACCAGTTCTGCGCGAAGGTCGCCGCCTGCTGATGACCGAGTTCGGTCAGCGCCGCCCCCGGCGGCCGGGTGTCGAGCCTGCGCTCGACGTTGCCGTAGGACTGTCCATGCCGTACCAGCACCAGCCGACCGGTCATCTCGATCCTCCTGTCCGCAATGCCTGTAACCAGCGGGCCGCATCGTCGACCGCGGGTGGGAGTGCCCCGACCGCCGCACCGGTCGGCCAGGATCCCAGGAATCGGACCTCGGCGCAGTGCCGGTGCAGCGCCTTGAGGGCGTCCCCGACAGCGTCGTCCTCGAGGTGGCCCGCCCAATCGAGGAAGAACTTGTAGGTGCCCAATTCGGTTCGGGTGGGCCGGGATTCGATCCGGGTCAGATCGATGTCGCGCACCGACAGTTCGGTCATCGCCGCCACCAGCGCACCGGGGACGTTGTCCAGCCGCAGCACCACCGAGGTGCGGTCGGCACCGCTGCGCGGCGGAGGTGGACCGGGCGCGCCGATCAGCACGAAGCGGGTGCGCGCATTCGCCTCGTCGACCACCCCGGAGGCCAGCTCGGCAAGGCCATAGCGCCGGGCCGCCAGCGCGGTGCTGACGCCGGCATCGGCGTTACCCTCGACGACATCTTTGGCCGCCGCAGCATTCGACGCGGCCGGTACCACCTGCGCATCGGGCAGCTCGGTGGCCAGCCAACGTCGCACCTGGGCGGCGGCGACCGGGAATGCGGCAATGGTCTTCACATCGGCGGGCGCCACACCGGGACGGGTGACGATGCTGAAGGCGACGTCGAGGGTGTGCTCGGCGTAGATCTGCAGCGGCGAACCGGTCGCCAGCCCGTCCATGGTGGGCAACACCGATCCCTCGATGGAGTTCTCGATCGGCGCGCACGCGTAGTCGGCGATACCGTCGCGCACCGCCTGCAGCGCCGCGACCGGGCTGTCCTGGGGCAGCGGGATGACATCGCCTCCGCCGGGGATGACCTCGGCGGCGATCATCTGCAGCAGCGCCGCCTCGGTGAACGTTCCCTCCGGTCCGAGGTAGGCGATGCGTGACACGACTTCAACCCTAGTAGCTCGATGGTCGGTTTCCGGGCCGCGAGGGAAACCTTGCGCACCCCTGCGCCGTGTAGTTAAGTAAGGCTTACCTCACTAACCGGAAGGCCACAGATGACAGTGACGGCACCGACGACCGCCGAGCGAATTCGTAGCGCCTGTGCCAGGGCCGGCGGCGCAATGTTGGCGGTCGAGGGCATGGAGCCCACCGCCACACCCGTCCACCATCTGCTCGACGACGGCTCCTTTGCCATCACCATCCCGGCCGACGGGTTGCTGACCGGCATGGTGGTCTCCGCCGGGTCGGCAGGCATCCAGGCCGTGCTGGAGATGACCGACTACGCGCCGCTGCCGCTACGCGAACCCGTGCGGTCGCTGGTGTGGATCCAGGGCCGGATGTTCCTGGTCCCCGACGGCGAGGTCGCGGGCATGCTCGACCTGATCGCCGCCGAGAATCCCAATCCGGCTCTGCTGCAGGTGAACACCGGCACGGATGAGGCCGCACACGGCGAGACGCCGTACGCGCTGGCCCGCCTCGAGATCGAGTCGGTGGTGGTCGCCGATTCGACCGGCGCCGAGTCCGTCGGCCTCGGAGCGCTGCTGGCCGCCGACCCCGACCCGTTCTGCGGGCTGGAATCCTGCTGGCTGCGCCACCTCGAGTCGGCCCACCGCGAGGTGGTCGACCGGCTGGCCAACCGGCTGCCACAAACCCTGCGCAGCGGCCGTGTCCGCCCGCTGGGCCTGGACCGCTACGGCGTCCAATTGCGCGTCGAGGACGAGTCCGGTGACCACGACGTCCGCCTGCCGTTCGCAAAGCCGGTCGACGATGTGACCGGACTGAGCCAGGCCATCCGGGTGCTGATGGGCTGCCCGTTCCTCAACGGCCTGCGCGCGCGCCGCATCTGATCCGTCTAGCCTGGCTGCGGTGACCGGGCCCTCCAACAACGAGTTTCTGCCGCCGCGCACCATCCGCATCGAGATCCTGGTCGTCCTCGCGGTCACCTTCGGTCTGAGTGCCTACGCCGCGTCGCTACGCCTCATCGAGGCGGTGTTGCTGGGCCTGGCCGGTCAGACGGTGGCCCTCAACGAGCGCCGCTCCCCGATCGATCTGATCGACCTCGGCCTCAACATCGCCTCCTTCGTCCAGCTCGTGGCATGGGGCGCGCTGGGCCTGTACCTGTTGTGGCGCACCGGATCCGGGCCCGCATCGATCGGCCTCGGCCGGTTCCGACTGCATCCGGACCTCACCGGCGGACTGGCCTTGGCCGCACTGATCGGACTGCCCGGGCTCGCGTTCTACGTCGGTGCCCGGATGCTCGGCCTCAGCGCGGCCGTCGAACCCGCCGAGATCAACGACACCTGGTGGCGGATACCGCTGCTGCTGGCGATCGCCTTCGCCAACGGCTGGGCCGAGGAGATCATCGTCGTCGGGTTCCTGATCACCCGGTTGCGGCAGCTGTGCTTCGGCGTCGGTGCCGCCCTGCTGATCTCGGCGCTGCTGCGCGGCACCTACCACCTGTACCAGGGCTACAGCGCCGGGCTGGGCAACATCGTGATGGGGCTGGTGTTCGGCTACGTGTGGATACGCACCGGGCGACTGTGGCCGCTGATCGTCGCGCACGGACTGATCGACGCGGTCGCCTTCGTCGGGTATTCGCTGGCCGCCGACGAGCTGGATTGGTTGGGCTGAGATCGCCCCCGCGCGCCGTACATTTGCAGGGTGAACGAGGATCGGCCGGGCAGGGAACCGGCGCCGGAGATCCGTCGTCACGCCGGCCATCGACCGCCGCCGGTGTGGCCGCCGAATCCGGCCACCCCGCCGCGGATGCCTCCTCCCCCGCCACCGTCGCGCCGGGCAACCCCGCCACCGCCGCCGCCGCGACGGCCGGCACCACCGCCAGCCAAACCGCCGGCACCGAGACCACCGGCACCGAGACCCCCAGTACAGCGGGCGACCCGCCCCGCGCCGCGCCCACCCGCGCCGGCGCCGAAAAGACCGCGGCGGGCCCGGCGCTGGGGCGCCGTGTTCATGGCTGTCCTGCTGCTACTTGTCAGCGCGGCCGGCGGCGGCGGTCTGTGGCTCGATTCCTCGCTACAGCGCATCCCGGTGCTGGCCGACTATCCGGAACGCCCGCCGGCCGGCAAGGGCACCACCTGGCTGCTGGTCGGCTCGGACAGCCGCGCCGACCTGACAGTCGACGAGCAGAACACCCTGGCCACCGGCGGCGATGTCGGCAACGGGCGCACCGACACCCTGCTGCTGCTGCACATCGGCGGGCTGTTCTCCGACACCCCGCCGACGCTGGTGTCCCTGCCGCGGGATTCCTACGTGCCGATTCCCGGCTACGGCGAGGACAAGATCAATGCCGCGTACGCGTTGGGCGGTGCGCCGCTGCTGGTGCAGACGGTCGAGCAGGCCACCGGTATCCGACTCGACCACTACGCCGAGGTCGGCTTCGGGGGGTTCGCGCAATTGGTCGACGCCGTCGGCGGAGTGACGATGTGCCCCGCCGAGCCGATCAGTGATCCGCTGGCCGGCATCGACCTGCCCGCGGGCTGCTCGGAACTCGACGGCCGCACGGCACTCGGGTTCGTCCGGTCCCGCGCCACTGCCCGGGCCGACCTGGACCGGATGGCCAACCAGCGGGAATTCATGTCCGCACTGCTGCACCGCGCGCTCAGCCCGGGCGTCATGCTCAATCCGCTGCGCTGGTATCCGATGGCGACAGCAGCCACCGGGGCCGTCACCGTCGACCAGGGCGGACACATCTGGGATCTGGCTCGCCTGGGCTGGGCGCTGCAGGACAACCCCACCACCACGACGGTGCCGATCGCCGAATACACCTCCAGCGACGTCGGATCCATCGTGGTGTGGGACAGCGAGGCCACCGGCCGATTGTTCGCGGCACTGGCCGCCGATACCGCGGTGCCGGCCGATGTGCTCGACACCGACCGGCCCTGAGTCAGCTGCCAGCAAACTAAACCTACCCTTTGTAACGGCCATCACAGCGGTTAGGGATGGCTAACCTGAATAAGGTTCACCTTGGATGACATGCCGTATGACCTGCCCTATTGTGGTGATCATGACTGACGCAACGACCCTCGACACCAAGTTCAACACCCTCCTGCGCGAGCAAATTCGCAGCGAGTTCACCGCGTCACAGCAGTACATTGCCATCGCCGTGTATTTCGACGGTTTCGACCTGCCCCGACTGGCCACGCACTTCTACGCCCAGGCCGTCGAGGAACGCAATCACGCGATGATGCTGGTGCAGTACCTGCTCAACCGCGGCGTCCACGTCGAGATCCCCGGGGTCGACGCGGTCCACAACAGCTTCGACACCCCGTCGCAGGCATTGCGCCTGGCACTCGAGCAGGAGCGCACCGTCACCGAGCAGGTCACCCTGCTGGCGGCCGCCGCCCGTGACGAGGGCGACTACCTCGGCGAACAGTTCATGCAGTGGTTCCTCAAGGAGCAGGTGGAAGAGGTCGCGACCATGTCGACCCTGGTGCGCATCGCCGAGCGGGCCGGCGCCAACCTGTTCAGCCTGGAAGATTTCGTGGCCCGCGAATTCAGCGCGCCCGGCGCGGATGCGACCGCCCCGAAGGCCGCCGGCGGCAACCTCTAACTAGTCACGGCCGGCGCCGGTCAGACCGTTCTCCAACCAGTCCTTGGTACGGCCGGGATGATTGGTGGCCACCCAGGCCACCTCGAGGTCCCGGCAGTACCGGACATCCTCGTAGTGATCGACCGTCCAGCAATACAGTGCCCGCCCCTGTGCGGCCGCCCGGTCCACCAGCTCCGGATGTTCACGCAGCGTCGCGATGGACGGCCCGACGGCCGTGGCCCCGACCGTCGTCGCGGCGCTGCCACCCAGGAAGCGTGAGGTCTCCCCGAGCAACACGGTCGGCAGCATCGGCGCCGCCCGCCGGATACGCCAGACCGCCGCAGCGGAGAACGACATCACCACCGCCCGGGCCAGATCGGCCGATGCGGGCGCGGCGATGCCGTAGCGGTGCAGCAGGGCCAGCACCTTGCTCTCGACGAGCGCGCCGTAGCGCACCGGGTGTTTGGTCTCGATGAAGATCTTCACCGGTCGCTTGGTATCCAGCACCAGCGTCAGCAGGGTGTCCAGGGTCAGCAGCCCGGTATCCCCGGTCGTCCCACTGTCCCGCCAGCCGGCGTGCCAGGATCCGAAGTCCAGTTCGCGCAGCTCGGCGAGCGTCATCTCCGACACCAGACCCGTCCCGTTCGAGGTCCGGTCCACCCGGCGATCGTGCACACACACCAGGTGGCCGTCACGGGTCAGCCGGACATCGCATTCGACGCCGTCGGCGCCTTCGGACAGGGCGAGTTCATAGGCGGCGACAGTGTGCTCGGGCCGATCCGCCGAGGCGCCCCGGTGGGCCACCACGAACGGGTGGCCGGTGTTGGCCGCAACGTCCCCCTCGGTCATAGGGCTATGCTGCCGGGTTCCGGTCCTCGGCCTCAACCGGAGGGATTGTTTCGGCAGGTCCCGGCTCCGGCTCGGATTGCCCGGCGGCGACCATGACCCAGCGTCGGGACGGTCGGTGCACCGGAACCCGCTCGAAGCCCTGATACACCTGCCAGGTCAGCACCAGGGTGGCCAACGCCACCAGATAGGCGATCGTGGTGATCACCGTGTTGTCGGCGATGCGTTGGGCATCGGTCCCGAAGACGGTCAGCACGGTCGTCACGATCGAGGCCGTCGACAGCAGGTAGCTGAAGAACCAGGTGATCCACCAGCTCACGATGCGCAGCCCCTCGCGCCGCTCGGCCCGAGCCAGTTCGATGACGAAGACCGGTGCCAGCACCAGGTTGACCGGCGGCACCATGCAGCCGACCCACAGACGACCGGGTGTGCGCGGATCCGTCGAGCCAAGATGGTCGAAGGCCGCAGCGCGCCGCGCGATGAGCCAGTTGGTCAAGATCAGAGCACTGGCCAGCACACCGAACAACGCCAAGACGCTCGCAGCCACCGGCAGCCAGGTCGCGATACCGGCCACGATCGGGTTCAGCAGGGTGCTGCGGTTGTAGAGCATCAGCGCGTAGCGCAGCATGTGCAGCACCGCGGCCGCGCCGAGCAGGATCATCGTCAGGATCAGAACGCGACGCACCGTGGCGGGGTTGGACGCACGGCGGTCGGTCGTCGCCGCATCGGCCGCCGCCGGATTCTCGAACTGCTCGTAGAGACCCCAGCGCGGAATGACGGTGTAGCGCGGCGTCGGGCCCAACGGTCCGCGCCGACGACGTGTCGGGGGCGCCGCACCGGGCCGCACCGCGATCCAGCGATAACCTGCCGGCTTCTTGCCCGGGCCTGCGGGCCTGGCGTCCCAGGGTCCGCCCGGACGCCCCGCGGGTTGCGGTGTCGCGGGGGCCTGCGCAGGTGGTGGTGCTCCGGGGGCGAGCAGTGTGCCGCGGCAGCGCGGGCACCACACCCGCTGGCGGTCGCGCACATTCCACCGCGTCCCGCACTGGGCACAGACCTGAATCACCCGACCAGCCTACGACGGGGTGCTGACCGGGCGACCCGCCTGAACCCACGACAACATGCCGCCGGCCACATTCACCGGTTCGAAACCGTTGCGCGCCAGATACTGCGCGACGCGTTGGGAGCGCCCGCCGGCATGGCAGATGACATAGAGGGTCGCGTCGCGGTCGATCTCGTCGATCCGGGCGGGCACGTCACCCATCGGGATGTGCTGGGCACCGGCCACGTGGCCGCCCTGCCATTCGTCGTCCTCGCGCACGTCGAGCAGCACCACCGCTTCGCCGAACTCCAGCGGCAGTTGGCCGACCTCGATCTGCGCCACATCGTCGTCAGACATACGACCATGCTGGCACGGCGTGGGCGGCATCGCACCGATTCCCCAGCAGCAATGTCCTTGCTATCCACAGTTTCCACAGGTTCATCCACAAGTGTGCACGGGCTTGACTGTGCACAACCCCGGCTTTCGCTGTGAGGAAAGCATCAGGCTGTGGATGAATCGGCCCTGTCCGTGGTCGACGATCAACAAGCGACACACCGAGCGAGCAAAAGCGTTGCCGAGCTAAATTTCTCGACGGTCATTTTTGCCATTCGGATCGGCCAGATTTGATCACCACGGGACCTTTCGGTGGCGGCGCAGACACCCGATTTCTGCCCTGAGCAAACAGGGTCTATGATCGGCGTCACAACAGTCCGTGTGACAGATCTCACTGGGGGGACGGCGTGATCGTGCAGGTCAGGAGCATTTGATGGCAGCACACCCGATCGGGCAGGGTTCGGCCGTGCCGCCCTCGGATTGGCACACCTCGCATCACTACACCAAGAACCAGGTGGTGGCGCTCATCCGCGCCAGCGTGATCGCCCTCGTGCTTCTCGGCGTCCTCGCCGCGATCGTCCTCTTCTGATTCTCCCCGGTCCGACCTGGGTACCCACTCCTTGCGGTGCACGCGGGGATGGAGCAAGGTTGTGCTCGAGCTTGTTGTCGAACTCCGCGACGCCGAACTCCACCGCGATTCCCATGACTAGGAAGGACCAACGTGGCTGAATACACGCTGCCAGAACTCGATTACGACTATGGCGCGCTGGAGCCCCACATTTCCGGCCAGATCAACGAACTGCACCACAGCAAGCACCACGCCACCTACGTCAAGGGCGTCAACGACGCGGTGGCCAAGCTCGAAGAAGCCCGCGCAGGAGACGACCAGTCGGCCATCTTCCTCAACGAGAAGAACCTCGCCTTCCACCTCGGCGGCCACGTCAACCACAGCATCTGGTGGAAGAACCTGTCCCCCAACGGCGGCGACAAGCCCGAAGGCGACCTCGCAGCCGCCATCGACGACCAGTTCGGCAGCTTCGACAAGTTCCGCGCCCAGTTCACCGCCGCCGCCAACGGCCTGCAGGGCTCGGGCTGGGCCGTCCTGGGCTACGACACCCTCGGAGCTCGCCTGCTCACCTTCCAGCTCTACGACCAGCAGGCCAACGTCCCGCTCGGCATCATCCCGCTGCTGCAGGTCGACATGTGGGAGCACGCCTTCTACCTGCAGTACAAGAACGTCAAGGCCGACTACGTCAAGGCCTTCTGGAACGTCGTCAACTGGGCCGACGTCCAGGACCGCTACGCACGCGCCACCTCCCAGGCCGGCGGCCTCATCTTCGGCTGAGCCCGCGCCGCACTTCAAGAGAGCCCCGCATGCCCCGGCATGCGGGGCTCTTGGCTTCTGCTGGCACTCGTGTCCTCTTGCGTGCTAATGCGCCACTGCCGCATCCTGTGTCACAGCGACCCACAGCAGTGTCGGTTCACCAGACGTGCGACTGTCGGGAGGCCAGATGGACACCGGTTCCGGAAGAGCGGTCGAGATCGCCCCGTTCCATTCCAGGGGAACCCTCAAGGGTTTTGTGGTGTCGGGTCGCTGGCCGGACTCCACAAAGGAATGGGCGCAGCTGCTCATGGTCGCGGTGCGGGTCGCCTCACTGCCCGGCTTGCTCTCCACCACAACGATTTTCGGTGTCCGCGAGGAGTTGCCCGACCAACCCGAACCCGGCACCGTCGGCCTGGTCCTGGCCGAGGGTCCGGTGGTCGGTGAATCTGCGGTTCCGCCAGGGTTTTTCGCCGAGCATCAACCGCCCGCGCTACTGATGCTGCACCCGCCGTCGGAGACCACGCCGTCACTTCCCGAATGCGCAGGCGCGGCATCCGGATGTGTCCTGCTGCCCGGCATCCCACATCTGGGCCTGGAGCACCGGGCGGCCTGGGTGGAGGCCGAGGCCGACGGCACCATCACCTCGATGGTGAGTCGGGTGGGCGTCGACCCGATCAGCCATCCGGACACCGCGATCCTGGCGATGCTGCTCGCCGCTTAGCTCGCCGACGCTGTCGCAGCAAAATCACGATAACGGTTCGGACACGAATCGGCCACATTCGGCCCCACTTCCTGTGCAAACGCCAGCAATTATGTTGCGGAGCGAAGTGCACGTCATGGCTACCGGTCACCCGCTTCGCCGGCGACCTCAGCAAATCCAAGGCCGATCTTTGCTGCGTGACGCCTGAGCACTGCCGATCAGCTATGGGGTTACTGTGACAACGTGTCAAGATCAGTTGATCTGGGCAAAACAGCGCCACCGTCATTTTCTACTTCGCCAGCTCACGCGCCCAGGTGACGAATGTGAGGTTGACGTGCAGCTACAACACCTCGCCCGGGGCCCCAAGTGAAGGTAGTGTTAGTTTTCAGTGGTTTGCACTTGGTTGTGGCGGCATCACTCGCTACGATGATCAGCAAATACGAACCCAGCGCAGACGGCTCGTGAGTTAAGTGGAGGAAAGTTAGATGAGCAAGACGTTCGCCGCCCGACTGAATCGCCTCTTCGATACGGTTTACCCCCCGGGCCGGGGACCCCACACGTCGGCCGAGGTGATCGGCGCCCTCAAGGCCGAAGGTGTCACGATGTCGGCCCCGTATCTGTCCCAGCTGCGTTCCGGCAATCGCACCAACCCGTCGGTGACCACGATGGCCGCGCTCGCCAATTTCTTCCGGATCAAGCCGGCCTACTTCACCGATGACGAGTACTACGAGAAGCTCGACAAGGAGCTGACGTGGCTCGCCAACATGCGCGACGAGGGCGTCCGCCGCATCGCCGCGCGCACCGTCGGGCTCTCCGCCGATGCCCAGCAGGATCTGGTGCAGAAGGCCGAAGAGCTCCGTCGTCGGGAGAACCTCGACAGCTAGATCCATCCACAGGATCACGACACAAGCGGTGCCGGGCGCGTGAGCGCTGCGGCACCGTCTGTGGTTTCAGTGCCCGTTCAGGGCACCTTGACGAGATCCTCGTACTGCTCGGCGATCGCCAGGATCCATTCCCGGTCCGAGAACGTCGTCGGCTGGCGCAGCCAGTTCAACCCGGGGAACGAGCCGTGCGGGCCGTCCCCGCTGTTGTCATCGCGACCGTCGTAGATCCATTGCGCGATACCGCGGGCCTGCTCATCGGCGGGCACCGGCGGCGAGTCCAGATCGGCGATATCGGCGATGTTCAGCTCCGCATCGCGCCCGCCGGGGCCGGCGTCGACCGTGCGGCGGCGCACCCCCTCGGCAGCGATCGCCTCCAGGTACAGCGAGTCCGAGATCAGCGACATCTGTTCGGCCACCCGGAACAGCAGCGGCCCACGCGGGCGTACACCGATCCCGACATCCGGATGCCGCTCGTTCAGCTCGGCCAGCAGCGGCGCAATCGTGCGCATCTCCCGGCGCGCCCCGAACCAGTCCTCGATGCTGGGCAGCAGCGAGCCGCCGGCGACCACCAGCATGGCGCAGCCCAGCAGCGTCGCGGCCGCCCCGACCCCGAGGACATCGGTGTTGCCCACCGCGCGCAGCAGTAAGAAGGCGCTGGCCAACACCATCAGCACCATCCCGACGCTGAACACGAACAGCGCGCGGCCGCGGCGGGTGCGGTTCGAGTGCCGCACGCCGGCCCAGGCGACCAGTGTCAACGCCAACAGCACGTACAACATCGGCAGTAGCCAGGCCGAGGATCCGCCGGCGCCGAGGTGGCGACGCAGATACTCCTCCGGTGCCATCTCGGGCTCCCGCTCCCGGCGGAAGAAGCTGACCAGGGTGACGGTCGCGATCACCGCGGCGACAACGTACTGCGCCACCGCGATCCGCCGGATGGCGGCCGGCTTACGGTCCGAGGCGACCGTCGTGATCATCACGCAACTGCCTGCGGCACAGGCGATCAGCGCGACCTGGCTGAGCGCCACTGAGATGTTGGGCCAGCGCAGCGCGGTATCGATCAGCAGCGTCAGCGGCTGCCAGTTGAGGGCAGCGACAATCCCGAGGCTCCCCAGCGCGAGGATCATCGCGGTGCTGACCAGGGATTGCTTGTTGACCAGCGCCCAGCCGATGCGCAGGCCGGTCGCCAATCCGAGAAGACCGGCGATCACCCAGACGGTCAACCAAACGCCTCCCCGAGTCGCACCTGCATGATCGACGAACGATCCGAGGGCAACCGGCCGAGACGGTAGATGAGCAACGCGGCGAAATCCTCCGCCTCCTGCTCGGCAGCCTCTCCCGCCGGACCCATGCACCCGGTCCGCTGATTGAGCATGTATCCGATCAGATCAGAGCCGGCGAGTTCGGTCACCTCGCGGGCCGCCTCGACGACCGGCGTCCCCGCATGGCCGAGCACCAGGTGGCCGAGCTCATGGGCCAGGGTGCGATCCCAGGCCGGCAGCCCCTTCTGGATCAGGAAGACATCGTGGTCGGCGTACTGACGCCACTGCCCGCACACCCCCGGCGGCAGATCGGCCATCTTGATCTGGATCGGCCGCCCCTGATCGTCGGCCACCGCCTCGACCAGGCGCGGTAGCGAGACCTCACCCCGTCGCGGGGCCAGATCCAGTACAGAACTCACGGCACGGGTCACTCGACGACTGGCAGGCATGGTGTCCCCCTTTTCGACCTTTCCACTATGGCGCTGACGTTCGCTGCGTGCGCGGGATTGGCGATCAACTGACGAACCTCCCCGAACCGGCTGCCCGGATGGCCAGACCTGCGCGGGCCTGCCGGTAGCCGATGAGCCCACCCGCTCCGGTGAGAAGCATGATCCCGGTTGCTCCGGGCACCGCCATCGCGATCACCTGCGATGTCGATGCGGTGCGCAGACGCTCCCCGTAACCCGCCCGGTAGTTGGCCGGGACGGCCTCGGTGCCACGGACAGCGGCCGGGCCTTCGGCCGGCGGTGTGCTGCGCGGAGCCGGACGCGGCTCGGCAACGCCCGGTACGCGCGGTGCGGCGCCGACACCACCGCCCGAGCCGCCGCCGGGTACCGCAGGTGGCAACGCGACCATCGGCATCGACAGCACCGGCATCGGTAGCGCGGCCGGGGCCGCCAGTCCGGGCGGCGGTTCGAGCGGGTCGGGGACGACCGGTACCACCGGGGACTCCGGCACCATCGCGTGTGGGAGGCCGATGCCGGGCGGGATGCTGGGCCGGCCGACGGGTGGGGAGACACCGTCGTAGCCGTCACCGGTCCCCGACGACGGGATATCGCCCTCGGGCGGACTCGGCCACCACCAGCCGCACTCGTCCTCGTCGTCCTCCTCGGTACCGTCCTCACCCTTGGGATCGTCCTCACCCTTGGGGTCCTCGCGGGGGTTCTCGACGGCTCGGGTCGGATCCGGAGAATGTTCGCCGGCGCCGTCCTCGGACTCCTCTGCCGCGTTCTCTTCTGCCGCTTCGGAAAATTTGCTGTCAGTGGGTTCGTTTTTCGGATCACCGGCCCTGGGGCGGGGCTTCTCGGCTTGACGGGCGCCCACCCGCCCGGAGATCGGCGTGGCCCCCGCACCAGGTCGGTTGACCGCGTCGCGACCGGGGCCGCGGGACGGCTGATCGGCGGCCGGACCAGCACTTCCACCGTCCGACGGGTCACTTGCCGTGTCCGGTGCGGCGAATGCGATGGCAGTGGACGCACCCCCGACGAGCAGGCCAGACGACACGAGGCAGGCAGCCGCGGCGACTCGCATGCGCGAACCCACGTCGTCACCACCCCTTCATGGCGTCATCGTGCAGATCAGCCCTCGTTTCGGCAATTGTCGCACACCCCCCGCGCACTGTTTGCTGTCAGCGCGAAACCGGCCGCCGCATCGGGCACCGACGCCGGTGTCCACAGCAGAGCGATAGGGTTGGCCGCAGCGGTGCGCATATGCCATGCATCCGCCCACCACATCGACGATCTGACCGGGAGGCACCGCCGATGGCCCTGTTCAAACAACGCAAGAGCCGCGCGACCCGGCGTGCCGAGGCCCGGGCGATCAAAGCCAAGGCCAAACTCGAGGCCAGGCTGGCCGCCAAGAATGACGCCCGACGCATCAAGGCCGATCGCAAGGCAGCGTCCAAGGCGGTCAAGGCACAGCTCAAGGCCCAGCACGACAGTGATCGCGCGGCACTGAAGGTTGCTGAGACCCAGCTCAAGGCGGTCCGTGAGGGCAAGCTGCTGTCGCCGACCAAGATTCGCCGAGCGCTGACGGTGTCGCGGCTGCTCGCCCCCGTCGTGGTGCCGCTTGCCTACCGCGGCGCCATCGCCGCCCGCGGCCTGCTGGACCAGCGCCGCGCCGATCAGCTCGGGGTACCGCTGAGCCAGGTCGGGCAGTTCTCCGGCCATGGTGCGGCACTGTCGGCCCGCATCACCGGCGCCGAGCAGGCGGTGCGCCGGGTCGCCGAGAAGAACCCCAAGGATGGCGAGACCCGGCAGTTCGTCGCCGCCGTCAACGACCGACTGATCGACCTCGCCGCCGCCGTGACCGCCGCGGAGAACATGCCCTCGGCCCGGCGCCGCGCCGCCCACGCCGCGATCGGTGATCAGCTCGACGGGATCGACGCCGACCTGCTGGCCCGGCTGGGCCTGCCGTGACACGGCTGCTCGCCGTGCTGATCGCTGCACTGTTGGCGGTGTTCTCCGCTCCCGGTGTCGCATCCGCGCACGCGACCCTGCTGTCCTCTGATCCGGCATCGGGCGCCACCCTCGCCGAGGGCCCGGCCACGGTCAGCGCGACGTTCAGCGAGGATCTGCAGACTGCGTTCGCCGCGATGACCGTCGTCGGTCCGGACGGCAATCTGTGGTCATCCGGTGAGGTCCGGGTCAACGGTCCCGTCGCCGAGGTCGACCTGCGTCCGCTCGGTCCGGCCGGCACCTACACCGCCAACTACCGCGTCACCTCGGCTGACGGCCATGTCATCAGCGGCTCCTGGTCGTTCGAATTGACCGTGGCCCGTACCGAAGCGGCGCCGGGACCCGCCGTCGCCTCGCCGCCGCCGTCGCCTGCGCCGGCCGCAGCGCCGACGGCGGCCCCCGATGACGGGTTTCCGGTGTGGCCGTTCGTCATGGGCGCGGTCGTCCTCGTCGGCGCCGGCCTCTGGTGGAGCCGACGCCGCCGGACGTGACGTACCTGCGGCGCGCCGCACCCGGTGCGCTCGTCCTCCTCGTCGGGATCACGCTGGCCTGGGCGCTGGCCCAGCCGCAGCTGTCACTGCCGACCACCGTCACCCGGGTGCTCGCCGATGGCGCGGCGGTCATCGTGCTCGGTCTGGCGGTGGTGCCCTACCTCGATGTCCCCCGCTACCGCCCGGAACTGACCCGCCGGAGCGCCGCCGCCCTGGCGGTGGCGGCCTGGGTGTGGCTGGCGGCCGAGTTGGTGCGTCTGGTGTCGGCAGCCGCCGATACCGCCGCTGTCGGGGTGTTGAGCCTCGGGTTACGCACCACGACCGAGTACGCGCTGGCGACAGTGGCCGGGCGTGCCGACCTGATCTGTGTGGGAGCGGCGCTGGTGGTCGGGGTGTCGGCGGTCGTGACGCGCGGGCCGGCGGCGACGATGGTGATCGCCGGGGTCGCGGCGACCGGCACCGCGGCGCGCACCTTGGCCGGGCACCTCTCCGACAGTCCGATCGGCGGAGTCGCGGTGACGCTGCACGCAGTGGCGGCCGCACTCTGGTGTGGGGTGCTGGCAGCGCTGGTGTTGACGGTCGCCCACCGCGGCCAGTGGGCGCGGGTGCTACCACGGTTCTCGGTGATGTCGCTGTGGTGCGTGATCGTCTTGCTGGCCGGTGGGGTACTCAGCGCCGCGGTGATGCTCGACTCACCGGCGGCGCTGATCGGTACCGGCTACGGCCGACTGCTGGCGGCAAAAATCGTCGTCACCTCCGCCCTGATGGTGCTGGCCTGGCGAAATCGGTATCGGTGGCTGCCGTCGGCACGCGGACACCGGGTGACCGCCCAGGTGTCCACCCGGCATTCCGACACCGAGTTGGCGCTGATGGCGGTGGCACTGACTTTGGCGGCTGCGCTGGCGGTAACGGGTTAGCCGGAACCCGCTGCTGGCATGATGGGCCTTTGGCGGGGCGCGAAATGACACTGCAGAGGAGCAGACGCATGGCCGACGAGCAGGACCTTCCCGAGCAGAAGGACCCGGCTGACCCCGGACTGCCCGAGGATCGCCCGACTGAGGCCGCCGCCCCGACTCCCCCGCCGCCTGCCAAGAAGGCCGCGGCCAAGAAGACGCCCGCCAAGAAGACAGCCCCGGCCAAGGCTCCGGCCAAGAAGGCCGCCGCGAAGAAGACCCCCGCCAAGAAGGCAGCCCCGGCCAAAGCTCCGGCCAAAAAGGCGCCTGCCAAGAAAGCTCCGGCCGCCAAGGTCGTGCCGGCGCCGGTGAAGGCGACCCCGGAAGCCGCCAAAGAGGTTGCTGCCCAAGCGAAATCAACCGTCGCGGCGGCGGTGCCGACACCCGCCGTGGTGCCGGCCGCCGGTCCCGATCAATCGCGGCTGCCATTGGCCGTCGCCTTGGCCGTCGGCCTGCTCGCCGTCGTGGTGGTGCTCTGGACCCGCCGCAGCGACGACGCCGCCTGAACTCACCCTTGACCCTGACGCGACGTCAGGGGCGATAGTCGAGTCCATGGACGAACGGACCGTCGGCCGGGTTGCGGCACTGACCGGGCTTTCCGTGCGGACGCTGCATCACTACGACCACATCGGTCTGGTGGTGCCGAGCGTGCGCACCCCAGCGGGCTATCGCGGGTACACCGATGCCGACGTCGAACGGCTGCACCTGGTGCTGGTGTACCGGGCGGCCGGGCTTGCGCTCGACGAGATCCGCGTCCTGCTCGACGACCCCGAGGCCGACGAGCTGTCCCGGCTGCAACGTCAGCGCGCTCTGCTGTTGGAGCGGGCCGACGATCTGCAGCGCACCATCAAGGCGGTGGAGGAACTCATGGCGGCACACCGCAGCGGTATCCAGTTGACGGCCGAGGAACAGGTCGAGATCTTCGGGACGACGGCGTTCGGCGAGGAGTACGCCATCGAGGCGCAGCAGCGCTGGGGTGACACGGAGGCGTGGCGGCTGTCCCAGCAACGGGCGGCGCAACTGACCAAACAGGACTGGATCGACCTCAAGGCCGAAGGCGACGCCCTGTTGGCCGATCTGGCCGCCGCCAAGCGCGCCGGGGTGCAGGCCGGGTCACCGGAGGCCGATGCCTTGGCGGCGCGGCACCGGGCATCGATCGAACGGTTCTATGAGTGCGGTGGTGAGATGCACCGCGGCCTGGTGCAGATGTATCTGGCCGATGCCCGGTTCACGGCCTATTACGACGCTGTCGAACCGGGGTTGGCGCAGTTCGTCCACGAGGTGGTTATCGCTAGTCTCATGGAATGACCATCCAACCCCGCGCCACCGCCGATCTGGTCGACGAGATCTACCCCGACGTCCGCAGTTGTGATCTGCAGCTGCGGAACTTCGGCGCGCGCAGCGTTTTCGCCGGCCCCATCACCACGGTGCGCTGTTTCGAGGACAACGCCCTGCTGAAGTCGATCCTGTCGACACCGGGCGCGGGCGGGGTGCTGGTGGTCGACGGCGACGGGTCGCTGCACACGGCGTTGGTCGGCGACATCATCGCCGGACTGGCGGCCGACAACGGCTGGGCCGGCGTCATCGTCAACGGAGCCGTGCGCGACGCGGCGACACTGGCCACCATCGACGTCGGCATCAAAGCCTTGGGGACCAACCCCCGCAAGGGCACCAAAACCGGTGCGGGCGAACGTGATGTCGAGGTCAGCTTCGGCGGCGTCACGTTCGTGCCGGGCGAGATCGCATACAGCGACGAGGACGGCATTGTCGTCGTCGCACCCTCTTAGCGCGAGCTGGGGGCACCTCCCGCTTGCGGGGGAGCGCGAATGGCCCCCAAATCACGGGATTTGGGGGCCATTCGGCGCCTTCTCGGCGGATGAAGGTCAGGCGTTGACCGCCGCGCGGTGCTTGGTGAACAGCAGCGACTCCTCGTCGACCTTGCCGTACCGGATGGTCCGCAGGTCGATGAAGTAGTTCTGCTTGAGCCGCCACGGCGCCTCCGAACCCGACTTGGGCAGGCTGTCCATGGCGCGCCGGAAGTATCCCGGGGTGAAGTCCATGAACGGTTCCTCGCCGACCGAGGCACCGGGGTGTTGCGGTTCGACGCGGTCGAAACCGTTGTCGTCCATGTAGTTCAGCACCCGGCAGATGAACTCGGAGACGAGGTCGGCCTTGAGTGTCCAGGATGCGTTGGTGTAACCGAAGGTGATCGCCATGTTCGGCACGCCGGAGAGCATCAGGCCCTTGTAGCACATCGTGCTGGGAAGATCGATCGGCTCGCCGTTGCGCAGCGCCTTGGCACCACCGAACAGCTGCATGTTCAAACCTGTTGCAGTGATGATGATATCGGCATCGAGGTGCTGGCCGGAGGCGAGCTGGATACCCGTCGCGGTGAAGCGGTCGATGGTGTCGGTTACGACATCGGCCTTGCCGGAGCGGATGGACTTGAACAGATCACCGTTGGGCGCCAGGCAGACTCGCTCATCCCAGGGGTTGTAACGCGGACTGAAATGCTTGTCGTAGTCGAAGTCCTTGGGCAGCCGGCGGGTGGCCATCTGGCGCAGCGCCCGCTTGAAAACCGCCGGGAAACGCCGCGCGATCTGGTACTGGCCAGTGGCGTAACCGATTGCCTTCCAGCGGTTCACAAAATGTGCGAGGTGCTTGGGCAGGTACTTGTTGGCCTTCGCGGCGACCACATCCTCCAGCGGCAGCGAGCCGATATAGGTGGGTGAGCGCTGCAACATCGTGACGTGGCCGGCGCCGCCGTCGACCAGCGACGGGATCAGCGTGACCGCGGTGGCCCCGGAGCCGATCACGACGATCCGCTTACCTGCGTATTCCAGATCCTCCGGCCAATGCTGGGGGTGGATGATCTGGCCGGTGAAGTCCTCGGCACCGGTGAAGGTCGGGCTATACCCCTCGTCGTAGTTGTAGTAGCCGCTGCAGACCGACAGGAACGAGGCGGTGATCTGCTTCTGCTCGCCGCCGGCCTCGACGGTGACCGTCCACTTGTTGTCGGCATCCGACCAGTCCGCGGCGACGACCTTCTGGCCGGTGCGGATGTGCTTGTCGATGCCGTTCTCGGCGGCGGCCTCGTTGATGTAGTTCCAGATCGACGCGCCGTCGGCGATCGACCGGCTCGAGGTCCACGGCTTGAACCGGAAACCGAGGGTGAACATGTCCGAGTCCGAGCGGATGCCGGGGTATTTGAACAGGTCCCAGGTGCCGCCGATGTTCTCGCGCCGCTCCAGGATGACGTAACTCTTGGACGGGCAGCGGTCCTGCAGATGCCAGGCCGTGCTGATACCGGAGATGCCGGCGCCGACGATCACGACGTCGAAGTGTTCGTTCATGGGACCGACGGTATCAACATGGTGTTGAGTCGGTCAACGGTGTGTTGATTTTTTCGACATGGCGTAAAGTCACCACGGTGACCACCGCCAGCCAGGCCCGCGCACCGCGCGGCCGACGCTCGACCCGACCCTCGGGTGACGATCGTGAGCAGGCGATTCTCACCACCGCGGCAGACCTGTTGGAGCAGCGGTCGTTCGCCGATATCTCGGTCGACGATCTCGCCAGAGGAGCCGGCATCTCTCGGCCGACCTTCTACTTCTACTTCCCATCCAAGGAAGCGGTACTGCTCACGCTGCTCGACCCCATGATCAAGCGCGCCGACACCGGGTTCGACCAGGCCATCGGCGCCATGCCCACCGAACCGCATCAGGCGATCCGCCGGGGTATCGAGATCTTCTTCAGCTCCTTCGGATCGCGACCCGCCACCGCCCGGGCCGGCAAGGAGGCGATGACCGCCAGCCCCGAGTTTCGGGCCTTCTGGAACGGGCTCATGCAGAAGTGGATCGCCCTGACCGCCGCGCTGATCAAATCCGAACGCGAACGCGGCGCTGCCCCGGAGACCATTCCAGCGCTGGACCTGGCGACCTCACTGAACCTGATGAACGAGCGGATGATGATGGCCGCCCTGGCCGCCGAACAGCCCGCAGTCGAGTACGACCGCGTCGTCGACACCCTCACCCACATCTGGCTGGCCAGCATCTACGGCGCGCAACCATAACTTGTCGGACCTCGATGCGAACATATGTTCGTGTCCGGTGCGACTTCTGCTGAACGGCCGGCTCAGCCGGCCATCTTGCACGCTGATCTCGACTCGTTCTACGCCTCGGTCGAGCAACGTGATGATCCGGCGTTGCGCGGCCGTCCCGTCATCGTCGGCGCCGGGGTGGTGCTGGCGGCAAGTTATGAGGCCAAGGCCTACGGCGTCCGTACCGCCATGGGCGGGCACCAGGCCCGCCGGCTGTGCCCGCACGTCATCGTCGTCCCGCCACGTATGCGCGCGTACTCCGAGGCCAGCCACGCGGTGTTCGACGTCTTCCGTGACACCACCCCGCTGGTCGAACCGCTGTCTGTCGACGAGGCCTTTCTCGATGTCGGTGGACTGGCGCGGGTCTCGGGCACCCCGGTACAGATCGGGGCGCGACTGCGGGAGCGCATCCGCGTCGATGTGGGCCTGCCCATCACCGTCGGGATCGCACGGACCAAATTCCTGGCAAAGGTCGCCAGCCAGGAAGCCAAACCGGACGGGTTACTGCTGGTCCCACCAGACCGCGAACTGGCCTTCCTGCATCCATTGCCCGTCCGCCGACTGTGGGGCGTCGGGGCCAAGACCGCCGAGAAACTGCAGGCCCATGGCATCCACACCGTCGCCGACGTCGCCGAACTGAGCGATACGTCACTGGGCGCCATGGTCGGCCCGGCAATGGGGCGACAGTTGTTCGCGCTGGCGCACAATACCGACCGCCGCCGGGTCGTCGCCGGTGTACGCCGCCGCTCGGTCGGGGCGCAGCGCGCACTCGGCCGTTCCGGGAACACCATGTCGGACAACGAGATCGACGCTGTCGTGGTGAATCTCGTCGACCGGATCACCGGCCGGATGCGCAAGGCCGGGCGGACCGGGCGAACGGTGGTGCTGCGGCTACGGTTCGACGATTTCGGCCGGGTCACCCGTTCGCACACGATGCCCCGCGCGACGGCCTCCACCGAGGTGGTACTCGCCGCGGCCCGCGGGCTGGTGGCCGCGGCCGCGCCGTTGATCGCCGAGCGGGGTCTGACATTGGTCGGCTTCGCGGTCACCAATATCGACCGCGACGGCGCCGCGCAGCTCGAACTGCCGTTCACCGGCTCGGCGGACCCGGTGGCACTGGAGGCCGCGGTCGACGAGGTGCGGGCGCGTTTCGGCCGGGCCTCGGTGACCCGAGGCGTGCTGCTGGGCCGTGACCCGGGATGGGAGATGCCCATGCTGCCCGACTAGAAGAACTGTGCCACAACAAAACCGGCGAAGAGCACGGCGAAACCGCCGATCTCGCCGACGATCAGCGCCCACATGCCGATGTGCAGGGTGGGAGTCGGGCGCTCCAGTTGGTTGGTGGTGTCCTGTGTGAGCCCGTGCACGATGTAGGTGAAGATTGCGAATACGAAGAAGAACACCTGAACCATGGCGGCGGTCAGGTTCAGCCAGATCGGCCAGGCGCTGAGTTCGACGAACACGGCGACCAGCAGGGTCGCGAACGCGTACAGCAGGGCCGCGCGGTGTGCGATGTCGACGTAGGGATGGGCCAGGTGGTTCTCGCTGGTCACTATCTGCCGGTACTTCCAGACGCCCAGTGACAGCGCGAGCAGGAAGATCAGCCCGGCGGCCAGCAGGGTGATCGTGGTGCCGACGCCGAGGGCTGAATGCATCGGGCGAGTCTAATTTGAGTAGTTCCACGCATTCGCCGAACGCCTCATCCGGTCAGGCTGGGAGCCATGAACACGTTCACGGACACGGCCAAGGTCACCGCGGCGTTCGCCCTGCAGGCCACCATCGCCTTCGGTGTCAGTTTCGTCGGGGTGCTCGCCGGTATCACGTTCCTGCCGCTGGATATCTGGCAGCGCATGTTTTTGGGGATGTCGGTCCTGTTCCTGGTGACCAGCGCATTCACGCTCGCCAAGGTGATCCGCGACCAGCAGGAGTCGGCCAGCGTGCACGCGCGCATCGACGAGGCGCGGATGGAACGGCTGATCGCCGAACACAATCCGTTCACCGCGAACGGCTAACTCCGCCGGCCGGCCCACTCCAGCAGGTCATCGGCCGGCCAGGTGTTGACGATGCGGTCGACGGGCACCTGCGCGTCCAGCGCCCGCTGTGCGCCGTAGCCCAGGAAGTCCAGTTGGCCGGGGGCGTGCGCATCGGTGTCGATGGAGAAGTCACAGCCGATCTGCAACGCCAGCTCGAGCAGCCGGGTCGGGGGGTCTCGGCGCTCGGGGCGCGAATTGATCTCCACCGCAACACCATTGTCGCGGCAGGCGGTGAAGACCTTCTCGGCATCGAATTTCGATTCGGGCCGGGTGCCGCGGTTGCCCTCGACCAGTCGGCCGGTGCAATGGCCGAGGATGTTCGCCTGTCCCTCGGTGATGGCGCGCAGCATCCGGCGCGTCATCGCCGGCGCATCCATCTTGAGTTTCGAATGCACGCTGGCCACCACGATGTCGACACGCTCCAGCAGCTCAGGCTCCTGGTCCAGGGTGCCGTCGTCGAGGATGTCGACCTCGATCCCGGTGAGGATGTGCATCGGCTGGGGCGACCGAAGCGACGGGGATGTGTTCGAGAACTGTTCGCGTAGCTCGTCGATGACATCGAGCTGCTCACGCAACCGCTCCGGGGACAGCCCGTTGGCGACCGTCAACCGTGGCGAATGGTCGGTCAGGGCGCAGTATTCATGTCCGAGTTCGGCTGCGGTGGACATCATTTCGGCGATCGGAGCCGAACCGTCGGACCAGTTCGAATGCAGGTGCAGGTCACCGCGCAACGCGGCGCGGATCTGTCCCCCGCCGAGATCGGCCGCCGCCGAACGCAGCTCGACCAGGGTGTCTGGCTCGCGGCCTGCCCAGGCCTGGGCGATCGCCTTCGCAGTCTTGGGACCGATACCCGGCAACGTCTGCCAGCTGCCCGCCTTACCGACCCGCTCGCGGTGTTCGGGTGTCATCGCCTCCACCACATCGGCGGCGTTGCGGTAGGCCATCACCCGCCGGGTGTCCTCACGGGCCCGGTCCTTGTAATAGGCGATCCGGCGCAGTGCCTGCACGGGGTCCATGCGCTCCAGTGTGCCCGCTGGGAACATTCACAGGAATAATCTGGGGCGATCCGGAATGAACTGCCGGGGGCGACTAGTTTCGGCAGGTATGCGATTCGCCTTCAAAACGTCCCCGCAGAACACCACCTGGGCCGACATGCTGGCCATCTGGAAGACCGCCGACGGTATCGACGCGTACGAGTCGGGCTGGACCTTCGACCACTTCTATCCGATCTTCTCCGACTCCACCGGGCCCTGCCTGGAAGGCTGGACCACCCTGACCGCACTGGCCCAGGCCACCGAGCGGCTCCGCGTCGGTGTGCTGGTGACCGGCATCCACTACCGGCATCCCGCGGTGCTCGCGAACATGGCCTCCGCGCTCGACATCATCTCGGGCGGCCGCCTGGAACTGGGTATCGGCGCCGGCTGGAACGAGGAGGAGTCCGGCGCGTACGGCATCGAGCTGGGCACCATCAAGGAGCGTTTCGACCGGTTCGAGGAGGCCTGCGAGATCCTCCGCGGTCTGCTGAGCCAGGAGTCGACGACCTTCGAGGGCAAGTTCTACCAACTCAAGGACGCCCGCAACGAGCCCAAGGGGCCGCAGCAGCCGCACCCGCCGTTCTGTATCGGCGGCAGCGGTGAGAAGCGCACACTCAAGATCACCGCCAAGTACGCCGATCACTGGAACTTCGTCGGCGGCCCGCCCGAGGAGTTCGCCCGCAAGCGCGATGTGCTGGCCGCCCATTGCGCCGATATCGGCCGGGACCCCAAGGAGATCACGCTGTCGGCGCATGTCCGGCTCGGCGAGGACCGCGATTACGCAAAGGTCATCGGTGAGGCCGCCGGACTCAGTGCCGAGGGCCTGGATCTCGCGATCGTCTACCTGCCGCCGCCGTACGACCCCGCGGTGCTGGAACCGCTCGCCGAGGCGATCCGGGATTCTGGCCTGCAAACCGCATCCCAAGAATGACAGTCACGAGATTATTACGATTTGGCAAACGCCGGCGGAGACGTCCGATCGCCCGCCGGCGACCGGGTCAGACGCCGTAGCGCAGTAACTCGGCGGACGTGATCAGCCGTTCGTGCTTAGCTGGGAAATCACGGCTGCGACGTGGATGACGGAACCATGACCAGGCGATTCGACTCACCCGTGACCGTGAATTGGGTGTCATGTACACGGTAGGAACTCCTGCGGTCGGCGAATAGCTGCACCGTGGGGTCACTTTACCCGCACGACCCCTGCCCAGCTATTAGACACCTGTGACGCGGCTAACACCACTCGGCGCGCCGATTTAAAGTCAGATGTTTCTTCTGTGGCTCATGTTGCTGATGTGACTGGACCGACGTAGCTACCGCTGGATCTGATTGCTCTTCGCGCAAGCGCTCATCGCTGCGGCGCCGCGGTCGGCTCGATCGGCCGCGGCAGGGCCGACTCGCCCATCAGGTAACGGTCCACCCCGGCGGCGGCCGCCCGGCCCTCGGCGATCGCCCACACGATCAGCGACTGGCCCCGCCCCATGTCACCGGCCACGAACACGCCGGGGACAGTGGTCTGGAAGTCACGTTCGCGCGCGACGTTGCCGCGATCGGTCAGCTCGACACCCAGATCGGTCAGCAATCCGGGGCGCTCCGGCCCGACGAAGCCCATGGCCAGGAAGACGATATCGGCCTCGAGCTCGAAGTCCGAGCCCTCGACCTTCTCGAACTTGCCTGCCTTCATCTCGACCTCGTGCACCATCAGCGAGGTCACCCGGCCGTCGGTGCCGACGAACTGCTCGGTGTTGACCGAGAAGACGCGCTCGCCACCCTCCTCGTGCGCGGAGGCCACCCGGTACATCAGCGGATAGGTCGGCCACGGTGTGGAGTCGGCTCGGGTCTCCGGCGGGCGCGGCATGATCTCGAACTGGTGGATGCTGGCTGCACCCTGGCGGTGCGCGGTGCCCAGGCAGTCCGCGCCGGTATCACCGCCACCGATGATGACGACCTTCTTGCCCTTGGCGGTGATCGGCGGCTCGCCGTCGGGGCCTGCGACGTCATCGCCGTGCTGCAGCTTGTTGGCCCACGGCAGGTACTCCATCGCCTGATGGATACCGTCCAGCTCACGCCCCGGGATCGGCAGGTCGCGCCATGCGGTGGCACCGCCGGCCAGCACCACCGCGTCGTACTCGGAGTCCAGCTGCTCGACGGTGATGTCGACGCCGACGTTCACGCCGGTGCGGAACTGGGTGCCCTCGGCCGCCATCTGCTCCAGGCGACGGTCGATATGGCGCTTTTCCATCTTGAACTCGGGGATGCCGTAGCGCAGCAGGCCGCCGATGCGGTCCGCGCGTTCGAACACCGTCACGCTGTGACCGGCACGGGTGAGCTGCTGAGCGGCGGCCAGCCCGGCAGGCCCGGAGCCGACGACGGCGACCTTCTTCATGGTCCGCACCGTCGGGACCATCGGCTTGACCCAGCCCTGGTCGAAGGCGTTGTCGATCAACTCGACCTCGACCTGCTTGATGGTCACCGGGTCCTGGTTGATGCCGAGCACGCAGGACGCCTCGCACGGCGCCGGGCAGAGCCGACCGGTGAACTCCGGGAAGTTGTTGGTCGCGTGCAACCGTTCGATACCGTCGCGCCAATGTCCCCGGAACACCAGGTCATTCCACTCGGGGATCAGATTACCCAGCGGGCATCCGTTGTGGCAGAACGGGATACCGCAGTCCATACAACGCGACGCCTGCACCTGCAGAGTGTCCTGAGAGAACTCCTCGTAGACCTCTTTCCAGTCCTTGAGGCGCAGATCGACCGGCCGCCGGGCTGGGGTCTCGCGGACGGTGTGCTTGAGGAAACCGCTCGGATCAGCCACGGGCCGCCGCCATGATCGCCTCTGCCACGTCCTGGCCGTCTGCCTCGGCATCCGAGATGGCAGTCAGCACCCGCTTGTAATCGCGGGGCATCACCTTGACGAACTTCTTGGTCTCACCGTCCCAGTCGGTCAGGATCCGCTGTCCCACAGCGGAATCCGTCGCATCGACATGTCCCACGATCATCTCCTGCAGCAACTCGAGGTCCTCGGTGGCCAGCTCGTCCAGGTCGACCATCTCCGGGTTCACATTGCCCGCCAGCGCACCGGCCGGGTCGTACACGTAGGCGACACCACCGGACATCCCGGCGGCGAAGTTGCGCCCGGTCTGGCCGAGGATCACCACCCGGCCGCCGGTCATGTACTCGCAGCCGTGGTCGCCGACGCCCTCGACGACGGCGTGCGCACCGGAGTTGCGCACGGCGAACCGCTCGCCGACCTGACCGCGCAGGTAAGCCTGACCGCTGGTGGCACCGAACAGGATCACGTTGCCGGCGATGATGTTGTCCTCGGCGACATAGCCGTTGGGGGCGTTCTCCGGCGGGCGCACCACGAGCCGGCCACCGGACAGACCCTTGCCGACATAGTCGTTGGCATCGCCGTACACCCGCAGCGTGATACCGCGCGGCACAAAGGCACCGAAGCTGTTGCCCGCCGACCCCTCGAAGGTGATGTCGATGGTGCCGTCCGGAAGCCCCTGGCCGCCATAGGCCTTGGTGACCTCGTGGCCCAACATGGTGCCGACGGTGCGGTTGACGTTGGCGATCTTGGTCGTGAACCGCACCGGGATGGCGTCGTTGATGGCCTCCTGGCACTGGATTATCAGCTGCTGATCCAGCGCCTTGTCCAGGCCGTGATCCTGGCGCGAGCTGCAGTACAGGTCCTGGTTCATGAACGCCGATTCCGGCTCATGCAGCACCGGCGCCAGGTCCAGCTTGTGCGCCTTCCAGTGCTCGGCGGCCTGGCTGGTGTCCAGCGCGCCGACCTGACCGACCATCTCGTTGACGGTACGGAAGCCCAACTGTGCCATCAATTCCCGGACTTCTTCGGCGATGAAGAGGAAGAAGTTCTCCACGAACTCGGGCTTGCCGTTGAATCGCTGGCGCAGCACCGGGTTCTGGGTGGCCACCCCCACCGGGCAGGTGTCGAGGTGGCAGACCCGCATCATGATGCAGCCCGAGACCACCAGCGGCGCGGTGGCGAAACCGAACTCCTCACCACCCAGCAGCGCGGCGATCACCACATCACGACCGGTCTTGAGCTGTCCGTCCACCTGCACCACGATGCGATCGCGAAGACCGTTGAGCAGCAACGTCTGCTGCGTCTCGGCCAGCCCCAGCTCCCACGGCGCACCGGCATGCTTCTGCGATGTCAGCGGGGTGGCACCGGTACCGCCGTCATGGCCGGAGATGAGCACGACATCGGCGTGCGCCTTGGAGACACCGGCTGCGACGGTGCCGACACCGTTCTCGGACACCAGCTTCACGTGGATGCGGGCGGCCGGGTTGGCGTTCTTCAGGTCGTGGATCAGCTGGGCCAGATCCTCGATCGAGTAGATGTCGTGGTGCGGCGGCGGCGAGATGAGGCCGACGCCGGGTGTCGAGTGCCGCACCTCGGCGACCCACGGGTACACCTTGTGACCCGGCAGCTGACCGCCCTCACCGGGCTTGGCGCCCTGGGCCATCTTGATCTGGATGTCGGTGCAGTTGGACAGGTAGTGGCTGGTCACGCCGAACCGGCCGGAGGCCACCTGCTTGATGGCACTGCGCCGCCAGTCCCCGTTCTCGTCCGGTTCGAAACGATCGACGCTCTCGCCGCCCTCGCCGGAGTTGGACCGGCCGCCGAGGCGGTTCATCGCGATGGCCAGCGTCTCATGCGCCTCGGCCGAGATGGAGCCGTAGCTCATCGCACCGGTCGAGAAGCGCTTCACGATCTCACTGGCGGGTTCGACCTCGTCCAGCGGAACAGATTCGCGCTCTTTGAATTTCAGCAGTCCGCGCAGCGACGCCATCCGCTCGCTCTGGTCGTCGACCAGCTTGGTGTACTCCTTGAAGACCTCGTACTGACCGGTCCGCGTGGAGTGCTGCAGCTTGAAGACAGTGTCCGGGTTGAACAGGTGGTACTCACCTTCGCGCCGCCACTGGTACTCGCCGCCCACCTCGAGCTCGCGATGGGCCCACTCGTCGGGTCGGTCCAGATAGGCCAGCTCGTGCCGGGCCGCGACATCGGCGGCGATATCGTCGAGGTCGATACCGCCGGTGGGACAGTGCAATCCGGAAAAGTATTCGTCGAGCACCCGCTGGTTGATACCGATGGCCTGGAACAGCTGGGCACCGGTGTAGGAGGCCAGTGTCGAGATGCCCATCTTGGACATCACCTTCAGCACACCCTTGCCTGCGGCCTTGACGTAGTTGGACTTCGCCTGATCACTGGTCATCCCGGTGATCACGCCGCGGTCGATCATGTCGTCGATCGATTCGAAGGCCATGTAGGGGTTGATGGCGGCGGCTCCGAACCCGCACAGCATCGCCATGTGGTGCACCTCGCGGGCGTCACCGGACTCGACGACGAGGCCGACCTGAGTGCGGGTGCGCTCGCGGACCAGGTGATGGTGCACGGCGGCGACCGACAGCAGCGACGGGATCGGGGCCAGCCATTCGGTGGACTCGCGGTCACTCAGCACGATGATGCGGGCGCCGTTGCGGATGGCCTGGGACACCTTGGTGCGGACGTCCTCCAGGGCGCGGCGCAGGCCGGCTCCGCCGTCGGCGACCGGGTACAGGCAACTGACCACGGCGGCACGCATCCCGTGCTTGCGGCCGCGGATCTCGTGGTCGGGATCCACGTCGACGAGCTTGGACAGATCTGCGTTGCGCAGGATCGGCTGCGGCAACACGATCTGGCGACACGAGTTCTCGTCCGGGTTCAGCAGATCACCCTCGGGGCCGATGACCCCCTGCAGGCTGGTCACCACCTCTTCGCGGATGGCGTCCAGCGGCGGGTTGGTCACCTGCGCGAACAGCTGCTGGAAATAATCGTAGAGCATGCGCGGGCGCTGTGAGAGCACGGCGATCGGGGTGTCGGTTCCCATCGATCCCAGCGCCTCGGCGCCGGTGCGCGCCATCGGCGCGACCAACAGGTTCAGTTCCTCGTAGGTGTAGCCGAATGCCTGCTGGCGCAGCACCACCCGGTGGTGCGGCATCTTGACGTACTTGCCCTGCGGCAGGTCGTCGACGTGGAACAGACCGGCGTCCAACCAGTCCTGGTACGGCTGCTCGGCGGCCAGCTGGGACTTGATCTCCTCGTCGGAGACGATCCGGCCCTGGGCGGTGTCCACCAGGAACATCCGGCCCGGCTGCAGCCGGATCTTCTGCACGACGGTTGACGGGTCCAGATCGAGCACGCCGGCTTCCGACGCCATCACGACCAGACCGTCGTTGGTCACCCACACCCGGGAGGGCCGCAGCCCGTTGCGGTCGAGCACCGCACCGATGACGGTGCCGTCGGTGAAGCACACCGATGCCGGTCCGTCCCAGGGCTCCATCAACGAGCCGTGGTACTGGTAGAACGCCCGCAGCGCGGGATCCATGTTCTCGTTGCGCTCCCAGGCTTCCGGGATCATCATCAGGACCGCGTGCGCGATGCTGCGGCCGCCGAGATGCAGCAGTTCGAGCACCTCGTCGAACCGCGCGGTATCCGAGGCCCCCGGGGTGCACACCGGGAAGATCTTGTTCAGGTCGTTGTGATAGCCGAACACGTCGGTGTGGATGAGTGCCTCGCGGGCCTTCATCCAGTTCTCGTTGCCGGTGACGGTGTTGATCTCACCGTTGTGCGCGACCCGGCGGAACGGGTGCGCCAGCGGCCAGGACGGGAAGGTGTTGGTGGAGAACCGCGAGTGCACGATCCCCAGTGCGCTGGTCAGCCGCTCGTCCTGCAGGTCGAGGTAGAACTCGCGCAGCTGCGGGGTGGTCAGCATGCCCTTGTAGACGAAGGTCTGCCCGGAAAGGCTTGGGAAGTAAACGGTTTCGCGGCCGGGACCGTCCTGGCCCGGGCCCTTGGTGCCCAGTTCGTGCTCGGCGCGCTTGCGGATGACGTAGGCGCGACGCTCCAGATCCATCCCCGAGGCGCCTGCGATGAAGACCTGGCGCAGGGTGGGCAGTGCGTCGCGGGCCAGCGCGCCCAGCGAGGAGTCGTCGTGCGGCACATCGCGCCAGCCGAGCAATTCCAGCCCCTCGGCCTCGACGATCTTCTGCACGGCTTCACATGCCAGCTTGGCGTCGCGCGAGGACTGCGGCAGGAAGGCGATGCCGGTGGCGTAGCTGCCCTCGGCCGGCAGCTCGAAGTCACCCTGTTCGGCGCACACCGCGCGGAGGAACTCGTCGGGAACCTGCAGAAGGATGCCGGCACCGTCACCGGTGTTGGGCTCGGCACCGGCGGCACCGCGGTGCTCCAGGTTCAGCAGCGCGGTGATCGCCTTGTCGACGATGTCGCGGCTGCGGCGACCGTGCATATCGGCCACCATGGCCACGCCACATGAGTCGTGCTCATATGCCGGGTTGTAGAGCCCGCTGGGCACTGTTCCCATCGGTAATCCACCTGACCCTTACTCTCATGCCTGCGTGAAGCGTCGTGCACTGATTGCGGCGCCTTCGTGCAGCACTGAACGACGGCGTTTATCCACTCGCCACAAGTGGGGAAACGATATGACAAAGACAGCAAGGCATGCCAACTTAGTCAAACCTAACTAGACTGTTTCGCCGCCTCCGCCGGCCGAACCCGGCGCACGAACTCTTCGGCACCAAAGACTCAGCACCCCAGAGCTTTTCGCGGTAAACGCGACGGGCGGCGGGTCGACTCACTCGACACACCCGATTGAGACACTCGTCACATCGATTTGCCAGTTGTTATGTGCAGCGCACTGAAGTGCGGCAACGGCTGGTCGCGGATTTGCTCAAAGCCTTGCCAGATTCTTAGATATCTTGCTTTTACCTCGTTGGATACCCCCTCCCGGTATAGCCGTCGCGAACCGGCGCGAAGCTGGACGGTGATGTCATATCCGCAGACCACCCCACCTGGCCGCTTCGGCATCGCGAATGTCGAGGTAGGCCCCACGCGCTATGCGGCAACCATGCCCATCGCCGGCCTCAGCAATCCCCTCACCGGAGCGCCCACCTTGGCCCCGCTGGCGGTGTTGGTGGACCATATCGCCGGCTTCGCGAATCATGCCCGTCGCCCGGACGGGCATTGGACGGTGTCCAGCGAGCTCGCCATGGAATTCACCCCGGATGCACAGGCGCGCCTCGCCGACGCACCGTCGATCCCGGTACTGGCCTCCAGCCGCGCCCTCGGTGCGGCGGGAGCGACGTCCCTGTCGGTGAGCGAGCTGACCCACGACGGCGCCGAGATAGGGCTCGCCACCGTTCGCACGTTCTACATCACTGCGGCCGTCCACGTCGATGGCGCATTCGAACAGCCCGACGAACCCGCCGAGCCGTTGCCGACCGATCTCGCCGAGTTGATGGCGGTGCAGGTGGCCGAAACCGGCGGCCATGGCAGCACCCTGCGCCAACTGGCGGACCCGGCGGTGAACAACACGCTCGGTGCGGTGCACGGCGGTGTGGCCGCAGCGGGCCTGGAACTGGTGGCCTCCGCGGCGCTCAACACCGGCCGCGCCGATCAGCCGCTGCACACCGCCTCGTTGCGGGTCAACTATCTGCGCAGGCTCATCGGCGGCGGCCAATCCTATTACACCGCAACGGCTCTGCACAGCGGCCGCAGCAGCGGCGTTGCCGAGGCACGCGCCATCGGCGACGACGGCAAGCTCGCGCTGACCGCGCGGCTGACCGCATACCGGCACTGAGCGTCCGACACGGTTGTCACCGCGCCGGACGCTCAGTGGGGGTGAGTTTACTTGCGCGCCTTGTTGGCAGCGCCCTTCTCCGTCGACTTGCCCTCGTGGACCAGCTCGCCGCCGGCGCTCTCCAGGTGCGCGCGGACGAACCACTGGAATTTCTCCAGCTCACCGGCGTGACCGAT
Organism: Mycobacterium sp. C31M; assembly: GCF_053345865.1. NCBI lineage: Bacteria > Bacillati > Actinomycetota > Actinomycetes > Mycobacteriales > Mycobacteriaceae > Mycobacterium > Mycobacterium sp. C31M. The sequence continues at coordinate 4,879 of NZ_JBKFAX010000024.1, read as the reverse complement.
CAGCATGTCCTGTGACACCAGGTCCAGATCATCGAGGCGGTCGATGCCCTTGCGGGTGTCCTCGATGACCCCGGTGTACACGAGGTCGAGTGCCGCCAGGTGCGCCTGCACGTTGTCGCGACCCACCGAGTAGTCGTCCCAGGTGCGGTCGGCCAGGATCGCGCCCGGCGTACCCTTGGGCGAACCACCCAGTGCCGCAATCCGTTCGGCAACCTCGTCGGCGTACTCACGGACCAGCAGCACCTGCGGATCGATCATCTCGTGCACACCGATGAAGTTCGGGCCGACGACATTCCAGTGCACGTGCTTGAGGGTCAGGTGCAGGTCGTTGTAGGTGCTCAGCTGCTTCTGCAACAGCTCGGCCACCTCGGTGCCCTGCTTGTCGGACAGCCCGGGAATCGTGAACGCAGTCATTGTGCCTCCTAACAGTGGCATCTGTTGTCGAACACACACATACCCACCGTTGCCGTCAGGTAATCACCCCCAATCAGAGCGCACGCAGGTTCGGGATCGCCTGCCGCGGCGCACGGCGCGGGTTCACCGCGAGCCCGCTGAGCTCCAGCAGTCGGACGGCGCGCTGCCGGTGCGGGCGCAGCGGCTCGAGCAGTTCCACCATCGCGGCATCGTCGATCGGTACACCCAGCAGGCTCAGCCCCACCGTCTTCGCCAGGTGGAAGTCACCCACCGACAGGGCGTCGGCATCACCGAAGGCCCGTTGCACCGTCTCCGCCGCCGTCCACTCCCCCACCCCCGGTAGCGATCTCAGGCCTGCCACGGCGCGCTCGGCAGTCAGCCGTTCCAGCGCGTCGGCCCGCTGAGCGCAACCCACCACGGTGCGGGCGCGACCCGGGTCGACATTGGCCATGTGGAATTCCCAGGACGGGATACGCCGCCACACCTCGGGGCTTGGCGGCACTCGCATGCCTGCCGGCGTCGGTCCCGGAGCGGGCTGACCGAATTTGGTGGTGAGCAGACGCCAGGAACGGAAGGCGTCCTTGCCGTAGACACGTTGTTCGATGATCGCCGGTACCAGTGCCTCCAGCACCCGCCCGGTGCGACCCAGCCGCAGATTGGGCACCCGCCGGTAGGCCTCGGCGATCGTGGGTTCGACCGGGTCGAAGCCCGCCGCGGTGTCGTCGTATCCCAGCAGCCCCGGTAGCCCGTCGATCAACTCCGGCGCTCCTGCGCCCCATGCCTCGCATTCGACGGTATCCGTTGCCGTCTTGGTGATCCGCGCAGTGACCGGCCCGGTCCGCATCCAGGACGTCCGCCAGATATCGGCGCCGATCGTCCGGAAGCACGGATCACCACTGCCACGACGCAGCGGACCCAGCGTCGCCCCGGGGCTGACGGGGCCACTGAACTTCAGCGTGGCGGACGGCACCAACCCAATCTAGGCCAGTTGGATGTCGGCCTTGTCCGGATAGAACGCCACATGTCCGGCGATCTGTGCGACTGCCGGATAGGGCTGCTGATAGGTCCAGATGACGTCCTGCACGTCGTTGACGTGGTAGTAGGTGGCGTCACCCTTATAGGGACAGTAGGTGCTGGTGGCACTGCAGGCCAGCACGCTGGAATCGACATCGGCCAACGGGATGTACTGCACCGCCGGATAGTTGGCTTCCTGCAGGGTCAGAGCGTCGTCGGTCTGCGCGATGGTCACGCCACCGACGGTGACGGTCACCCGTTGCCCTGTGGGCGTGATGGTGATGGGGTGCTCGGCGCTGGGTTGCCGGGGCTCACGGTCTGTCATAGCGGAATCAACATGACGCCGCGATCGGTGATTCCCGGGACTCCACGGTGGCTACGATCCCCCCATGACCGCTCCCGTGCAAGCCTCCGTGACCATCGCCGCCGACCCGTCCGCGGTGTACGCGCTGATCACCGACCTGCCGACGATGGCCGCACTGGCCGAGGAGGCGCATGCGATGTCCTGGACCAAAGGCTCGGCCGCCGTTCCCGGCGCGGTGTTCAAGGGCCAGAATCGCAACGGCACCAAGTCCTGGACCACCACCTGCACCGTCACCACGGCCGACCCGGGCAAGGCATTCGCCTTCGATGTGAAGTCCGCGGTGTTCCCGGTCGCACACTGGCGCTACGACATCGTCGTCGCCGACGGTGGGTGCACCGTCACCGAGTCGACCTGGGATCGCCGGGCCGGCTGGTTCAAGAAGATCGCCGGTGTGGCCACCGGGGTCAGCGACCGGGACGGCGCCAATGCCGAGCACATCCGGCTGACGCTGCAGCGGCTCAAGGAGCGCGCCGAGGGTTAGTGCGGCTTCCGGGTGATCAGATCGGCCACCCGGGCGATCGGCGACGTTTTGGCAGACCCGCTGCGTTGCTCGTGCTTATCGGCCAGCTTGTAGGCGATGTAGAGACCCCGCACCCCGAGCCAGCGCAGCGGTTCGGGTTCCCAGTTGCGTGACTGGTGGCCGACCCACGGCAGTTCGGTGCGGTCGGTGTGTTGGCCCAGCACGAGGTCGGACAGTGTGCGGCCGGCGAGGTTGGTGGCGGTCACCCCGTGCCCGACGTATCCGCCGGCCCAGCCGAGCCCGGTCGCCCGATCCAGCGAAACCCCGGCCTCCCAGTCCCGCGGGACGGCCAGCACTCCGCACCAGCCGTGCGCGATGGGCACCCGTCGCACCTGGGGCAGCAACGAGTGCAGCACCTCGGTGAGCAATCGGATGGTCCGTTCGGGCACCCGCCCGTCGGTGTCTGTGCGCGATCCGAACCGGTAGGGCACACTGCGTCCACCGATGGCGATCCGGTCGTCGACGGTGCGCTGGGCATAGAAGAAACCGTGGGCCGTGTCGCCGACGGTTTCGCGCCCCTGCCAACCGATCTCGTCCCAGATCTCGGACGGGATGGGTTCGGTGGCGATCATGGATGAGTTCATCGGCAGCCACCGCCGGTGCAGCCCCCGCAGTGCCGGGGTGAAGCCCTCGGTCGCGCGCAACACGATCGGCGCGGAGATGGTTCCGGTCATGGTGACGGCACGGCCCTGCGCGATCTCGATGACGGGTGAGCGTTCGTAGATGGTGACGCCGAGTCGCTCGACGGTGTCGGCGAGCCCACGCGCGAGCGCGGCCGGTTGGATCCGCGCGCAGTGCGGGGTGTGGTAGGCCGAGACCAGCCCATCGAACTGGATTCGCTGGGCCGCTTCGTCTTTGGTGAGTTCGGTGACATCGTTGAGCCAGCGCCGTTCTTCGGCGATGGTGGCCGCCAACCGGGCCGCCTGGGCGGGGTTACGGGCGATCTCCAGGGTGCCGCCCTTGACCGCGCCGGCATCGATTCCCTCGGCGTCGGCCACGGCGATGACCTCGTCCACGGCACCGTTGAGGGCCTGCTGCCAGGCCAGGACCTTCTCCCGGCCATGGGTTTTCGCCATCCGGTGCCGGTCGCCCGGGACCAGACCGGACAGCCATCCGCCGTTGCGGCCCGATGCGCCGAAGCCGGCGAAGCGGGCCTCGGCGATGGTGATCCGCAACGACGGGTCGGCCTTCTTCAGGTAGTACGCCGCCCACAGGCCGGTGTAGCCGGCACCCACGATGCAGACGTCGGCGCCCCGGTCGCCGGGCAGCCGGGGCCGCGGCGTCGGCGGCGTGTCGAACCAGTGGGATACCTGACCGTTGAGCGTGGGCACGTGCCGATTCTGTCAGCTCGGGTTGTCGGTATGCGGGCGCATGGTGGTCGCAAGCACCGACCGAAGGGGCACATCATGTGCTGGCTGTGCGATCACCCCGGGTCCACCCGGCAGGACTACCTCGACGTGCTGCGCGGGTTGGCGCGCAAGAACGGCTGGGCGGTGCAGTACGTCGACGCGGAGCCGCCGTTCGCCTACACCCTCGGCCTGGCCGACGCCGGTCTGCCGGAGCTGCTCATCACCGCCCTGCCGCCCGAGCGGTCCCTGACGTCCACATGCCATGGGCGCTGGCGTTCCACCACGGTCCGTCCGGGCGCTGCAGATCGCCTTGCGTGACGGGGTAGGCCATTCACCGCGGTGCCCGGATTTCAACCTTGGCGGTCGGCGACAGCCGGTGCTGGGACTACGCGGACCGGGCGGGTTCGGGCCGGCCATGCCGCTGGCTTGACATCCGAATGTGCCACCTGGGCAGCGACTTTCGAGCGACTCGAGTTTCTCTAACCCCGTTGGCCTCTGGTGTCACAAGCCGACCTGTTTTGTCGGTGGTCACGCATATGTTGAGGTCATGAAGTCGGATGCGGTGGCGAGTCGGGAATCGGTGCAGCATGCACTGGCCGATCGCGCTGCATCGGTGAAGGCGTTGTTGGACGCGGATTTCACGTGTTTCGATACCGCGGAGTTGTTGGCGATCCAGTCCGATCGCGAGGAACGTGCCCGCGCCGATGCCGCGGTTGATCACCGGATCCTGGCGACGTTGATGGATCGGGCCACCGCCCATGAGATCGGCGGCAAAACCTGGGCCGATGTGCTCTCGACGCGGATGCGGCTGTCCGAGGCCGAGGCGGGGCGGCGGATCAAGGCCGCCAAGGAGTTGGGGCCGCGCCACGCCCTGGACGGGCAGGTGTTGGCCCCGCTGCTACCGGAATGTGCACGCGCTCTGTCTGAGGGGCGCATCACCGACGCGCACATCACCGTCATCCGTGACGCGCTACACCAAGCCGGCAAGTACACCAGCCCGGCCAAGTGTGCGGAGCTCGAAAAGATCCTGGTCTCGGTTGCGGTGGTCAGTGTTCCGGAGACGGTGCAGACCGCGGCGACGTTTGCGTTGATGCTGATCAATCAGGACGGCCCCGGCCCGGATGTGGCCCGGCACACGTGTGGGACCCGGGTCGGTAAGCAGGATGCCGACGGGTTGACCCACATCAGTGGTTGGGTGGATGCGGAGACGGCGGCCTA